>DIXG01000088.1 GCA_002436005.1 Anaerolineaceae bacterium UBA6086 | reverse complement strand
TTCATACCCGAAGTGCCTGAGGCTTCACGCGGGCGGCGGGGGGTATTCAGCCAAACATCCACACCCTGTACCAGGTAGCGAGCCACATTCATGTCGTAATCTTCCAGGAATGCCAGCCTGCCGCCAAATCGAGCGTCTTTCACTGCCCGGTAGACTTCCTGGATCATCTGTTTTCCAGGCTCATCTGCGGGGTGCGCCTTGCCAGCAAAGATAAACTGAACCGGCATGCGCGCATTGGTTACAATGTTCAACAACCGGTCATAATCTCTAAAAATCAGATTGCCGCGCTTATAGGTGGCAAACCGGCGAGCAAAACCAATCGTCAGGGCATAGGGATCCAGTAAAACACCGCTGGCAATCGTCTGCACAGGATGCACCCGGGTGGTTTCCCACTGGTCTCGGCTGCGGCTGATAATGTAGGCAACCAGCTTTCTTTTGAGGTGCCGCCGTACTCGCCAGAGCTCGTCATCCGGGATATTCTCAATTTGTGCCCACAGTTCGGGATCATCAATGCGATCAGGCCAATCGGACCCGAGATAGCGTGAGAACAAAATGCCCATTCGCCTAGCCAACCAGGTTTCAGTATGAATGCCGTTGGTAACATGCCCAATCGGCACGTTTTCATCACGGGTTTCAGGCCACAAGAAGGACCACATCTCCCGCGCCACCTGTCCGTGCAGTTCGGAAACCCCATTACGGTATTCCGACAGTTTCAGGGCAAGAATGGGCATGCTGAAGGCATCTCCACCCCAGGATTGTTTGATCTTGGCAATATTGATAAAATCTTCCCGAGAAAGACCCAGCTCAGGCCAAACATGGACAAAATACTTATCAATCAACCACAGGGGGAATTCATCATTGCCCGCAGGCACGGGGGTGTGGGTCGTGAAGATGTTGCTGTGCTTGATGCGTTCAACTGCTGCGTCAAAGGGCAGCCCATCCTTAACATACTCCAGTGCCCGTTCCAGCGTCAGAAATGCCGAATGACCTTCATTCATATGCCAGGCTGTCGGCTCATAACCAAGCGCACGCAGGGCACGCACACCACCCATTCCCAACAGAATTTCCTGCGAAATGCGCAGTTCAAGATCGCTGATGTAGAGCATGTCGGTTAGCTGCCGATCGTTCGGATCATTATCGGGAATATTCGTGTGCAGCAGCAGCAGCTTGACCCGCCCCACATTTAACTCATAAATGCGTGCAAAAACCTTGCGACCCGGCAGATCAATCGAAATCTTCACCGGCTCGCCTTGCTCATCCACCAGGCGCAGCAAAGGCAGTGCATCAAAATCTATCGGTACATTTTCAGCCTGCTGCCAGCCATCCTCGCTGATGCGCTGTGAAAAATAGCCATAAGTATACACAAAGCCAACTGCCACCAGGGGGATGCCGAGGTCACTTGACTCCTTCAAATGATCACCGGATAAAACTCCCAGCCCGCCCGCATACACCATCAATGATTCGTGCAGCCCAAACTCAAAGGAGAAATAAGCCATCAGCTCATCTGTCAGTTCGGGATAAGTTCGTGAAAACCAGGTATCCTTTTCATTCAGATAGCGGTCCATTTCGCGCATGACCATGTCATATCGATCCAAAAAATAACGATCCTGCGTGACGGCATTCAGGCGTGGACGTTCACAATCCCGCAAGAAAACAATCGGGTTGTGATGGGTTTCTTCCCACAATATGGCATCGATTTCCTTAAACAAACGTTGTGCTTCAGAATGCCAAACCCACCACAGGTTGTAAGCAAGGTCTTCCAACCGCTTGATCCGGCGTGGCAGGTTGAAGGTGACCGGTTTTTCTCTTCGAATTTCATTCATAATTTTGATCCTCTTTTAAATAGAATACCTGTAGAAATCACCCCATAAATTTCCACAGGTGCATCATGCATCGCAATGCTAAGCTGTTCTCTCTCTCAATTAATTTCATAGTTCCAAGCGATAATCATACCACAAAGGCATAATTGAGAAAGACCTATGCAGGCGGCTCTGGGCGGCAGTTTGGATAATTAAGCTGCGTTATTGCTAATTACTTGGACGGCTCAATCTGCTTTACAACCTCAATCCCATTCAACGCCATATGATACAGGAAAGTGGCATGCAGCATGTCCCCATGGTGGGGCATGGCTGGCAGATTCTTTGCGTCTTCAACTGAAAGATGCCAGGTCTGTACACAATTTTCAGGGACAATCACCCGGCGCTGTTTGCGATGTGCATTGGCATGGAAACGTAAATAAGTCGCCAGCTGGTAAAGACAAAGATCGGTCACATCCCCAACCGCAATCATGGTGTGTAAATAATCTCTTTGTTCAAGCCACGTATCAAAACCATTGTTGATCGCGGGATGAATCGAATCTTTATACACCGTCGTCATCTGATCATAAAAGGGCAGATTCTTAATCATGTCAATGGCTTCGGCGCTATAAGTTCCCCTGACGGCGTGTTCGCCAAATGCTTCAAACTCCATTGAATCAGGCCCGTGCCCTTCCTGAACCAGCAAGATATCTCTCAACCCCCGATCCCAGGCGGATTGCATGAGAGTCGTGATCGGTTTGTCAATTTTTGCAACACGAGGGCTGGCAAGCGGACCTTCATATAAAAAGCCGTTGATCACATCAGCGGTGATAATCGCGGATTTTTCAGGCTCAGGGAGTGCTTCTTCCAGGCTCAGCACTGGCAGCGCTGCCAACCACTGCTCCAGGTAATCCAGGAACCCCTTCGAATTTTCTGCTAAAGACATGAATGCCTCCAATCGATTTTGGTAGTCTGCATGATTTAAGCATACCCTATGAGTCTCAGAATGCCATTAATCTTCATTATACAGGCGAAGTTTCCCACTGCGACTGATCCGCCAGACTGATCCGCCGGACTGATCCGCCGGATTATGGTTGACCTTATCCAAGACTCCGTTTATACTTGAATTATCAAACGTAATAAAAGGTGTACATGGTACGATTGAGACAAACAATTGACGGTTTTAAGCACGCCGGGAAGCCCCGCGCGTGCTCTTTTTTAAGTTCTCTCCTATAGAAAGGAAAAGTGCACCATGGACTATGGATTGATCGGCAAAATTGAGAAAGCCAAACGATATGCAGAGGAGCGTGAACGAATTGAATTCAAGCAATTCCAGGTTCAATTCAAGGGTGATAATAATGACCACACCGTGACCTACCAGGATAGTGAGTGGCATTGCACTTGCGATTTCTTCCAAACCCGCGGCCGCTGCAGTCACACGATGGCACTTGAGCAAATCCTCTCAGGAATGGTAGAAATTGCCCAGGTTGGCTGATCTCGCTTTGTTTCGGTCACCATAAACATACCAGGCCGTGTGGATCACGCGGCCTGATTTGATTAATATCTGAAAACTGCAGGGTTTTCACCTTGTACCCTGGAAATTTACCAACCCGGTGGACTTTTATCCGGCTTGATGATGCGGTAATTCTCATTCAGGCCACTGATCTCCCGAACTTCATCCTCTACAAGCGAAAAATCAAAAATCTGAAAATTTCCCCGAATATGATCAGGGTTTTCCGACCGTGGGATGGGTACGATACCCAACTCCACATGCCACCGCAGCATGATCTGGACGGGTGACTTTTGATACTTGGCTGCCAGATGCTGCAAAACAGGGTGCCCTGCACGCTCCGCCCGGGCGATAGGGCAGTAAGCCTCAATCCGAATTTCCTTCTGCTGGCAATACGCCAGTAAATCCTTTTGCACCAGGAACGGATGAAACTCCACCTGGTTCAAAGCCGGTACAACGCCGCTGGCATCAATTGTTCTTTGGAGCAGGTCGGGGGTGTAATTACTGACGCCAATGGTAGTTACCTTTCCTGCCTGCTGCAGGTCGATCAGGGCGCGCCAGGTTTCTAATGAGCGCTCAAAATCCTGCACATTCGGCCAATGCACCAGTAAGATATCTACCCAATCCGTCTTCAATTTAGCCAGGCTGACCTCAAGGGAATCAAGAGTTTGCTGATAGCCTTGATGTGCATCGGTAATCTTGGTTGTGAGCACGAGTTCTTGCCTGGGAACGCTGCTTTCTACCACAGCTGCCCCTACGATCTCCTCGTTATCATAACTCTGAGCAGTGTCAATCAATCGGTAGCCAGCGTCGAGGGCTGTAAGGATCGAATCAATACCTTTTCGCCCCCTGAGCACATTGGTGCCAAAGCCAATCGGTGGAATCCTTTGGCCATCATTCAATGAGAGGTTAGCTATCTTTGTCATCTTCGCCTCTCCGCCTACCAATCTGGCGCCCAAAAGCCATCCACCAGCCGATTTTGCGGCTGCAGATTATTCAATGCCTGCATGTCTTCCTCATCCAGATCAAAGAAAATATCAGCGTTTTCGTCAATTCGTTCCGGGTTGACAGACTTCGGAATCACCACCAGATCATGTTGCAATAACCAGGCAAGCATCACCTGGGCCGCCGTTTTTTGGTGTTTTTTGGCAACCCGTTTCAGTACCTCATGGTCAAAGAATTTTGCTCTGGCGATCGGGCTGTAAGCCTCAATTTGAATGTGCTGTTCACGGCAATAATCCAATAACTCTTTTTGGTACAGGAAAGCGTGAAATTCAACCTGGTTGACCGCAGGCACAACATCTATTTCATCCAGGAGCTTTTCTGTCAGGTCAATGGTGAAATTGCTGACGCCAATGCTGCGTGCAAGGCCTTCCTTGTGGAGTTCAACGAGCGCGCGCCAGGTTTCAACAGTTTTCGAGAACTGTTTGACTTCAGGCCAGTGGATCAACAGCAGGTCCACATAATCTGTTTGCAGGTCTTTCAAGCTTTTTGCGAAGGATTTTTTGGTGCTCTGATAGCCCTGGTTAGAATTTTTAATCTTGGTAGTAATGAAAATTTCCCCGCGCGCTCGACCGCTGGCTTTCCAACCCTTGCCAACCTGCTTTTCATTATCATAGCCCTGGGCAGTGTCAATCATTGAATAACCATGGGTGAGGGCATACGCGACTGCGTCCTCACATTTTCCGCCCCTGGATTGCCATGTCCCAAGCCCAAGGTGGGGGATTTTGATGCCATTATGGAGTGTGGTAGTAGATTCAAGCGTTTTATTCATCGATCTCCTTTCAATATTTTCCTTCTGTTTCAATTTTACCTTGCAGCCTCCAGATTCCAAAATCAGGCAGGTCGCCCTGAAACAGCCACCACGTAGTGCCTCAAAAGAAAAGCTAACTTTACCACCACCACGTAGTGCTAGATGCCGATTGAGTATAATGACATGGTCTGCTCGTTAACTGCGATTGAGCGAGAAAGAATGCCAGCACCGATGTTTAAGTTCAAACAAATCCGCCGAATGCTGTTTTTTAATCTGCGCTACCTGGGACGCCCCCGTTGGGATACAGGCGTTTCTCCGCCTGAACTGGAGGCATTTCTGGAAACTGCCAAGCCTGGCAGCGCGCTTGATTTGGGCTGCGGGACAGGCACAAATTTGATTACACTGCTGGATCATGGCTGGACCGTGATTGGCGTGGACGAAGTCTGTATTGCCGTCCTGCGCGCCCGTAGAAAACTTCGAAAAGCCGGCTATCGCGGCCGTGTGATCCTGGGTAATGTCGCAGGGGATCTGCTGCCAGACAAACATTTTGATCTCGTGCTGGATATCGGGTGTTACCACAGCCTGCACGAAAAGGCGCGGAAGAAATACCACCAAAACCTTCGCCGCTGGCTCAATGTTGGGGGCACCTTCCTGATCTATGCCCATCGAAAAAACACCCCGGATGTCGGCCACGGGATCACTGAAACTGACCTGACGCGCTTTGGTGAGTTTTTAAAAATGCAGTGGCAGAAAAATGAGGCGGAAAAACGGCCGGATGGCGGGTGCGGTCGGGCAGCAACCTGGGCTCGATTTGACCGGGTTTAAGCGCCTGAGAGGTTAATCAGTTCTGCAAGCGCATTCTGATGACCTTTGCAAACCCACACTTGATTGGTAAGTTCCTTCCGGGTTATGATAGGATTAATCAAAGCCAGATTTATGGGCGAATGCGTATGGTAACACAACAAAGATTGCTGGATCGTGACAACCCACCGGATGATAACCAGGTGAACACCACCATTGGAAAAGAAGTGCTGCCAATCTGGGAAAATGTGCACGATTATCTCAGAACAGAGTTCCCGGGTTTTGAACCAGAATGGATCTACTATAACCCGCAGCATGGGTGGGCAATGCGCTACCGCAAGGACATGCAGCAACTGTGTCTGCTGTTCCCCGAGCGCGGTGCGTTCACAGCATTGATCACGCTCAGCCCGGAGGAGGAAGCCTCAGCGCTGGAAATAATCAGCTACTTCAACGCCCGAATCCGAGAAGCACTCAGCCAACCCTCCTCATTGCCCCAGGGAAGATGGCTGTGGCTTCGGCTTGAGGACCATACAGATTTTTTTGGTTTCAGGTTGTTGATCGAAAGCAAAAGGTTTGTTGCAGAGCCCTGACCCCTGTCACCACAGCCGCTGACACCTCAGCCGCTGACACCTCAGCCGCTGACACATTAACGGTTCATTCCTGCCCCATCTTCTACGAAATCTGTGAATGTGATAAAATCAATGCTCTATCATTCAAAATTCCACAGATGCCAGCGATGAAAAAATGGAGCAAAGTAAATCTGGATTTTGATATTCCGGTTGTAGTGGTGGTAATCGCCAGCACGCTGCTTTTGTTGGCAGACCATTATTTCACCGTGACCTCAGTCAAGGCGTTTGACCGGTTGGTGCTTTTTCTGATCGTGCCGCTGGTGATCCTCCTGGTGGGATTTCGGCGAAAGCCCTCAGAATTTGGCTTTCAACTGGGTGATTGGCGAACTGGAACATGGATTACCTTTGTCTCCATGATCTTGATCGCCCCACTGATCTGGTTGGTGCTACGCTTCTCACCCGAAATGCGAGCCTACTACCAGGTGAGCAGGATAACTGTTCGTTTTGTTGTTCTGGCGGTCTTGGAACTGATGGCCTGGGAATTTTTCTTTCGAGGGTTCATGTACTTCAGTTACGAGGAGAAATTTGGCGATCATGCCCTCTGGCTGCAAGCCGTGCCCTTCGCCATGGCACACATTACCAAACCAGCAGTGGAAACCTTCACCACATTGTTCGGAGGGTTCTTGTTCGCCCTAGTTGCTCGGCGAACACGATCTTTTCTTTACCCGTTTTTGATCCACCTATTTGTGGCACTCTTTACCAAGTTTGCTGCTCAATCCTTTTTATAAGGCTGGCTTTATAAAAGTTAAGGAACAGGAGAAACTCCTATGATCTCAGAAATTCAAATCATTCTCAGAATACTGGTTGCTGCGGTATTGGGGGCTTTGGTTGGATTTGAACGAGAACGGCAGGATCAGCCTGCCGGCTTGCGCACACACATGATCCTTGTGATTGGCGCCACCCTGGCGATGGTGCTTTCCGTTAACCTTGGCTACTTGTATGCCCGCCCGGGAACGCCTGCTGACCCCGCTCGATTGGCTGCCCAGGTGATTTCTGGTATCGGTTTTTTGGGCGCAGGTGCCATCTTGCGCTATGGCTTCAACGTCAAGGGACTGACCACTGCCACATCCTTATGGACGATGGCAATTGTGGGCATGGCAGTTGGTGCTGGATATTACCTGGTAGGCGTGATCACAACTGCACTGATGCTGCTGGTTCTAACAGTCTTGAATATACTTGAGAAAAGGTTTGTTCGCACTTCCATTACGCGCTATATTTCGATTGAAGCCAATTATCACAAAGGGGTGGTCAAATCCATTCGGCATATCGTGCAGGAGCTATCCGATAACCTGGTCAGTTTTACCATCCAGAAGCATGTCAAAGACAAGCGTTTACGCATCCAGATGGTGGCGCGCATCTCGCGCGATCAAACACTGGAAGAACTGATCGATCATCTCTCCGATATCGAGGGAGTCAGAAATTTGAAGGTCGAGTAATTTTTACGGCTCAATCAATCTTTTTTGCCATGGGCGTACAAATCTGCCAGGCGCACTTTGTTCTCGTATGGCAGGAAGAAACGCTCGCGATCCGCATCTGGAATAGGCTGCTCAAATTTTGCCTGAATTAATTCAAAATCTACCAGGATGCCCGCCAGTTGATCGCAAATATAATCTGAACACTCGGCACAATTTTGGAACCCGCTCGCCGTCACACACGGTTTCACAGGACATTCGCTGTCCAGTGTGGGCTGTCCATCCGTAAAACACCCATTGCAGTGAATGTCTTCAGGGGGAATCCGGAATCCAAAATAGGTGTGCCACCCATCGCTGATCAGCTGGCGGTTTTCAGGATGAGCTTCAACGTTAGGCTGATAAGCCAAGCACAGATCACATCGCATTCCGCATAAACTCATGATCGGTTCCATCATTTTCCTCACCATTCCCCGGCATATTGAATACTGAAAGGTTGATACTCAAGTTCTGTCTGTAAGTATCGCAATTCAATAATTTGACGCGCATGCAGCAGGTCATGCGCCAGCCAGGAAGCTAGCATATCCCCGGCCGTGATTCTCCCTCAGGGAAGATCAAATGCTGCCTCCCAATCGGGTTCAGTCAACTCAGCAAGCCAGTGAAGCGATTCTTCGCGCGCTTGCTTGAATTCTGCCAGGCTCACTTCCAGTGATCTCTGGTTATAACTTCTCTCCAACACCCATCCCTGCGGATCGATTTTAGGCCAGGGTTGTTCGGGTTTATGTAAGATGTGAACCAGGTTGCTGCCTGAAATCCAAGATTTCTTCATCCACCAGGTGATTCAACACATCCAGGATGGACCAGCTCTCCACATCTGGCTTCCAACGGGCTTTAATTTCCGTCAGGCCAGCGATCAGGGCAAGGATCATATCACCTTGAGCCTGTAACTGTTGAATAAATCCATTAATTGCCATTTTACCCTCCAATTAATTTCGTCAGCTTTTCAAGGATGGCAATCATCCCATAAGTATCTAACCGGCAGTAGGCCTTCATCTGGGCTTCAATTTGCGGGAGGTCATCAGGAGAAATGCTGCCTATTTGGATTTGATACCAGGTGAGCATAGCTTGTTCACCATTATTGATAGCAAGATCCTCATATCCCAGTTCCGGGCAAATTACAGGGAGGACAGCTTTCAAAGATGCGCTGCCATGAAAATCAGGATGGACATAATGACCATCTTTAAAAATGCGCATCAAATCAAACAGCCGGTCATTGATTCCCCACAATCTTTCAGCAAATTGGGGGCAGTGAAGCGCCAGATCTTTATTCCGCTGTGCTTCGAAGGATTGGTTCCAAACGATCACCGATCCCTCCGCAGCCAGATTCGCCAGTAAATGGGGGACAATGATTGGTGCAGGATCTTGCGAACAGGTGATTAAACACTCAAAATGCACTGGTTCAGCACCAAGTGCTGATATGACAAAAAGAGAGTACTGAAAGACAATATGTTCATAAGGTTGATAGCCAACAAAAAGCGGGATTGCCGGATTGAAAGTCTCATAATCCAAAAAATAAAGCGGATATTTGAGGGAAGCGATAGATCGCTCAATGGCATCAAGATCAACCACTGGACAATTCATTTTTACAGATTGCACATGTTTAAACTGTGTGTCATTCAAGGGATATGAATCAGGAATATCTTTAATTTCGGCAATACCCATCTCTCGCAAGTCTATCGCTTTTTTCCCGATATATGGCAGCTGGAACACCGAATGATCTGGCAGATCAGGGTGACAGAGATCTGGGCAGGGACAGGTTTTAGGGTTTTTACAAGCTAAATCCATACCCGGGTCAATTAATTTGCTGACCAATCGTGCCATTTCGCGTAATTCAACCACCTGGGCACGGAGATCCTGAACCTTTTCTGTAACATCCGTGATTGTGAAAAAATCCGATAGGTTCAGGTTTTCTCCCATTTGATAACCATTATTGATGTGAATTATCGCAATCCGGCGTAACTTAAAGATTGCCTCAAGCAACAATGCCTGGAAGGTCACATCATACACATGGTCCGTATGGATTGTTGTACTGGATTTGATTTCATAGAGATCATATACACCCGCGCTTTTATCCCAAATCAGAGCGTCTGTGCGGATTTCAAACTTCCCGTCATCAAATGGCGTTTGCCAAAGTAGTTCTGCTTCTGTATAATGCTCCAGCACCTTATTCTCAATAAATTCCCTTGCAAGAGCTTCAACCTTTTGTCCCTGTTCCATTCTGAATTGCTCAATTGGCGTGGGTGCAATCTCTCTGAGTTGATGATGAACACGAGCCCAAAGGTGCATTGGTGCTTCAAGAAAAGTTAAAAAATCCGTTTTTGATAGCATTTTTATCCTTTTCTCCCGGTGAGATAATAATTAACTGGGGCAGGATGGAACTCCGCCTCTTTTTCAACGCTGAACCCCTGCTCTTCCAACAGCGCCTTCAGGTAAGATTTCCGGAAAAAAGAGAAATACTTGATCCTGCCAAAGAGCTTCATCAAGCGTAGCTCAATCAAGTTCAGCCACATTTTTGGGGGTAAGGGTTCGCCCATGCAATCTGTCACCGTCAGCAGGATGCCGCCAGGCGCCAGGAGCCGGTGTGCTTCACGCACCACCGCAGCAGGTTCTGCAACGACATGCAGCAGGTTCGCCAGAATGACAACATCGAAACTGCCCGAATCAAAGTCTGTGGCATAGCCATCCCCCTCATCAAATGTCACATTCTCCAACGCCATCTTAAGGGCTTTCTTTCGTGCCTGTGCAATCATCTTAGGAGAGAGGTCAATGCCAATCACCTGGTTCACCTCTGGCACAATCTCCATGGCAATGATCCCAGTACCGCACCCCACGTCCAGCACGCAAGAGGTGCTGTTCACCTCTTCTAATATTGCTTCAACGGTCTGGCGATAAGCATCTTCATAGGTCAGCATCACTTTTTGATCGTAGCTGCGTGCGATGTTGTCCCACAGCATGCGTTCATTTATCTTTCGGGAGTCTTTCGTCATATGCCTAATTCCAATTCAATTAATCATTCGGTTTGATCATTCAGGTTTCGTTTTTTAACGACGCCCAGGGCATCATCAGATTGTTGACACTAACCGGGTAAGCAATTCCGGCAGTTCTTTCATTGTGTTCAGGGTATAGAATCCGTCCTGAGCGTCATCAAAATCGCTGACCATTTCATGTTCCCAGGTCGTGTCAGCAGGAATGTGGACTGCACTTCCACCCAGCGCCAACACCGGCAGGACATCCGATCGGATGGAATTTCCAACCATTACAAACCTGGCAGGGTCAATCTGGTTTTTTGAAAGTACCTCTTGATAGGTGAGTGGTGTTTTATCGCTGACCACCTCAACCCGGCGAAAATAATGCTCCAAGCCAGAGCGTTTCACCTTGTTGGTCTGATCAAGAATGTCCCCCTTGGTGATCACCATCAGGGGATAATCGTTTGCAAGAATGTTAAGCGTTTCCTCAACACCGGGTAGAAGGGTGACTTCTTGCTGGAGCATATCTCGTCCAAGAGCAAGAATTTGACCGACCGCTTCCCCCTCGATGCGCGCACCTGAAACCTTCACAGCCGTTTCGAGCATCGACAGTGTGAAAGCTTTGACGCCATAGCCATACAAAGCCAGATTGCCCATCTCTATTTCATTGAGCACCGCGTTAACCCGTTCCGGCTTAGCCCAAGGGCTGAGTATATGCAAAAATTGTGCCTGAGTATCCCGGTAATGTACTTCATTGTGCCAGAGGGTATCATCTGCATCAAAAGCAATCATTTCCAGCATCGATCTCTCACTTACCTTCCTTTGTTATCTCATCCGTCCACCTTGCACGGGTCTGTGTTGCCCTTCCCACATGGTGTACAAATTTGGTTTTTGCGCTGCATCTCAAATGTGAAATGATTGTATCTTATCCACCGTCATTCCGGGCTAAATCTAATTTCTTTTCAAAAATGAGTGCTGTTTCACCCCCCACGTAATATTTTTTCCACTGATCCACCAGAGCATATCCGGCAGATTGATATAGACTGATGGCGGGGGCGTTTGAGGCGCGCACACTCAACCGAACTACAGGCATCCCCAGTTCCACCTCACACTGCGTCAACAGCGCCCGGGCAATCCCCTGCCGCTGATACGCCGGCAGGACCGCCAGTGTCGTCACCCAACCGCGCCGCCGTAAGGCATCCCTTTCCGCCCCGATGAAACCCACCATTTTTCCGCTGGCAACTGCCTTCAGTCGCACCAACCCTGGCAGGGCTAGCGCGCCAAGCAAATCCCAAAACGGCCAGTGGTCTCCCACGCTGAAACAGGTCTTTTCAAGCTGGTTCAGTTCAGCAAAATCTCGCCAAACAGCAGTTTGAATCGTCCAGCTGGAATCGGAATTTATGGAATCGTTCATTTCAAAAAGATGGCTCATCTCATAATTGGTCAGGTAGGAACGATAAAACACGTCCTGGCACAATTATACACGTGACCTAATGGCACTGTGAGAGCTTGGATGAACTATAGAAAAACAAGTAAAATAAAGCATGATCAATCGGCTAACAGAGCTAAGAGCAAAACAATGAAAATGAAAATCGGTCTGGCACAATTCAACACCAAACTGGGCGATGTGCATGCCAACCTTGAAACGCATTTAGCAATTATCAAAGAAGCCCGGGCGCAGGAAGCAGATTTGCTGATCTTCCCCGAGCTTTCACTGACAGGCTATGCCCTGCAGGATTTAGCGGTGACAGCTGCCCTGCGCCCACACCAGAAAGACCCCGTCTTCAGTGAGCTGCTGCAAGCCAGCCAGGAAATGGACCTGATCATTGGCTTCGTGCACGAAGACCGACGCCATCGGTTTTACATCGCAGCCGCCTACCTCTCGCAGGGTGAAATTCTGCACATCCACAACAAGGTCTACTTACCCACCTATGGCATGTTTGATGAAGGGCGCTTTTTTGCCTGGGGCGATTCCGTTCAGGCTTTTGAGACCCGCTTTGGACGGGTCGGCATGTTGATCTGTGAGGATTTCTGGCATGCTTCCCTGCCATACCTGCTGTGGCTGGATGGCGCTGATATCCTGTACTTCACCTCCGCTTCCCCGGGGAGGGGTCTGAACGCAGACCCACGCCTGAGCAGCTCGGAATGGGTGGAACACACCAACCGGGCTTATGCGGGGTTGTTCACCAACTTCGTTGCCCATGCCAACCGTGTAGGTTATGAGGACGGGCTTAACTTTTGGGGTGGATCCACCATCTTTGACCCCGACGGAAAACTGGTCGTGCGGGCGCCCGATTTTGCCACCGACCTCTCAGTGGCTGAAATTGACCTCGACCAATTGAACCGCACCCGTGCAAGGCTGCCGATCTTGCGAGACGAACGTACCAACCTGGTTCAGCGTGAGCTGGAAAGGATCTTGGGCAACAATGAGTAACCTGACCATTAACCCCCAACTGGCAATAAAAATCCTGACCGGGTTTATCAAGACCGAATTGAACCGGGTGGGCTTTAGCAAAACCTTGATGGGTCTCTCCGGCGGGCTCGATTCTGCCGTCAGCCTCTACCTTTCAGCCAGGGCGCTGGGACCAGAAAACGTGCTGGCAATGCGCATGCCCTACAAAACCTCACCGCAAGAGACACTGGATGACGCACAGCTGATGATTGACGCCCTGGGAGTGCAATCCCTCACGGTGGACATCACGCCCATGGCTGAACCGCTCATCAACCGCTTCGAGGATATGACAAAATTACGCGCCGGCAATATCATGGCGCGCATGCGCATGATCGTGCTGTATGACCAGTCGGTCGCATTTAACGGGCTCGTGATGGGCACCAGCAACAAGACCGAGATGCTGCTCGGTTATTCCACGGTCTATGGCGATTCTGCCGCCGCACTGCAGCCGATTGGCGACCTGTATAAAACCCAGGTGCGCCAGCTGGCACGGGGACTGGGCATACCGGAAAAAATCCTCGAAAAAGCGCCTTCGGCGGACCTGTGGGATGGACAGACGGATGAGGGCGAACTGGGATTCACCTATGAAGCGGTTGATCAGCTTCTTTACCTGCTGGTGGACCAGCGTTACAGCCCGGAAGCCTGCGTGGCGGAGGGCTTCGAACGGGCTTTTGTGGACCGGGTGCTGCGCCTGGTGCGTATGAATCACTTCAAACGCATCATGCCGCCCATTGCCAAGCTCTCACAGCGCACGATCGGTTATGACTTCTTATATCTGCGCGATTGGGGAACCTAAGAACAGCAAGCCAGGATGCGGGCTAAAGCCCGCAGTCCAAAGGAAAAATATATCCTGAGTGTGAAAATTCACCCCTACCCCGTTAATTTCTCTCCTAACGGAGTGCGGACCCTGCACCACGCCCGATAGGGCAGGTGTCAGTCCACATTATTTTGATCACACTTTTCGATTCTTATCATTTGAACAATAGAATCATTGCAGGCTAGGGCGGGCTAAAGCCCGCAGTCCAACTAAAAAAATATCCTGAGTGTGTATATTTGCCCCTACCCCATTAATTTCTCTCTTAACGGAGTGCGGACTTTAGTCCGCAGTATTTTTAATCCTTTTCTTGATTCTCCTCAACTGACCGACAAAATCATTGCAGGCAAGGGCGGGCTAAAGCCCGTAGTCCAAAGGAAAAATATATCCTGAGTGTGAAAATTCACCCCTACCCCGTTAATTTCTCTCCTAACGGAGTGCGGACTTTAGTCCGCAGTTTCTTGACCTTTTTTTGATTCTCGACAACTGACCGACAAAATCATTGCAGGCAAGGGCGGGCTAAAGCCCGCAGTCCAAAAATAGCCCTCCCTCTGAAGGGTGGACCAAAGTCCAATATCAGCAACAACTCAAGAACACGAACTTTCAGGCGGGAAGAGGGAATAATAGTCACAGACCGGGGAAAAGGTGCAGCGATGCTGCTCACAGGGACCCAGCGCGGCAATCGCCTTCCGGTGCGCCTCGGTGGCGTAACCTTTGTGGCTGGCAAAGCCATACCCCGGGTAGGTTTTTTCCATCTCAACCAAAACAGCATCCCGCGCCGTCTTTGCCAAAACAGACGCACAGGCAATCGACAATGATCGGGCGTCGCCCTTCACCAACGGCGTCTGCGGGATCTCAATCTCGGGCAGGATAAGATAGTCGATCAGCACATGCTCCACGCTCAAATCCAATTTTGCCAGAGCCCTGACTGCTGCCAGGCGCGTGGCGGGCAGGATGCCCATCCGGTCAATTTCCTGCGCTGAGGCAAACCCCACACCCAAGGCTAACGCTATCGCCTTGATCACCTCAGCCCAATGGGTACGTGCTTTGGCGGTCATCACCTTGGAATCGCGCACACCTTCCAGATTCTCAATCAGGCAATCATCCTCCCACGGCAGCACCACCGCGCCCGCAACCACCGGACCCGCCAGGGCACCGCGCCCCGCCTCGTCCACACCTGCAACAAACCGGACGCCCATCCTCCACAGGCGCTGTTCAAAGGTTAAATCAGGGTTTTCAGGGAGCAAAGAAAGGTCAAACTTGTGCCTAGGCACCATAGCGCCCCCGCAGCGCATTCCAACGGATCGTGAGCAGATCCCAGCCCATGCGCAGCGAATCCTGCACCAGCCGTACGCGGCTATCCGGGTTGAAATACCAGTCAATCGCCACTTCCTGCACATCAAACCCCATCTTTCGTGCAATGAAGAGCACTTCAGCGTCAAAGGACATCCCATCCAGCGTCTGCAAAGGGAAGACGACCTCAGCCACTTCGCCCCGGAAACATTTAAAGCCGCACTGCGTATCCTGCAAGCCAGGCAGAACCAGCCAGCGCACCATCGTGTTGAAGATCCGGCCGATCAGATGGCGATAGGCAGGTTCATCATAGCGTTTTGCCCCTGCCACCTCACGGGAACCAATCGCCACATCCACTACAGCGAGCGTCGGGGGTAAAAAGCGGTTGATCTGATCAATTGGCATGGAAAGATCGGCATCGCACAGGAAGCGAAATTCGCCCTGGGCTTCCAGCATGCCGCGTTGCACTGCCAGCCCCTTCCCACGCCTTGCTTCAGAGAAAACGCGTAAATTGGGCATCTGGTCGGTAAAGGATTGAGCGATCGCCAGGGTTTGGTCGCTGCTGCCGTTTTCCACCACAATCACCTCAGCGGTATATGCTTGCTGAGCCAGGAACGCGTTGATCTTTTCAAGCGTGGGCGGCAGACGCTGCGCCTCGTTGTGCGCCGGGATGATGATGGAAAGAAATGGTTTGGACAATGAGTCATCCTTATGAACCGAGGTGTAAAAGTGATTAAAAAATGGCAAGGAGAACGTCGTTTAAAAACCATTCACCTTCCCATTCATGCAGCAGGTCGGGGTGGGCGGACTTGAACCGCCGACCTCCGCGTCCCAAACGCGGCGCGCTAGCCGTCTGCGCTACACCCCGGCAGATAAGAGTATAATCCGAAGTATGGACAAACGTCAAGATGCTGCCCCAGTCCAACTTAATGTTCACCACGGGATCATCCTTGTGATCATGATGGTTCTCCTCTTAGGTGCCTGTCAGCCCGCCGCATCGCCCACCGCAACAATCCCTCCAACGACTGCGTTGGAACAAACGCCAAGCCAAACGCCCACCCTCTTGGCAGCCACTGCGCCTGATGGCGTAGCGCCAGGTGTCGTAGCGCCAGGTGTCACACCAGAACAGCAAGCCACTTTTACCTTTACCCCCACGCCAGACTGCTTATCCACTGGCGGAACGCTCCAGATGGGCACATTTTCGAGCCAAATCCTGGCAGCAGACTTCAACTATCGCGTTTACCTTCCACCGTGTTACCACACTTCCCCCGCAACACGATACCCCGTGCTCTACTTGCTGCACGGTTTACTGAGTGACAATGAACAATGGGTACGGTTGGGATTGGTGGAAAAGATGAACGCCCTGATCGCCGAAGGGCATATCCCACCCTTCATCGTTGTGCTGCCAGAAGAAAAGCGAATGTCTCCCCCGCAGACCTCTGCCTTTCCCGAAGCGCTGATAGAGGAACTGGTGCCCTGGATTGAATCCCGCTACCAAGCGCTGCCGGAGCGAGAATTCCGCGCGATTGGCGGGCTTTCGCGGGGCGCTGCCTGGGCAGTACACATTGGTTTTGAATACCCCCTGGTATTCAGCGCAGTCGGCGCACATAGCCTGCCCTTGTTTCAGGCTGATGGTGGGAAAGTTCGGGGATGGCTGACCCAACTGCCGCCGCAAGACCTGCCAAAGGTGTTTGTGGATATCGGACGCAGCGATCAGGATCGTCAAAGCGCAGAGGCCTTTGCAGCCCAGTTGGATGAATTCCAAATTACTCACAACTGGTACCTTTTCACGGGTGGACATACCGAATCCTACTGGTCCAGCCACCTGGAATTCTATCTCCAATGGTATGCCAGCAATTGGTAACGCAAGCTGTTGTTAATGATGTAAAATTAAGCCAGTCAAAATTATCACACAAAGCACGAAGGGAGAAAGCATGTTTCAACAAATCATAATTGTCGGATATTTAGGCAACGACCCTGAAATGCGGTTCACGCCAGGCGGACAGGCTGTCACCAGTTTTTCTGTCGCCACTTCAAATTCTTATACCAACAACGCTGGGCAAAAAGTGGACGAAACCACCTGGTTTCGCGTCTCGGTTTGGGGCGCACAGGCTGAATCCTGCAAGCAATACCTGAGCAAAGGCCGCCCTGTGCTGGTGATTGGCCGCCTGCGACCAGACCCACAAACCGGCAATCCGCGCGTTTTTCAGCGTAATGACGGGACATCAGGCGCTTCCTATGAAGTGAACGCCCAAAACGTCCGGTTCCTGCCCTCCGGGAGCGGAGGCGGCGGAAGCATTGAACAGGACTTTGGCGATAGCACTGGCGGTGGTGAAGACGACGAGATTCCCTTCTAAAAGAGGGTGACCATGGCCAAAAATCCCATCCCCAATCTTGACCTGCCGGAAGACCTGGATCCAAAGTATGTCAACTTTGTCAGGATCTCGCACACAGCATCTGAATTCATCCTGGATTATTCGTTGCTGCTGCCCGGCGGGAATAAACCCGAAGTGGATGCCAGGTTGGTGATGTCGCCAACAGCCGCAAAACTTTTCCTGAGGGCGATGGCAGAAAATCTCAACCGCTACGAAACCAAGTTTGGCGAGATTAACATTCCCACACCACACTCGCTGGCAGATGACCTGTTTCGGCCCAATACCTCCAATGAGGAGTGAAGATCATGAATTTTGAAGACCTGTCCGACCGCATCCGCGAGTCCTTCGAGCGGCAAAATAAGATCAGGGACGAAGCCCTCTCACAAAGCCGCGACCTGACGCGTCACGCCGCCCGAGCCATCCGTGCCATTCACCGTGAAGATGCCGCCCTGGCAGCTGAACACCTGGCACAGGCAGATTTGCTGGCACAGGCACTGCGAGAAGGCCTGGCTCAGGATCCTGATCTGTATTATTCAGGCTATGCCCAGGATGCGCTCAAGGAGTATTGCGAAGCACATCTGACCGTGGCAACCATCCTCAACCGGGATTGGCCCGCTCCTGAAGAGCTGCAGGTCGAATTTGCCACTTATTTGAATGGCATGTCGGAGGTGGTTGGCGAACTGCGCCGCAGGATCATGGATATCATGCGTGAAGGACACTCACAGGAGGTCGAACGGCTGCTGGATGTGATGGATGACATCTACGCCCAGCTGGTCACCATGGATTTCCCTGATGCCCTGACCTATGGTTTGCGCCGCCGTACCGATATTGCCCGCAGCATCATCGAACGCACCCAGGCAGATGTAACCATCAGTTACCGCCAGCAGCAGCTTGAAAAGCGCATTTCTAATCTCTCCAACCAATTATCGGGGTTAGAGATCCATGACAAAGAGGAATAAACCACTGCTGACCTTGAGGATATTGGCAACCGCTTTCTGTGATTAAGCGCAGCATCTTGCACTCAAATGACATCCCCGAGCACCTTTCGCCCGGGGATTTTTGATGGATGGGGTTTGCAGAATAATTTTATGAAATCAAATTTACGCATAATATTATATGTATTTTTATGCTAAGGGTCTACAAAAGACTCGCCTTTCCAACCGAATCGTGCTAAACTTCACATCATGCCTGACAAAAAAGACCCCTGGCAGCGACCTGATCCAGAGCCAGCTCCTGACAAAATTTCAACCAGGAAGGATATCCAGACACCTGAACTCTCTCTGGTGCGTTTTTGGGATCGTTTGCGCCGCTTTGGCCTGGGCGAAACAGCCCTGAGGGTTGGAACAGCCAGCATCACCCTCCTGCTGGTGCTGCTCGTTGCGTGGGTCATGAACACCTTCTACCAAAATAACCCGGAAATTGCCGATGAAACGGTAAATGTTGCCAACGCGGCAGCCTTTGCCGAACCCACAGCCACCGTGCCCCCGCCCTCTTTTCATGCAGGCGGCAGCAATGCAGATGGTTTCTATCGATCCGCCGATTTGCACACCATGCTAACGGTGGACCAGGATCGGAATGAAGTGATCCAATATACCGTTGAAACAGGAGACTCGATCTTTTCAATTGCCGATAAATTCAACCTGAAGCCAGAAACGATCCTGTGGGGAAACCGCTACACCCTCGGTGATGATCCCCACTTCATCCTTCCCGGGCAAACGCTCAACATCCTGCCGGTGGACGGCGTCTATCACATGTGGAGCGCTGGCGAGGGCTTGAACGGCGTGGCGGAAGTTTACAACGTAACACCAGAAGATATCATCAACTATCCGGGCAATGGCTTGAACCTCAACACGATTGGCGATTATGCCAATCCCAATATCCCTCCCGAAAAAATGCTGGTGATTCCTGGCGGTCAGGGCACCTTTACAGATTGGCGCACCCCTCGTATCAGCCGGGATGAGCCAGCCACCGCCAAACACCTTGGCCCAGGCGCTTGCTCTGGCAGCTTTGATGGCATTAGCGGCTCGCTCACCTTCATCTGGCCGTCAACAGAACGCTACCTATCGGGTTATGACTATAGCCCGGAGACGAACCACTTTGCCATCGACATCGCAGGCCGCCTTGGCAACCCGATCTACGCCGCTGATCACGGCGTGGTGGTCTATGCCGGTTGGAACGATTATGGCTATGGCGAAATGATTGTGATTGACCACGGGTCTGGCTGGCAAACGCTCTATGCTCACCTGAGCGTCATTAACGTAAACTGCGGACAGGAGGTCTACCAGGGTGACACCATCGGTCTGATGGGCAGCACCGGCAAATCCACCGGCCCCCATTTGCACTTTGAAATGCGCAGCGATGACTATGGGCGCGTCAACCCCTGGGATTTTCTGAACTGATCTCATCTGATAAATTTAACAAACTTCCCCCCTGAAAAAACTCAGGGGGTAATTTTTTATCCAACAGGTTAAGCCAAGCCAGCCTATCCCATCACAACCTCAATTTGATGAACTTTGCCATCCGCGAATACCGGCAGCAGCGTGCCCTCTAATAAGTCGCCATCCACGCGGATAGTCTTCACGCCTTTCTGCACACCATCAGGATTTTCCACCTGGATCGTATATTCCGCTCCCCTGAAATGCCTTGTGATCGAGAATCGTTGCCAGTCGGATGGGACGCAGGGATCCAGGCGCAGGCCGTCATATTCCGGACGCACGCCCAGAATATATTTCAACCCCGCCTGGTAAGCCCAGGATGCCGTCCCCGTCAACCAGGCATTGCGCGCCAATCCAAATTGAGGATGTTCATCGCCCAGGATGTTTTGTGGATAGACATAGGGCTCACATTCAAAAACATCTGCCAGGTCATTCTTTGTTGCCGGGTTGATCTGCCGGTAATACTGGTATGCCCGATCCCCCCGTCCCAGCAGGGTCTCAGCAATCATCACCCAGGGATTGGCATGCAAAAAGATGCCGCCGTTCTCCTTCGCTCCTGGTGGATAGGTGGTCACACCGCCCTTATCCGGATCAAACCCATCATATCCCGGCGTGCTGAGTTTGATGCCGTGAGCGGTATTCAGGTGTTCAAAGACCGAGTCCAATGCCTGTAAACTCCACCTTTCCGGCGCAAACCCGGAAAGAACTGCCCACGACTGGGCGTTGGTGAAGATCTTTCCCTGCGAATTGCGGTGAGAACCGAGAAGGCCGCCTTGATGGTCAAAATAACGCACATACCATTCGCCATCCCACGCCACCGCGTTCACAATATCCTGCATCGACTGGTAGAAAGCGGAATAGGTCTCAACCGTTTCATCTTCGCCAAGTTTTTCTGCCAGTCCAATCATTTCCAAAAGCGCCCAGCCATACAGATGCGCTGTGAACAAGGACTCGGCTCCCGCTGGAAGGTTGACAGTATCATTCCAATCCGCAAACCCCAGCAGGGGCAACCCGTGGGCACCGGTGTTTTCATGGGTGAAGTGGATGGCGCGCCTCAGATGTTCCCACAGGCTGCCGGCTTCCATCGGAGCCTCTTGCCGGTCTTTCTCATAAAAGGGAATGACCTCCTCAAGAAATCCGAGATCGCCCGTCTCCTTCAGGTATTCTACAACAGCCAGTACGCCCCACAGATGGTCGTCACTGTAAAAGTTTGGGCGATCCTCTTCGCCAGCAGAATCCCCCATATTGGCAATCATGGTCAGGGGGTTGAACTGGTGCATGGCAGAGCCATCCCGCTTCTGCACCCGCATCAGCTTGAGCAGTAATTGCTTACAGGCTTCCGGTAAAGCCGGCAGCGCGCCCATCACATCTTGCGAGCTGTCGCGGAACCCCATCCCCCGCGCGCCAAAACCCAGCTGGTACAACGAGAGATAACGGGACCAGTTCATTGTGACCACGCACTGACGCGGGTTGTGGATGTTGAGCATGCGGTCCATAGCCGGGTCTGGTGTCAAAACTTGGGCTGTTGAAAGCACATTCTGCCAAAACGCACGGATCTCAGCGAAGGCAGCTTCCACACGCTCAGCTTCCCGATAATCCTCAATCTCAGGCACACCATCCTTGAATTTATCTGTCTGCCCCAGCAAAATAATCGCCTGACGGCTCTCGCCCGGCGGGATGTCGCCCAGGTGAAGCATCAACGCACTGATATTGTCCCCGCGCAAAGCCAAATTGCTGCCAAGCTCTGGCGCCTGTAGGCTCTGAGGTGACGCCCAGCTGCCGTAACCCTGGTCGCCCAGGAACGCACCTCGATCGGTTTCGTAAGAAGTGGCGGACAAGTTGGCAGTGATGTAATTCCTGCGACGGCCTTTAAACATAAATGGCGCCTGGCTGAGGATTGTCAGCCCCCTGAAATCCACATCGTGGTAGGACTGCATGGTCTGCGGTACCCAATCGGCATTGATCAGCTGTTTGAGCGCATCCGGATGGGTATATTCCACTACCGGGATCACATCTACATTTTGATCCTTCTCGGTCAGGTTGTTCACTGTCACCTGTTGAATCACCAGGTTTGCATTCAATGGCACAAAGATGCACACCTCGGTTTGAATACCCCGATACTCGGAAATAAATTTTGAATACCCCAACCCCACATGGCAGGTGTAACGGGTGAGGGGCGTTAGTGTTGGCACGTAAAAGGGCGAAAACACCTCGTAGCCCCCCTTGTCCCCCGGGAGACGCAAATAGAGTGTGGTGCCCTTGAACTCTGAGGGGGGTCCCTGCGTCAGATAGCGCGTGATGCGGTTCAATGCGGGGTCCTGGCGGCAGATCAACATCCCCCCGGTCTGATCCACAAATCCGCCAAAACTCAGTGACCCAATGTAGTTAATCCATTTGACTGGGGTTTTCGGGTTGGTGATCACATACTCATGGTTGGCATCATCAAAAAAACCATAACTCGCCATAGCAAAGCATCCCTTCTGCAAACTTATTTGAACTGAAAAATCTGACCGATGCTAACACTAACCGATGGTCACCTCAACATCCACCTGTTCTGCCTCCACCACAGGGATCAGCGTGCCTTCAACCGGCTGCCCATTCACCATCAGCGTCAACTCGTTTCCCCTGCCTTTCCGTCTGACCGTGATATGATAGGTGCTGCCGCGGAACTTGCGCACAACACTGAACCCTTCCCACTTATCTGGCAGGACGGGCTCCAATCGCAGACCATCAAAGTCTGGACGGATGCCCAAAATCCACTGTGTGATGGCGACAAAATTCCAGGCTGCCGTTCCCGTCAGCCAGGCATTCTTTGCCTCGCCAAATGCATCTGAATCCTTGCCAGCAATCATCTGGGCATAAACATAGGGCTCGCAGCGGTGCAAATCGCTCATGATCTCCCGGTAAGAGGGGTTGATACGCAGGTAGTAATCCAGCGCTCGATCACCAGCGCCAAGTATGGCTTCCGCAATCATGATCCAGGGATTGGTGTGGCAGAAGACGCTGGCATTTTCCTTGAAGCCGGGTGGGTAGGAAGAAATTTCACCCAGATGAAGGTGATAAGATTGGTAGGGCGGCTGTAACAGCAGGATACCATGTTCTGTTGCCAGGTGCCGCTCCACAGCCTTCAATGCCGTCTCTGCCAGCCCCTCGCTGACCCCAATCCCAGCCATTGTGCATAATCCCTGCGGTTCAATATAGATTTTGCCTTCCTCACAGGATTTTGAGCCCACCGGTTGCCCGAAATGATCATAAGCCCGTAAAAACCATCCCCCATCCCATCCATAGCGGCGAGTTGTTGCAGCCATGCCATCTGCCAGACCCGAAAGTCGCTCAGATTCTTCCCTCATCCCCAGGCGATGGGTGATTTTGGAGAGCTCCATGGCTGCCATGGTAAACAGGGCAGCGATCACCACAGATTCAGCAACCTTGCCATCCCGATTTGTCGTGGTCTGGAAGGATTCCCCGGGATTATGCGAGAAGGTATTCAGGTTCAGACAATCATTCCAGTCTGCCCGACCTATCAACGGTAACCCGTGCGGTCCAATATTATCAATCACATACTGAATGCTGCGCCGCAGGTGATCTAAAAGGCTGGCTTCTGTCCCGGGTTTGTTTTCAAACGGAATGCGCTCCTTCAGAATGTCCCAATCCGCGGTTTCTTTCAGATAAGCCGCAGCGCTCAACACCAGCCACAGGGGATCATCATTAAAATTGCTGCCAATTGAATCATTGCCGCGCTTGGTGAGAGGCTGATATTGATGAAATGCTCCGCCATTTTCAAGCTGAGTGGACGCCAGATCCAAAATCCGCTGGCGTGCCCGGTCGGGCACCATGTGAATAAACCCAAGCAAATCCTGGTTTGAATCGCGAAATCCCATGCCGCGCCCGATCCCCGATTCGAAGTAGGACGCAGAACGGGAAAGGTTGAAAGTCACCATACATTGATAGGCGTTCCAGATATTGACCATCCGGTCCACGTGTTCATCGGGGGTGTGCACCTGGATTACACCTAACAATTCGTCCCAAACCCCCAGCAACGCCTGAAACGCCTCATCCACCCTCTGTGGGTCAAGATAAGCCTGAATCACAGGTCCGATGGTTCGTTTGTTAATCGTTTGCGATCCGCGTGGTGAGAATTTTTCATCCGGCGAGTTCTCGTGATAACCCAGAAGGAAAATCACCCGTTTCTTTTCTCCGGGTGCCAGGACGAACCGCAGGTGATGTACACCCACAGGCGACCAGCCTGTTTTGAGTGAATTGGTCGAACGATCCGATTCAACCACCTGCGGAGATTCCCAGCCTCGATAGGGTCCCAGGAAAGACTCGCGCTGGGTCTCAAACCCTGCCAGCGGTTCAGAGCAGGCGAAATAGGCAAAATGATTCCGGCGTTCGCGATATTCCGTCTTGTGATAAATGACGGACCCTTCCACTTCCAGCTCGCCGATGCTCAAATTACGTTGAAAATTGGTTGCATCATCCAGCGCATCCCAAAGGCAAAACTCCACGCAAGAAAAGGCAGAGAGGGTGAGGGTTTCCTCGGATTGATTCTCAAGAGTCAGGTCCCAGATCTCTAATGTCTCATTTGGCGGAACAAAATAATTAATGTCAGCCCGAATACCGTGAAAGGTGGACCCGATCCGGGAATAGCCCATGCCGTGCCGGCAGGAATAATCCTCCAACGGATGCCGGGTGGGCATCCAGGTGGGTGACCAAAAGGTGCCATCTTTGTTATCCCGTAGGTAAAGGTAACGCCCACCGATATCGGGAGGTACGTTGTTATAGCGATACCGTGTCAGGCGGCGCAGGCGCGCATCCTGGAAAAACGAATACCCACCGGCGGTATTTGAGATCAAACCAAAATAATCCACCATGCCAAGATAGTTAATCCAGGGCAGCGGTGTGTCCGGCTGTGTAATGACATATTCCCGGTTTTGATCGTCAAAATAACCATATCGCATTACTGTTCATTCTCCAAAAATCAAAAAACACCCAATCCTACACCAGCAGAGCAATTTACACATCACAGATGGGCACAGGCGCCGGGCAAAAGACAAAACATACGTAAAATTCCGAAAGACTCTACCATTACATGACAGATCGGTGAAAAATGAGGATTCATTTTTCACCGATCCAGTCAAAATCATCAAAAAACATTCGCAGCAGGCTTCCCGGTAAGTTTAAGCATCTTTACTATGTGCCTGCTGCAGAAATACATCCATCATCTCCTCCACAGGCATCGGTAGAAATTGTGGTTGGAACATCAGGATGCTGGGCAAGGGCATATCCTGGATCATAGCCAGTGGATCCATCCCGATCCCTTCATCCCCACCCAGGAATGCGCCAAACTGCTTCTTCATTTCATCGATCATGGGTCCCAGCGCAGCAGCACCTCTCGGGTCATCAAGCCATTCTCGAAGCGTGGATTCATGATCCAAAACGCAGGGCAACTGAAGGGAGGACCGCATGGTCGTCGTCAATATCTGGCGAATATCCTGCGAGGATGCACCGATCAAAATATCAAATTCACCATCTTCTGTGATCCATGATGAATATTTGGGATGGTAGTAGGCAAAAGCACGGAAATCCAGGTTAATTGATACTGTCTGTGTCTTTCCGGGCTCAAGGTAAACCTTGGCAAAGCCCTTCAATTCTTTGATCGGGCGATCGAGTGTGGAGTCTTTATCCTGCACATATACCTGGACAACTTCACTCCCCGCCACCTTCCCGGTATTGGTGATATCGACAGAAACCGTTAGTCCATCCACATCATCAAACGCTTCCGCTGCCCGGGCGTTGCTGTATTCAAAGGTCGTGTAGCTGAGCCCATATCCAAAGGGGAACTGTACCGACACCTTTTTCTTATCGTAATAGCGATACCCGACATAGAGACCTTCCCCATACCGAACCTGTCCTACATCTCCGGGGAAATTGATGTACGCCGGCGTATCTTCCAGCCTGATTGGGTAAGTCTCAGCCAGCTTGCCGCTCGGATTCACAACGCCAAATAAAACTTCAGCGATTGCACCTGCGCCTGCCTGCCCCATCATCCAGGCTTGCAAAAGCGCATTCACTTTCTCAACCCAGGGGTGTACAGCAATCACCGATCCACTGTTCAGGATGACAATCGTTTTCGATTGCACAGCCGCCACAGCATCAATCAGCGCCAGCTGTTGTTCGGTCAGGTCCAGATCCTCTCGATCATACCCTTCGGATTCTTTGGAGCTCGGCAGAGCAAGGAAGACCAACGCCACATCAGCTGATTGTGCCACATCGGCGGCTTCATCCAGCAAGCCCTGATCAAATTCATCTCCACCAGAATAACCCTGGGCAAAGACAATGTCTGCGTCTCCAGCCAATTTCCTAATTTCATCCAGAGGAATATCTACTCTAGTCGGATTGATATGAGAGCTGCCGCCGCCCTGGTAATTGGGCACCTTCGCCGAACGCCCGATCACCGCAATTTTCTTTTGCCCGCTGAGGGGCAAGATGCCATCATTTTTCAGCAGAACAATGCTTTCTCCCACAATCTTTTTGGCTAATTGATGGTGGCCTTCCACATCCAGCGCCATCTCCTGGTGAGAGTCCTGCGCCTTAAAGACAATTTGCAGTATCCGGCGCACCGCCTCATCCAAAACTTCCATCGCAATGTCCCCGGATTTGATTGCTTCTACAACAGCCTGCACACGGCGATCGCGCGGTCCTGGCATCTCAAGATCCAACCCACCCTTCAGCGATTTGACCCGATCATGCACTGCACCCCAATCGGAGACAACCAGCCCTTCAAAACCCCATTCCTCCTTCAAGATATCCACCAGCAGTTCATGATGTTCAGAGGCGTAATCCCCATTGAGCTTGTTATAAGCGCACATCACCGTCCAGGGCTTGGCTTTCTTCACGGCGTTTTCAAAGGAGCGTAAATAAATCTCGCGCAGGGTTCGTTCGTCCACCCGTGCATCGATGACGAAACGCTGATATTCCTGGTTATTGGCTGCAAAGTGTTTGAGCGACGTTCCCACGCCCTTGCTCTGAATGCCTTTGATCAGGCTGGCACCCATTTCGCCAGAAAGAAAGGGGTCTTCAGAATAGTATTCAAAATTTCGTCCACAAAGCGGCGTCCGCTTGATATTGACGCCCGGGCCAAGCAGCACATCCACGTCAAGGGCATGCGCTTCTTCTGCCATAGCTTCGCCCATTTGCCTTACCAGGTCAATATTCCAGCTCGAAGCCTGGCAGGATGCAGTTGGAAAACAGGTGGCTGGCAAACTTGTCTGAGCAATATCATTTTCATTTGGCACTTTACGAACGCCATGGGGTCCATCGGAAACGAACATCGAAGGGATGCCAAGCCTTTCAACAGCTGTCGTTGTCCAGGCGCTCGCACCGGTGCAAAGCGCTGCCTTTTCCTCCAGAGTCATTTGTGAAATTAGGTTATCAATTTTTTCCATTACTCCATAATCCTTTTTGAATATCAATTGGCTTTACAGGATCGGTAGAACAGTTCTCCTTCACACCGTTGAGAGATCCCACTCCTCATAAATCTTGGGCACATCACTGATCAATCGTTTGGTATAGTCGCCCTTCGGATTCAAAATCACTTCGTCTGGTGTGCCGCTTTCCACAAATTTTCCGTGCTCCATGATGTAAACCTTGTCAGACACATAATATGCCAGACCGACATCATGCGTGATGAAGACTACCGTCATCCCGATTTTGTCGCGTAATTCCATCAGCATATCCAGGATGGTCGCCCGGGAACAGGCATCAATCATCGATGTGATCTCGTCCGCAATTAATATCTTCGGATCAAGCAGGAAAATGCGCGCGATCATCAAACGCTGCATCTGCCCGCCAGAAAGCTCGAAGGGATATTTATTGGTTAACTCCTCAAATTTTAAATTGACAAAACTGCAGGCTTCCGCCATCATCTCGCGTTTTTTCTCACGCGGAAGATTACCGTTGCCGCGCATTCGAATACAGTCCAACAACACCGTATCAATTTTGGTAAAAATGTTAAAAGAAGAATATGGATCCTGAAAAATCGCTTGAATGTTTTTCCAATAGGCTAATTTCTTGCGATAAGTGCTGATATCTCTCGGCTCACCGCGAAAAAAAACTTCGCCTCCCGTTGGACTGATCAATCCCAGGATCATTTTCGCCAGAGTGGTCTTGCCGCTGCCCGATTCGCCAACAATCGTAATCACCTCGCCTTCTTCAAGCGCAAGGTCAACCTGATTCACGGCAAGTGTTTTTTGGCGTCCAAATCCAAATTCTTTGGATAAACCGACTGCTTTAAATAAGGGTTCAGTTTGATTTGGCATCTTTATAAAACTCCCTCAACTCATCCTCTGAGAAAATACACCGGTAAGCTCGGCCATTCCCAATTTCATTCAAGCTTACTTTAATCACTTTACATTGCGGCACCGCATACTTACAGCGCTCCGCAAACCGGCAGCCTTCTGGTGGATTTTTCAAGTTTGGCGGTACGCCGGGAATGGCTGTCAGTTTGACATCGCGCAAGCCCTCTTCGGGCACAATGATGGCACCCATCAGCCCATTCGCATAGGGGTGCAGTGGGTCAAAGACTGCCTTTTCGGCGGATGCTTTTTCAACAATCTGCCCGGCATACATCACCATGATGTCGTCAGTTACGTTATACAGCAGCGGTAATTCATGAGTGATGAAGATCATCGATTTGATGATTTCGGTTTCCATCATATCCCTGAGCATTTTGATGACCTTCTTCTGCGAGGTCACATCCAGAGCAGAAGAGGGCTCATCTGCAATCAACACCTTGGGTCCCAGGATCACAGAAGTGGCAATCACCGTGCGCTGCTTCATCCCACCTGAGAGTTCCACCGGGTATTTCTCGAGCACACTGGCATTCAAGCCCAGGGTCTCAAAACGTGTTCGGGCGAGGTCATAGATTTCCTTCTTCGTGGCATCTGGAAAATGCGCGTGCACCACATCTTCAATGAAATGGATCACTTTCTGGGTTGGATTGAGCGCATTCATAGCCGCCTGGGGAATATAGGCAATTTCCGTTCCCAGGATGGATTTTCGAATGTTATCAGGCGTCAAACCAGTGATATTTTGACCGTCTATGATTATCTCACCGCTGGTATAGTGCAGGGGCGGAAAATAATAACCCATCAGGCTGAGCGCCAGGGTGGATTTTCCGCAGCCAGATTCACCAGCAATGCCAAGCGATTTTCCTTCTTCAACTTTCAATGACACATGGTCCACCGCGTAGACATTTTCCTTAAAGCGGGTGATATATTTGGTCGTCAGTTCGTTAACCTCTAACATTACTTTTGCCATGTCAGCCACCTAATCCCTCAGTGTTGGATTGAATACCTGGTCGAGTCCAGTATTCATCAAATTTAATGAAAACGAAATCAGCGCAATCACAACAATCACAGGGAAATAAGCCCACCACTTTCCCATAATGTGGGCTGAATAGATCATCGCCCAGTTCATCATCAAACCAAGCGTTGGCACATCGGTTGTCTTTGGACCCAACCCCAAGATTGACAATCCTGCCTCTGCCAATATCCCGGAGGAAATTTGAAGGATAAATGCCATCACAACATAAGAAGCAATATAGGGCAGAATATCAAAGATAATGATATGCGCCACTGAATGACCGGATAGTTTTGAGAGGTTGACATGGTCACGATGCCGCAATGAGATCACCTGGGCGCGCACAGCGCGTGCCGTCCAAACCCAGGAGGTAAAGCCGATTACAATAGCTACCGTGCTCGCGCCGCGCTGCTCCTGGCCAATGCTGTATGAGATCAGCACCAGCAGCACAAAACTGGGGATGACAATGAATAGATTGGTAATGAACATGATGACATCATCCACCCAACCGCCAATGTATCCCGAGAGCAACCCAAGGGTCAAGCCTATAGACGTCGCAACCAAGCCGGCAATTAAACCAATCCTCAACGACACCCCTGTGGCTGAAACCAGCTCTGTGAGCATATCCCTGCCAAAATTATCCGTCCCAAGGGGCAGAACCCTCACATTGGCAACTTTACTCACATTGACATAATCATCCTGCTTGACCAAACTTTTCTCTTCAAGTTCCCCTGTTTCTTCATTTTTCACCGCGATAATCGCAGCCTCAGTGGATAAAAGCCCGTCCAATGAGGCATCCAGCCTGGCATAGTACTTCCGCTTTGCTGAAGTTGACCCAGGAAAACGCACCGTTGGATCATAATTATTGAGCCACAGCTCCAGAAGTTTTTCGGTGTCTTCAATATCAATCTCTTCTTCAGGAACCCCTGCCAGCAGTAAATATTCCTGGATATCCAAACGCTCCTGTTCGCCCAGCTTGCTGGCAATTCGATTAGCTGCAGCGTCTTCCAGCTTGAGAACGTAAGTTTTGGATTCCAGGCCATCATAAAGGTTGACATAAATACCCGGCTCAAAGAATGTTCCCAAACCAATAATATCAAGTGGGTCGTCGGTAATAATCAGGGGGTAGATAAAAACTACCAGAAGCATCACCACAAAAATGGCTAAACCAATGGTAAATTTCGGAGAGCGAAAGACCTCTTTGATGGTATGTAACATATCAGTACCTCTCCTTATTCAACCTGAGCCGCTTTGATACGCGGATCAATGACGCCGTAGAGAATTTCAATCAGGAAATTCGCAATCAGCACCATCAGGGTAATAATCAATGTCGATGCAGAAATCAGCGGGTAATCCTGCCCCATGACGGCTGTCAGGAGTGTTGAGCCCAGCCCAGGATAACTGAAAATGATCTCTGCAACCAGGGCGCCGCCAACCATCGTACCGATAGAAAGTGCCAAACCGGTGATTTGCGGCAGCATGGCATTTCTGAAAACATAGCCAATAATCTTCCGGTCTTTAATCCCCAGGAAGCGGCTGTATTTGACATAATCTGCGTTAAGCTCATAGATCGACATGGCACGCATACCGATCGCCTGGCCGCCAATTGAGATGAGGACAATCGACCAAAAAGGAAGCTGATAATGGATCAACACAGATTTGATATAATCCCAGCTGAAATTGGGGATCATGTCAAAGCCATATCCGCCTGCGGTTGGAAACCACTTAAGCCTGACCGCAAAGATCACCAGTAATATTACAGCCATACCAAAAGCCGGCAGGTTGCTGATAAAAATGCTGATTGGCATGAGCACTTTATCAAAGCCCTTTTTTAAATACGCCGCCAGGGCACCCAGGGTATTTCCAAGCAGCCAACCAACAATGATGGCAGGGAACTGAAGCGCTATTGTCCACCAAATGGATGATTTTAAGATGTCTGCAACCGGTCTGGGATATTGACTGAACGAAAGTCCAAAATTACCCTGGACAATATTTCGCATATAAATGATGAATTGCTCGTGAATGGGTTTGTTCGTTCCAAAAAGCTCTGCATACTGCTCATAAACTTTTTGGACCCCGGCTTGACTGGTCATTCCCTGAACCACTCTTTGGGTGATGATCGCTACAGGATCTCCGGGCATCAGGCGGGGCAAGATGAAATTGAGAATAAATGCGGCGACGAGTGTGACCAAAAACCAGGCAAGTTTACCACTAAAGTATTTTAAATAGCCTTTCAACCGATCACCTCCTATTGATTGGCTTTATGAAAAGCCGCCATGCTCCGATGTTCTCGGAACATGGCGGTGAAAACTGATTAATCGATTACGGATTCACGAGCTCAAGCTCGTACAGACCAGCAATGCTGTAACCATCCAGCAGGTTCATTGGAGGAATGTTGCGGCCATCATCCGCTGAAGGATAATTGGTCCAGACACTCTCGTTCACTGTGTAGAACTGGTCGGGGCGATACATGAGGGTGAAGGATGGGATATCGGTCAGGTAGATCTCGGTTGCTTCAGTGTAAAGTTCAACCAAACGAGCCTGATCGGTGGTAGCGGGAATTTCTGTGATGATCTCATCAATGCGGGGGTTGATATAGCCACCCCAGTTACCATTCCAGTTACCCTGGGTTTCAGCAAACTTGCTATACATCAACTGGCGAACGCGACCCCATGGTTGGGTTGGGCCAGCGCCGTCACTCCATACCATGAAGATGTCATATTCTTGCTGATCACCATTGACGAAGACCGTCTGATAAACACCCCATTCAGGATAGAGGGTTGTGATTTCAATGCCGATTTTCTCACCAGCGGCTGCAACGATTTCCATCGCCGCCTGCCAGTCAGACCAGCCATTGGGGCAGACTGCGTTGTAGGAAAGTTTCTGACCATCCAGCTCGCGCCATCCGTCACCATCGGTATCAACGATACCGGCTTCATCAAGAATGGCTTTTGCGCCTTCAATGTCATTACCCACCCACTGCAGGTCAGCCACGGCTGCCTGATCATACAAAGCCTGTTCACCAGCAGTCGGATTCATCACGGATCGCGGTACCTGGTCAAAGGTTGGCGACTGATTGGTCATGGCGTTAGCAATGATGGTGTCATAATCCACTGCATAAGCAATGGCTTTGCGCACTGCGATATTATCCAGACCATAGGATTCCAGGTTAAAGTAAGCCGTCGGTAAACTGGCGGTCAGACCATAAGGTGCATCATCCATCCAGGTTGAGATCGGCAGATTGTCGACCAACCACAGGTCCTGCACATTGGCATTGAACTGCTGACTGACGTCCACTTCACCGGCTTTCAGAGCCAGGAAGCCAGCATTATTGTCAGCATAAATGGTGTGTGCCAGGTATTTCGGGACAGGCAGCGAACCAAACATGGAAGCATCCTGACCCCAATAATTATCGTCTCGGATGAAGACCACCTTCTGATCATCATCATAGAACTTGGTATAGGGACCGGAGGAGACAAAATCCATAGCAGGATCTTCTTTGAGCGCTGTGGCATCGCCGCCAGCACGAGCTTCTAAGGTCTCGGTCCAGGCTTTTTGAACCACATATTCGCTGCTGATGTAAGCCTTGACCAAGAGAGGATTAACAGCTTTGCCTTCCTCATCCAGTTTGGCTTTCACAACAACGGTTAGTGGGTCGACGGCTTCAACAGTCTCGATATATTCTCCATAGCCAACGCCTGCCGTGGTCTCGTACTTGACATGGGTTGCCCAGGTGTATGCGACGTCTTCAGCGGTCACGGGGGTACCATCACTCCATTTAGCGACTTCTTTAATCTTGAACGTCGCTTCGGTCATATCCTCGTTCCATTCCCAGTCACCATCAGCCAGCAAGGGGATCTGCTCACCGTTGATCATGTTGTACATGTAGGGTGTTTCAAAGATCGGAACACGCGCATTGTTGCCGGCAGCGACACCCATGGCGTTGTTATTGGCGGAGGAATAGGGATTCCAGCCCACAACCGCACTCCACTGCAAACCAGCGATATAAAGTGTTTCTTCGCGGGGAAGGGAAGCAGCCACTTCAGCCGGATCAAGGTCAGGGCCTGCAGCAACCGGCTCTTCTTCTTCCGGTTCTTCAACTTCCGGTTCTTCAACAACCTCTTCCACCACTTCTTCAACCACTTCCTCGACCTCCTCAACCACTTCTTCAACTTCTTCTGGCTGGCAAGCCGTGAGGAACATGCTGAAGATGAGCACAAAGCTCAAAACAAATAGCAATCTTTTTTTCATCACTTTTCTCCTTAGAGATAATCTTTCATTGAACAAGATTTTTCACAACAACTAACAGACTTGACGGAACAAAGAACAAACAATTTATTCTCTACCAGCACCTCCTTTGAGAATTAGATAATATGAGGTTAACAAAAAGATGGGGATTTGACGGGAATTTAACCAAGTATCAACCATATTATTGGGATCGCTCCCAAAATTTTGGACAAAGGTTTGTGTACTCACCCAAAAATAATCGGTTGTTTCCATTTTTTGGTCGATTCTCCGCATTACAACGCCACGATTACCCCTTTCCATCCCGTTTGGTGCAGAAATGGTAAGGTAATAATTGGGAACGTTTCCAATTCCATCTTACATGAATACGGCGAATTTGTCAATAGATTTTTAAGAAGATATTAACGCGATATGTTTTTATGAGGAAGCCGGGTTCTGAAAGGCGATTAATGCCAGCCATTTCCTACCTTGATCCGCCAGTATGTTTTGTTTTCCTACCAATAACCATAGCCAACAATAACCATAGACAGGATCCATAAACAATTCTCCTTGCCCGTGGTGAACAACTCAGTGAAATGTGCGCTTTCTGCATGGACCTCAGCTGACAAACGAATTTCGTACAGAGGCTGACCGCACAGGACCTCACCCACACCCCGGGTCACAGATCACATGAATTTCCTGGTAACCAATGTCTCTGTTCAGTTGAAGGCCGATCCTCCAGTGAGTATTTTGACAATCTTACAGATTTATTGTAAGATAGACATGGACAGCAAGACCTTTGTGTACTCACCAATCAAAAATGAATTCGGAGCTCCATGTATTTGGATCCATTTTTACGCGTTAACCTGGAAAATGGACAAATTAGGCGCGGATCAATGAACAATATCACAACAATCAATGAAATTGCCAAATTAGCAGGGGTCTCCAGATCAACTGTTTCACGGGTGATCAATAATGATCCTAATGTCAGGGACCGTACCCGGGCAAAGGTTCAGGCGATCATCGATGAAATTGGTTACCAGCCAAACCCGGTTGCGCGCAGCCTGATCAGCGGACGCACACGCGTCCTCGGGCTGGTTATCCCGATGTCCTACAGCAGCGTATTTACGGACCCCTTCTTCGGTATTCTATCCCAGGGCATTTCTTCCACCTGCACTGTCAATAATTACACCTTGATGTTATGGCTGATCGAACCGGACTACGAAAAACGAGCCAACCAGAACATCCTCAATAACCGCCTGATCGACGGGATCATCATTGCTTCAAACGTGATAGATGACCCCTTGATCGAGGGATTGATCAGCCGCAATGTCCCCCTCGTGTTGATCGGTCGGAACAACCGCCCCGAGGTCAGCAGCGTGGATGCTGATAATATCCACGGCGGTATGATGGCCGTCAGGCACCTGTTGAGCACTGGCAGAGACCAGCTTGCTACTATTACCGGACATATGGATCTCTACAGCGCGCGTGACCGGCTGGAAGGATTTGAACGCGGTTTGCAAGAAAAAAATCTCCCAATCCTTGAGGAAAGAATTGCTTATGGCGATTACACTGAGAAGGGCGGTTACCTCCAGGCAAAATCACTCCTTGCACACTCAAGCTTCAATGGATTATTTGTTGCCAGCGACCTGATGGGCTTTGGCGCACTCAGAGCCATCCATGAAGCTGGATTGCGTGTGCCGGAAGATATCGCCGTGGTTGGGTTCGATGATATCCCTGCTGCCTCGCGCCACATGCCTTCACTGACCACCATCCGCCAGCCCATTCACCAGATGGGCTCGATTGCCGCCCAGACCCTGATCGACCAGCTGGAAAGCGGCAACACCATCTCACCCCGCCGCATCATCCTCCCCACAGAGCTGGTGGCAAGGGAAACAACCAGCGGGCAGTGATAGCGGGAGTCATAAAACACCTCTTCATAGGATTCACCACGGGAATATGCTAAAATTTAAGCTATGAATACTGAAAATCAATCCATCAGACCCTCGCCTATTGCAGGCACATGGTATAGCGATGACCCCAGAGAGTTGGGAAGAACCGTCGATGCCTATATCAACAATGCATCCCTCCCCGAACTGCCCGGTGAAGTCATCGGCGTTGTGGCGCCTCATGCCGGTTATATGTATTCCGGGGCAGTAGCCGGGCATGCATATAAAGCAGTGGCTGGAAAATCCTATGACACAGTCGTTGTCCTTTCGCCCTCCCATCAATACTATCCTCAACTGCTGCTGACCAGCGCTCACAGCCACTACCAAACGCCCCTGGGCACGATTCCAGTTGCCGCTGATCAGATGGCAGAGATCAACCAGGGTTTGGTGGATAACCTGGGGATCTCTCTTTCCCCCGTCGAACACGACCGCGAGCATTCATTAGAAATCGAGCTTCCCTTCTTACAGCGAGCACTGAAAGGTGACTTTGAACTGATCCCGATCATGATGCGCGATCAGAGTCGCCAGATCGCCAAAGGGCTCGGGCTCGTTTTGGCGGAAGTCCTCGAAGGCCGCTCCTTCTTGATTGTCGCCAGTACAGACCTTTCTCATTTTTACCCTGAAGCCACCGCCCATCGGCTGGACCATAAGGTACTTTCCGCCCTGGCTGATTTTTCGCCAGAAGGACTTTTTAAACTCAAAGACAGTGGACAGGGCCATGCTTGCGGATTGGCAGCAGTTGCTGCCGCACTTTGGGCAGCGCGGAAGCTGAAAGCAAACCAGGTGACCTTGCTTAAATATGACACTTCTGCGACTGCCACAGGAGACAGAACTTCCGTTGTCGGCTATGGCGCAGCAGCCATCACCCGCCCCTACTGACCAGCCCACCGGATTATTTGATGCGCCAACCACTCAAAAAGGTCATGCTACCCCTGCTCTTGCTCATCCTTCCGGGTTTGCTGCTGGGTTGCGGCAATTCTGGCTCTGTTACCCCAACCCTCCAACCAACCACGACCACACCGCTGACCGCGACGCACACCCTCACCCCCAGCCTGACACACACTTCCACGCTGGCGCCCACTATCACACCCCTTCCATCAAAGACCCCCACAATCACGCTTACACCCTTCAACACCCTCAGTCCCACGCCTTCTCCCAGCCCGGTGCCCAGCCAGCCTGCCCTGCTCTTTCCATACCAGGATATCTTTGGTCGGGTTGTGGATTGGTCCTACACTCGCGTGACCCAAAGGGGCGAAAGCCTGGATGGTGAGCTTAATGAACTGTGGGCTTTTATGGCTTTTCAGCTGCTGGATAGGGGTATCCACCAGCGAAATCTCGAGTTTTTAGGCGAAATGATCACCGTTTACTACCTCAATGTCGCTCATGAATTTGACGGCACATTACTACCGATGCAGCTGGTGTTGGGCGGCACATTGGGAGAAAGCATCCCCATCAACACCATTCCCGCAGGCGGAACAGCTTATATCCAGGTGCTGTTGAAAGATTCTAAAGACCCCTTTCACCCCTATCGCATTCACGATGAAGCCAAACTGCCCTTTGAAGAAAGGCAGGATTCCACACCGCTTGTCTTCATCAAAGATGTTCAGGCGCTGTTGCCCAATTTACCTGACGAGCTGATCCTGATCGCGGATCATCCCATCCTGATCCCCAGTGAACAGTGGCCGCAGGTCAAACTCGATATGAGCCGGGTCAGCTACCTGGCTGCGCGCTATCAGCCTTTCTTTGAGCTCGATCCCTACGACCGGATCGTGGATCAGAGCGCCTTTGCTTATGCCCTGCGGGATCACATCCTCTATCAGCGCCCCATGCCAGAGGGACTCTACGCCTTCAGCAGCCAGACGCTGGTGATTATCACGGGAGATTAAAGGAACACAGACATAGTCTTTCCCCACATTTGGTTAACACAAACAGGGCAGACGAGTGGTCTGCCATGTAAGCAATTTAAAAATATCTGCTACGCCGTCAGAGAAAGCAGCCAGGCTTCTGCTATTTTACGATTGCGGGCCTCTAAAACATTCATGATCTGCTGCAGCTTCGACGTGACCTCGGATAACGGCCAACCCTGCTCTGTAATCGTCGCCTGCACAGCTTGGCGGGTCTTTTCCGTCAGCCGGGTCTGGCTGAGCATATCCACCAGCCGCCATACGCTATAGGCTTTACTAATCTCCTCGATCGTCAACGCTTCCAAACGCGCCAGCGCAGCATCCATGATGATCTTTCCCTGCTGCGGGTCTCTGCTCTCCACGTAAATTCGGTTGATGGGTTCCGTGCCAGATGCCCGCACACGCAGTTGATAGCGCTCATCGCCATCTGCGTCGCGCAGTTGCATCTCAGCCACTTCATAGCGGATGCCTCCCAGGTAAGCAATGTCCATCCCAGCGACCTTCGCTTCCAGGTTCGATTGGGGGAGATCCAGATAATAGTTGATAAAGGCTTCCTTCGCCTCCAAGGGCGCATCCACGTCCGTCCGCCCGGTGTGCGAGGTATCGTCATCTGGCACACAGCCAAAGGATTCCCACAAACCTTCCATTTCTACTGTATCCTGCCAAATCTCAGCGATTGTGGTCAGCGGGTTTTCCTCACGCGTGCCAAAATATGCCAGCATGTCCATGATCAACAGGTTTGCCCAGGGGCCGTCCTTGTCCGTGACATGCCCGCGCGTGGTCAGCCCGGAGGATTCCTCGCCACCAATCAGGATCCTGTCACGCCAGTTTTCGGGCAGCGGCTTTTCACTCTGATACGCGCGATCCGTTCGGCGAATCTCCTCAATATACTTGATGCCCACCGGTACCAAGAAGGCATGCTCCAGGATGCGATCTTCGGGTCCCCCGATGTTGATCTCATAAAAGGGATGGCTGACATAGCCGGGCAGTGCACCTTCTGCGGGTTCATTTTCCTTGTTATTCGGAATCATCCCCGCCAGAACTTCAATCAGGGGGGAGCCTGTTTGGGTGGCAATTACCCGCCCTTTCAAGCCGCGCTCGATGCCCAGGTAGCGGATCAACATCGGTAAGATTTGGTTCGGGCGGAAGAAGACCCCACCCTTGTCCACGACCCCAAAGCGATCTGCATCCGTATCCATGCCCATCCCCAGATGGGCGCCCGTTTCTGCCACCTTGGCTTTCAAAGAGTTGATAAAGGGTTCCTCTGGGTTGGCGTAATCCAGCCCGGTCAGCTCGGGGTCACGCTGGGCATGCAGAACGGTATAGCGCACGCCGGCTTCCCCCACCAGACGGGTCAGATAGCCCCGCCCGGAGCCGTGAAATTCATCAATCACCACCATCTTATCGCTGAAGAACCGGCGAATCCGGTCAAAATCAACGGGGATTCGCGCATTGCCATTGCCATTGTCTTTGATCCAGGCTACATAGTCATCCAGGGGGTCAAAGCCGCGTAAGCGGCCGCGCTGACGCGCGTCCGCCAGGTCTGTGGTGCGGGCGCTGGCATCCACCATCTGCAGTTCGTTGATCCTGAAGGCAATGAAATCCGTCACATTAGTCGGCGCGGGATAGCCCAGGCGCGGGTTAAATTTGATTCCCTGCCATTCTGGCGGGTTATGGCTGGCTGTGCAGATCAACAACCCGGCAACATCCTCGGGCTTGAGGTAATCGGTCAGATAATAGACCAGGGCGGGGGTAGGGGTATCGCGTGCCGCAAATTCAACCTCAAATCCATTCGCCAGGCACACTTCTGCTGCCCATTCTGCCACCAGGTCCGCATTGCGCCGCGTGTCATAGCCAATCACAACCTTCTTGCCTGCTAAATTTTCCCTGCCCACAAAATCGGGAACATCACTATCATTCATGAAATCACACACTGCCTGCACAACTTGCCTGGCTCGCTGCTCCGTAAAGTCGTTGCCCCAGCGGGCACGCACCCCCGAAGTGCCAAACCGCAGGTACTTTCGATCATAAATCATGCGCAGCAAGCCAAGATGACCCGAATCGCCGATCAGCAGGGGATCAGACGTGCGCAGGCGAAAACCATACAGCCGCTCGTAGATATTGGCAATCTGCACCACACGGAACGGCATCCAGCGGTGCGGGTCTTTGCTAAAATCCATGCTGTCCAGCAGCGGAAGGATCTCATGGTCAATCGCCTCGCGCAGCGAATCAAAAACCGGGGCAGCCAGGTATTTTTTCGCCAGGTCGATCGCCTGTTTCCGCATCGCACCCGTCAAGGGTAGATACACCTCATCGATCAGGTTGCGAATTTTTTGGTCATCCGCTCCTTTAGGCTTGTATTGCTCATGACGATACTGGGTGCCAAGGGCAATCACCGTCAGCAGCATGCTGAAAGCGCGCGAAGAGTCAATCGCATTGCCAGCAATCAGCGCCAGGTCAGAGAGCACCTTCTCATCCACCACAGCCAAAAAGCGGGTCATTTCCTCAACCGCCGGCGTCCATTCTTGCGGTGATTGTGCCGCGAATAAACCGCGGTTAATCCGGTTGAAACTGGCGCCTAACTGGGTAATTTCAAGGGTTGTAAGATCCTGTGATACATTTCTCATAAAGTTCTCCTGAAGATCAAAAACTGTTTAACGCTCACACTTGCCGGTGAACCAGCCCACCGCGCGTCACATTCAGCACTTCCAGCAAGCTATCCGCCGGTGTGCCGGTCGCCTTTTGAACAGCCTCACACAATGCAAACGCCTGCTGTGCCAGATCGGCTTCCGTATGCCTTGTGTCCGCCTCCAACATCAACCGCACCTTGGGTTCCGTGCCGGAATAGCGTAAATTCAAGCGGGTCAGCCCGGGCAATGCTTGTTCCAGGTTTGCCTGGGCAGCCCTGACCTGGTCCAGCGACTCCAGGTTGATTTTTTCCACCACAAGGGCTGATGCAATCACCTGGGGATATTTATTAATGCTTTCCGCCAGCTCCGCCAGGGAGGGGCGTCCGCTGTCCATCAACGCCCGAATCAGGTAAATTGCGGAACGCAATCCATCCCCAGTGGCGTGGGTTTCATCCATCAGGATGATATGCCCAGCCTGTTCACCGCCCAGGCCAATCTGCCCGTGCTGGTATTCCTTATGCATCAACTGTCCCAACACTTCCATAATATATTTATCGCCCACCGGCGTTTCAACAAACGTGATCTTCCGCTCGGCAAAATAGTTGACCAGAGCCCCGTTGCGCATGGTCGTGCTGACCACCGTTCCAGCCAGCAGCCGCTTTTGGGCAGCGAAATAATCCGACAAAATCGCCAGCATATGATCACCATCCACCAGGTGACCTGCCTCGTCCACAAAGATCACACGATCCGCGTCACCGTCAAAAACAACCCCAAAATGGGCATCATATTTTTGGATCAGGGTGTGCAGATCTTCGGGATGACGGCGCACATGCTCCGAACCTGCCTGTTCATTGATGTTGGCGCCGGTGGGTGAAGCGTGAATCACTACCACCTCTGCGCCCAGGCGAGAAAACACTTCCGGGGCATACCACGACGCAGCGCCATTGGCACAATCCAGCACCAGTTTGAAACCATCCAACAAGGAACGGGGGTGTTCATCCACCAGGTGATCCACATACCACTCGCGCATCTCCGTCCCGTCAATGCGGCGTCCGTATTGGGCGGCAGCGGTATTTGAAAGGTCCATGGGTTGGCTGAGCAGCGATTCAATTTCGAGCTCGATCGCTTCGCTTAACTTCAAAGCGTTGGCATCAAAGAACTTGATGCCATTCTCCGCCACCGGGTTATGCGAAGCCGAAATGACCACGCCAGCCTGTGCATTCACCTTGCGCACCATGAAAGCCACGCCTGGTGTGGGGATCACACCCAGGTCCACCACAGTAGCGCCGCTGGCGAGCAAACCCGTCGTCAATGCACTCTGCAGCATCTCGCCCGATTGGCGAGTATCGCGCCCAATTAAAAAGGTTGGGTGCGTTCCTGCCGTTTGGGAAAGTACGACTCCCGCTGCATATCCCAGTTTTGTCACAAATTCGGGCACCAGGGGCGCAACCCCCACGGTTCCGCGAATGCCATCTGTTCCAAAATAGTTCCGCTTTGATTCGTTTACCATAAATCCTGCTCCAGTTCTGCCAGTTTACCTATAAAAAATAATGACATTTTCGTTTCCAAAAATCCTAATTTTCTTCAGAAGCGTTGTTGATACCCATCATGAATTGATGCACCCAACGCCCTGCTACCTGATCTCTAAATCAGCCACAATCGGTAAGTGATCCGATGCCCGGCGGCTCAGGTCACCTTCCTCAATATAACAGTGATAATTCACCAGGCGCTCTTGCGGAAAAAAGAAGATGTGATCAATGAGCTTTTCCGATCCTGCGTGGCTGGGCTGCTCGTTCTCCGGCACCAGGCGCACAAAGCCGGATTCCGCACCCAGTAAATGTGCAAGATAAAATTCATCTGCGTCAGCATTGAAATCACCCGCCAGGATCAACGGCATGCCTTTCGCCAAGATGTGCACCCGCACCAGATCCAGAATGCGTTTGACCTGCTGAAAGCGCAAGATTTGGGATTGCTCCACCCGATCCGGTCGACTTTCTGGCTGGCGTTCACCCACCAATGTGCTCAGGTGCACTGTCATCACATAAGGGTAGGGCGCTTGCTTGAGACGCGTCAGCAGGGCATAGCGCGGGTCGCTATCCCGGGTCCCTTCATATTGACCCGGCTGATACAAGGGGACATTGCGCGGCACGCCCGGCCGCTGGGGATCACCCAGCCTTGCAAACGGAATCCGGGCGTGCACCGAATTCCCCTTAGACCAATCCCACCAGTCATTGAAAATGCCCTCCACCATCACATCTTTCTTGACCTGCATATGGGTTTCCATTGAAAGGGTCTTCCCATAACCTGAATAATGATAGCTGCCAGCCTGGTTGACGGCGTCCATCAGGCTGTGTGAAACGCCATCTGCGTCCACGTACTGCGAGACCTCCTGCAGACACAACACATCAGCATCCAAACGGCCGATCAGGATCTTCAAAGCCTCCAGGCGCGATTGGCGGGTGTCATGAGGGAATTCTTCGAAGGTTTTCTCACCACCGCTGATGTTCAAAGTTGCCACACGCAAATTCAGAACGGTCATACCCATGCCCCACTTCTCTCGATAGAAAATGTCTGATTAATACATCGCTTGATCACGGTTCTATTATACCCATGTCTCCCTGTCGGTGATGTGTGCTCTCCCAGAAACGAAAACCGGTTATAAATGAGCCCACAAGAATCGTTTAGCCCCGGATTGAAAAAGATACATCGTTAACATGCGCCAAAGCGAGGAACACATACAAAAAGAACAGGATTGACCAGAATCAGATCAACTGGTTGGCAAGCTGAGCGATGAACACATCCATGGCAATTGAGCCGTCTACATAGCGGGTCTTCATTGCAAGGTCAATTTCCAGCAGATGGTGATAAATGGATTCCAATGATGCCAGCGTGAACAAGCGTGCCTGGGGGATTATCTTTCGAGCGACAAAATTTTGCATCCCCAGGGTTTTTGCCACTTCCTGCTCGCCCCCACCCATATCCAGAATTTCTCGCGTTTGAAGGATCAACCGAAACTGCCGAATGACCATCGGAAAAAGCTGATTGAAAGGCATGTCATCCAGCAGCAGATGTAAGAGCCGGATAGCCGTTTCGCCATCACGCAACCCCATGGCATCCACCAGGCTGAAGATGTCACTCTGCTCTTCCCGAATGCTCAGTTCCATCACATCAACATCATCAACCGGACGCTCATAGTTGACATAGGTCAACAATTTCTCGATTTCCCGAAAGGTTCGCTGCGTGTTATTGCCAAGATACCCCACCAGTTTTTGTGCGGCACCGGGCGTAAAACTGCCGCCCAACTCTGCCGCTTTCTTTCGAATCCAATCCGCCATCTGGCGATCGGTTGGCAAAAGACAATCCTGGATAAAGGCTTTATTCCCGGATGAGCTTGCCCATTGCATCAACCAGTGCTTCTCATTCAGAGTCACCCAGTAGGATTCCCAAACACCCCCGCGTTTCCGCCGTTTTTGTGAATCTGGAATCACCAATACCAAAGCCGTTGTTGGTGGCAGGGAATCCAGCAGCTCAATAAGCCTTGCCCGCTGCGCCTCGCTTTTATCCTTATCCATAAAAGCCAGCGCGTCATCCAGCACCACCAGGCGCCTTGCAGTCAGGAAGGGAAGCGCCAATGCTGCACTCCGTAAGTCATTCAGGGTGATAGATTTTCCTTCCAGGTGAGTGGTGTTCATGCCAGCCATATCCGGCGCACCCAGGCTTTTGAAAAAGATGTGGATATTGGATTCCACCGCTTCCCGGTCATCCCCCCGTAAGATATATACAACCGGCTTTTCTTCCATCATCTAAACGCTCATCCCCTGGTAACAATGCGGTGCATGCGCACGCCCGCACGGATAAAGGTTTCAATCCTGTCCAGTTCCAACGCCTCAGGATCACCTGCCGTGGTGATGCGCTGCTGGACGATGGGTCCCAATGGGCGGGTGAGGATCAGGGCGATCGTCGCCAGCAATACAGCCAGCGGGAGCCTTTCCCATTTATCGCCTTGCTTCTTTCCAGTTCCGAGCATCCCCAACCAGGCAGCAAACCCAGCCATCAGGCCAGAAACCGCAAAATTGGTGCCGCAATTCGGGTGCTGAGTCAGGGAACTTTCGCCGGCGCGCAGCCGCTTCAACGCTTCAATCGCCCCTTCTGCAACCGTTTCAGAATCGATTTCACCAATGATGGTGAACCCAAAGGGCGTGGATACACCCCCCATTCGAACATTAGGATATTTCTTATTTAAAACATTGATGGTGGCGTGTTCCAGACCGTGATTCCGCCGCACACGGGAGATCGGGTGAAAATCAAGACTTGGATGACTCATAGTGAATTCCTGTTCCGGTTAGTTTGTTTCAGCGACAGGCTTCAGCGTCCCTGAAGGGTTTGACCCAATTATAACGGTTGTCTGTTAAAACCGATGAAATAAAAGGACTTAATCGATCAATGCCAGCTTCAATGCTTCGCTCAAGGCGCGCGCCTCTTGCACCTCAATCCCCTTTGGGAAAGGCTGTTTACGCTGCAGCCTGCGGGGGACTATGGCTTGTTTAAAGCCGAGGCTGGCTGCCTCTCGCAAGCGCGCATCCATTTGCCCAACCATGCGCAGCTCGCCCGAAAGACCCAGTTCGCCAATCAGCACCGTATCCGCGCGCACCGCCTGGTCTCGCATGGAGGAAGTGATGGCAGCCGCCACTGCCAGGTCGGCTGCGGGTTCATCAATCCGCAAGCCTCCAACCACATTCACAAAAACATCCTGCTCCGAAAGGCGCATGTTCAAGCGGCGCGTCAGCACCGCCGTGATTAAAAGCAGGCGGTTAAAATCAATCCCGTTCGGCGTTCGCCTGGGGTTGCCAAAGTTGGTGGGGCTGGTCAATCCCTGGATCTCCACTAGCAGCGGCCGCGTACCCTCCATCGTCACAGCGATGGCAGAACCCGGGGCATTCACCATCCGCTCTGCCAGAAAGGCTTCGGAAGGATTGGTGATCTCGATCATCCCGCGCTCGTGCATCTCAAAGACACCCACATCGGATGTGGCGCCAAAACGATTCTTGACCGACCGCAGCAGCCGATAAGCCTGGTAGCGGTCGCCTTCCAGGTAGAGCACGGTGTCCACAATATGCTCCAAGACACGCGGCCCGGCAATCGTGCCCTGTTTGGTCACATGCCCGATCAAAAATACAGCAATCCCGGAGGTTTTAGCCAATTCGCGCAGGCGAGAAGCGCTTTCACGCACTTGCGAGACTGAGCCTGCCGACGATTCCATATCAGGACGATAAACCGTTTGAATGGAATCAATCACAACCAGCCGTGGGTTCGCCTCCCGAATGTGGCTCATAATCACATCAAGATTGGTCTCCGTCACCAGGAAAAGCTCCCCTGGTAAATCGGTCGGCGGACTGCCATCGATGCCACCCAACAGGCGCATGGCGCGCATTTTGATCTGCCGTTCCGATTCCTCTCCGGAGACATACAGCACCCGGTTTGCACCAGCCATCTGCATGGTCATCTGCAGTAAAAGGGTTGATTTCCCTATTCCCGGGTCCCCACCAATCAGGACAATCGAACCGGGTACCACACCGCCGCCCAGGACGCGTGAAAATTCGCCAATCGGCACCGGGATGCGTTCATCGCTGTTGCCTTCGATTTCACTGAGCTTCTTGGGAATCGAAAGACCGCCCAAACCATGCTGGTTGGCGTGGCTCGAGGCGGTCTGCTGTGTTTCTACGATTTCTTCTATCATACTGTCCCACGCACCACACTGGGGACAGCGGCCCAGGGCTTTGGGTGAAATGCGGCCACATTCCTGGCAAACAAAGCGGGTTTGGGTGCGTGCCATCATTTACATTCCAACAGCTTCTAAATTGGGTTCTTCTTTTGTGTCACCATCAGGATCGTGTTTGAACACAATCTCCTTCACTTCGGCGCCGTCTTGGTCTCTCAGCTCAACATCCACCAGGATGTGCTGTCCTTCTTCGAATTCCTTCGCCAGTAAGGCATCGGAAAGTTTGTCCTCAATTTTCTGTTGAATGACACGCCGCAGCGGACGTGCACCCATCTCAGGGTTGTAGCCTTCCTCAGCCAAAAATTCGAGCGCTTCGTCTGTGGCTCGCATCCGGATCTGGTTTTCTTCCAGCCGGCTGTTGACCTTTTCCAGTTCCAACACCACAATCTTGCGGATATCTTCCCGGGTTAGCGATCGGAACACAATCACCCCATCCAAACGGTTGATAAATTCCGGTCTGAAGGTGCGTTTAAGCGCTTCCATCAACTTTTTGCGCATTTCGCTGTAGGCTGTGGCTTCTTCTTCAGCCTCGTCCACCGTCAGTGCAAAGCCAAAGGTAGATTGACGCTGGATCATATCCGCGCCCACGTTGGTGGTCATGATAATAATCGCATTGCGAAAGTCCACTTTGTGCCCGCGTGCATCCGTGAGATGGCCTTCTTCCATGATTTGAAGCAGCATATTGTGCGCTTCAGGATGCGCCTTCTCAATCTCATCGAAAACAATGATCGAATAGGGCCGGCGGCGGATCGCTTCGGTGAGCTGACCTGCATCGTCATAGCCAATATACCCGGGGGGCGCACCCACCAGTCGGCTGACACTGTGGCGTTCCATAAATTCGGACATATCCAGCTGGATCAGGGCATCTTCGCTGCCAAACATAAACTCAGCCAGGGCTTTGGTCAGTTCCGTCTTGCCCACACCTGTTGGCCCAAGGAAGATAAACGAACCGACTGGGCGTGAAGGATCCTTCAAGCCCGCACGTGCACGCCGGATCGCTTTTGAGATGGTCTCAATGGCTTCATCCTGTCCAATGATATGGTCGCGCAGTTTTGCTTCCATATTCAACAGGCGGGCAGACTCTTCAGTCTCAAGCTGCATCAGGGGCACACCCGTCCACATCGAGATCACTTCTGCGATATCATCGGTTGTCACATGGGGACTGTTATTGCGGTCCCAAAGGGTGCGCATGTCCTCAAGCTTTTCCTCAAGGTCAGCGATCTGGTTTTGTAAATCCTCCACCAGGTCAAAATTTTCTTCCTCGCGGGCGGTTTCCAGTTCCTTGCGCCGCTCCCGCAGATCTGTGATTACTTCTTTGGCGTCCAAAGCCGCAGGACTCTTATACATCCGCACCCGTGAAGCCGATTCATCAATCAGGTCAATGGCTTTATCCGGTAAGAAGCGGTCGCTGACATAGCGAGCTGAAAGTTTGGCGGCGGATTCGAGCGCATCGTCTTCAATCGTCAGACGGTGATGGTCTTCATAAGCCGTTCGGACACCGTGCAAAATCTCAATCGTTTCCTCTACGGTGGGTTCATTGACGATAATGGGTTGGAAGCGCCGCTCCAAAGCCGCATCGCTTTCAATATTCTTGCGATATTCTTCCAGTGTTGTGGCGCCAATCACCTGAAGTTCGCCACGTGAGAGTGCAGGCTTGAGGATATTGGCTGCGTCCACCGAGGAGCCGGCAGAACCAGCGCCAACCAGCATGTGAAATTCATCAATGAAGAGAATTGCTTCTGAGGACTTTAATTCATCAATCACCCTCTTCAACCGCTCTTCAAATTGCCCGCGATACATCGTGCCGGCAACCAGCGATCCCACATCCAGCTGAAGGAGCCGTTTATCCAGCAATGGTGCTGGCACATCACCTTCCACAATCCGCTGGGCTAATCCTTCCACAATTGCCGTTTTCCCGACACCGGGTTCACCGATCAGGGCAGGGTTGTTCTTTGTGCGCCGTGCCAGAATCTGGATCACGCGCTCAATTTCCGTCTGACGCCCAATCACAGGGTCCAGTTTATTTTCTTCTGCCAGCGTGGTCAGGTCCGTTGCCAGCTGGTCAATCAGCGGCGTTTTTTCCGGCTCTTTCTTCTCAGGGCGACGGCGCGGACTGCCCGTTCGACCCGTTAACGCTGGGCGTTGGTCACTCTGTGAGGATTCCCGCAAGACACGGTCGGTTTGGCGGCGGATTTGTTCAGTCGTCACGCCCAGTTTACCCAGAATATTCATTGCCTCACATTTTGTCAGGCGAATCAGACCGAGTAATAAATGCTCAGTGCCAACGTCTTCCTGCTCTCGTTTTTTTGCTTCATCGATTGCAAAGGGAATCACCTGCTGCATACCCGGTGAAAGCGTTACAGGTCCGGCATGATCACCAAACCCGAGTTCCGTTTCGACGGTTTCGATAACGCCCTCGGTATCCAATCCCAAATCTCGCAATACACGGCTTGCAACGCTGCCGCTCAATTCAATCAGACCAATCAAAAGATGTTCTGTGCTGACCTGGGGCTTGCGTAATCGTTCTGCTTGTTTTTGAGCCAGGCTGAGTACCTGTCGCGCTTGGGGGGTGAAGTTTTTTATTCCAGCCACGGCTTACCTCCTTCGTTAAGTGCTTTATGCCATTAAATTCTTTCCCGGGTTGCCAAATATTGCTGGTTAAGTAGATTCCGGGGGAAAGTTGATGACCTTTTCTGGGTCATTCGACAAAATACCGATAAAATCTAACATCATTTGATGTTTAAAGTGATTCTACCAAATATTATCCGAAAAGGAACATCTGCAGGCGTAATATAATAGAATGTTAATAAAGGTTAGCCTCAGAAAACCTTTTTAAAAAAGATCTCCCCAATTCCACCATCATTAATCCCACAGATCATGCCGCACTCCTCAAACCCCATATGCCTGTGCCAGGCTTGTGGCTCTGGTTCATCAGCCTGAGAGGAATTGTAGGTCACATTGAACCCCCTATTTTTCAGGTTTTGAATAACAAAATCAAGCAGTTTTCGGCTGCAGCCCCTCTTTCGGAGGGTATCCATAACATGGATCAGGGCAATATGCGGTATCTGCGACCATAAAAATTCAAGTCGCAAATAACCTGCCAATTCATCGTTCAGCAGCACCACGAAGCATTCCCCTTACTGAATCTTCCGTAAGACCATCTTCTGAGGGAGATAACCATCCTGGCTCACAAAAGGCAGATGGTCTGATGTTGCTAATCGAACAAGGTAATCAGGCACCTAAATCATCCTCAATATTTTCCAAATGCTGATAGAGCGCAATTTCTACCAATAATTAAATTATAGTGGATACAGGTGAAACATTGTTTGACCAATGCTTCACCTGTTATGCGTTCACGCTTGGTTTGAATTTACCCTAATCACGCGGCCCGCAAGTTGCTGGCCAATCAGGGTTTCTGTCGTTCGCAGGATGATTGGTCAGGTTGAAGAAAATGTCTGGAAAAATCTCACCCACCAGGTAAATCTCATTTGCCGATCCACCATCCAGATTGATACTGGCGCATTCAACTCGCTCTCCATCCAGTGTCCAAAAAGGCAGATACTGCTGAATTTCACCTTTACCACCAGCCTCAATGATATTGCTCCCATCAGGGTCCATCACGCAATTGAAGCTGCATTGTCCACCTGAATTTCGCCAGTTTGTGAAAAGGCGCCCATCAATTGTCCAAGTAACAGAAGAGACACCGCCCGTGGTTGTCACCTGGCGAGGATCGCTCCCATCAGCGTTCATGAGAAAAATATTCCAATCATCCGATTGTCCAGATAACCAGGCAATCTGCTGACTATCTGGCGACCAAACTGGTTGGGAATCCTCTTCAGGACTGTTTGTGAGGTTCACAGACTCCCCGCTCCCATCTGCCGGGATGACATAAATATCTCCCTGGTGAGAATAAGTGATCATTGTGCCATCATTGGACCAATCCGGAAAATTACTCTCACCTTCTGTCGTTAACTGCCTGACAGCACTCCCCTCAAAATCCGTGACATATAAAACTTGTCCGCCACCTTGGTCGTTTTCCCGATTTGAGACAAAGACAATCTGCTTGCCGTCAGGCGACCAGGCGGGGTTGAAATCGTCTGCGGGGTTATTGCTCAAGTTGAGAGGGTTCTCTCCATTTGGATCCATCCGGTAAACCTCCCAATTGCCATCACGGTCCGATTCAAAAGCTATCGTACAGTCGAGCAAAGGCGCTTCTGTCGGTGTTAATGTGGGTTCTGGTGTTGACGTTTGCTCCTGCAGGACTGGCTCTGTAGAAGTCGGCTCTTGAATTGCTTCCGCAACTTCTGCCAGGGTCGCTGTTGAAAGGGTAGCCGGTTCTGGCGTAACTTCCTGCATTGTACAGCCAGCCAGGAAGAACATAAGAATAATTAATAGCAAATTTTGTGAAATTGATTTTTGTTTCATTGGTTGTCCTCTTTGTTTTCCAGAATGATTGATCACCATTGATGCCAGCATGGGGTTTTACCATGCCGGAATAGCTATATTGTTGATATCAAAAGCCTGTGTAATGTTTATTAAACACAATAATTGAAACAATTATAGCAAACTTTTCACAGAAATGCGGACATCTTTTTGATAATTCTTCATTATCACCACCAGGACCTTCGGGCTGAGGGTCTGTTTTTGTGAGTATAATAATATAGGAAAAGAATTCTAGTGTGAGGATTCACTTTCTTCTGTGATCATCACAGTTGAAATGGAAAAAATGATGACAGATAACAATCATGAATACCCTTTACTGATCGCTCAATCCGGACCGCTGGAAGGTCAGCGCTGGAAGATCAAATCTGAACTCCTGCTGGGTCGTGATTCGGATTGTGACATCATGATTCCCTTACGGGAGGTCTCTCGCCACCACGCCCGCATTTTTATTGAAGATGGCAATCAAATGGTGGAGGACCTGAACAGTAAAAACGGTACCTACCTGAACCGCCGTCCAATTCAGGCTGCCATGCCCCTCAAAGATGGCGATGAACTGCAGATTTCCATTTCCCAACACTTCATCTTCCTCAGTTCAGATGCCACCATGCCGCTGGAGGGCTTTCCTCTGGAATTACAAAAACGGCGGCTCCGAATTGACGTCGGTGCACGCCGTGTATTTGTGATGGACCAGGAACTCGACCCCCCACTTTCCGCCTCACAGTTCAATCTATTACAGATGCTCTTTGCAAGCCCTGGGGAGGTCATCACCCGCCCGGACATCATCGAAGGCGTGTGGGGAACTTCTGCGGAAGGCGTCACCGAGCAGGCACTGGATGCCCTTGTGCGCCGTCTGCGGGATCGCCTGGCAGAAATTGACCCTACCACAGAATACATCACCACGGTCAGAGGTCACGGTCTGCGGCTGGATAATCCCTTCAATTCGTAATTCGTTCCTTAATCCTTATCCTTCACGTTCCAGGTTGCGCTTCATCGTGAAGCGTAAAGCCTGGCGATAGACCTGCTGTAATTTTTCTGCCGTCGCATCGCGCCCTTGCTGTCCCTGCGTTTGGTTTAGCAAGTTCATCAAGAACTGCATGAATTCATCAGTGAGTTCATCCGCATTTTCATTCAATATCGCCTGTACCGCCTCATCACCTTCCGCCTGGATCAGAGCTTCAATCAACTCGATATTTGCACCGGGTGCGCTGACCTTTTGAATCGCAGCAGCCACCTGCTGAAGTTTCTTCAACTGGGTGTCATCTTCGTTCTGACGTGCATTTTGAATGCGTTTGCGCAGCACTTCAAGGAAGATCTCGTTCACCGCAGGCAGTGCGCCAAGGGTTTCTTCTTCAATATTTTCACTCTCAATGATTTCATCCAAGAGTTCCGAAGCCAAACCTTCCTGTTCTTTGATGGCTTCATCAATTTCGTTTGTCATCTCAAGTAATTTTTCACGCAATGCAACCAGTTTTTCACGCTCCTCACCAGATGCTCTTTGAAGCCGTTCTGAAAGTAGCTCAAAAAAAGCATAATCCAGCCCGCCGCGCGCCATGCTCACCAAAGTCACCAGTCGAACTTCACTGTCTGCTGCGTCAATGATCAGATCGAGCAAGCTCTGCCGTGTGAGTCCCGCTTTGCTGGCTTCCTCAAGCGCGCTGACAGCCGCCTGTTGTTCCTGCGCCTGGTGCAGAATCTCCTGACCAAAGGCTGTGTTCTCAAGAATTTCCTGCTGCAGTCCTGCCAGCACCTGGGTGCTTTGTTCATCACCAGTCGCTGCTGCGCTCTGTATCAGGCGCTGCAAAATCATGATCAACTGCTCATCAACCAGCGCTTCTTCCTGTTTGATCACTTCAGGGCGTGCCTCCGGCGATGCGCCAGCCAGGCGCTGAAGCAGATTCAATCGGTCCTGCTGGGCTTTGATCATTTCAGGCGTGATCCCATCTTCCTCGAGGACTCGCTCCACCAATCGCTGGCGAGTCAGCATGGTCTCTGGCTTAAATAGATACGCTTTGCGCTTCTCCATGGGCAGCGATTCCATCACCCGTTTGATTAACGGGCCAATCATCTGCTCCTGCTGATTCACAGGGACATTCAGTTCAGGCGGGAAATAGGTCAGCAACAATTCGTGCTCAGGATCATGATACACAATCGGCATCGGCGCCTGCCCCTGGTAGCCACAAGTGGGGCATTGGATCAGGTTATACGCACCGGAAAGTAACATTTGTTTCGCCTGTGGATTTTCATTGACGTCAAAAAGACGGGTAATCTCTGCGGCAACAGGTTGTTTACATTGGGGGCATGAAACGGTTGTTTTTGCCATGGTCTCACTTTCTACATCATCAAATTAACAACAAGGAATGCATTATACCATCACAAACAATAGGGCACTACGCGCAGCATCCGCATCCCGATTTTAATCTTTACTCACACTTTCTAAGAAGTCTGTAAGAATTCTGACATCATCTCCATGACGAAGAAAAAGACAACACATGGTATGATTCAATTATCCTGAATAGCACACGCTGTCCCTAAATGTTATGAAAACTCGACTACTCTTTCTTTGTCTTCTCACCGTTTTACTTCTTTCTGGTATGGCCCGGCAGCCTGGCGCTGCCCAAATGCCAAACCCAATTCCGTTCAGCGCGGTGAAGGTCAGTTTCTATCCAGAATTCAATCACCCTACTATGTTGGTAATCTACGAGATCATGCTGGACGAGGACGTGCCATTACCTGCAGAGTTGATGGTCCAGGTTCCCCTGAACGTTCAATCTTTGGAAGTCTATAACCGGACGAAAAACGGAGACCTTTCACTAATCAATTATGAGGTCTCTGAAACTGGCCAGTGGCAGGATCTACAGATTTCCTCCACCTCTCGAGAAGTGAGACTTGAGTATTACGACCTCAACCTGATCAAGGAAGACAACCGGAGGTTATTTGATTATCACTGGCTATCGATCCACCCGGTGGACTCCCTGTCATTTACCATTCGGCAGCCTTTCAGTGCCAGCAGCATACAATCAGAACCACCAATGGATGAAACCTTCATTGGGCAGGATAATTCCGAATATCACACAAAGGAATTGGGTGCTGTGCAGCCGGGTGAGTTGAAGACTCTCACCATCAGGTACACAAGAGATGTATCAGATCTTGCCAGCACGGCTCTCAAAATTGAGCCGGCGGGTGAAATCGACGAAAACACCCCGGGCCGATCTGCTTCACCCATGAGTGTGGTATGGTGGTTGGTCGCAGGGGCTGTTGCCCTGTTGCTCATCGTTGGCTTGTATTATTACTGGTTCCAGACCAATATTGCTAAACAACCAGAGCGGACCGTGCAGGGCGTCGGGATCCTAAACCTCGAGAAGCAGGTGATCTTCTGCCATGAATGCGGGATGCGCTCTCGCCCTGAAGACAGCTACTGCAGCAATTGCGGCACCGAACTTCGCAGACCAACCCAATTTACCAAAACGCCCAGAAACTAAGGGCGAAGGTGGACTTCGTCCCGCAGCAAAAAGCCAAACCCCGGACCTTCCTCTCCCCGGTACGTTTGGAGCACCACCGATTCCCCCTGGACCGTCAGAATTAGAAAAGTTCCCGGCGAGGGTGCAGCACGCACGCCCATCGCCTGTCCTGCTTCGATGTGCCAGACCCCGTCAATCATCGCGGCACTGTAATTGTGGGTATGTCCTGAGAGATATGCCACAACCCCATGCAATTTGAGTAATTCCCAGAAACGATCGCGTGCGTCTCTGTACTGGTCAAGGCTTTTGTACAGGTGCCTGACATTGCCAGTCTGTGCATCTGGCTGCGGAAAAGCAGGTTCATGCCCAAACACAAAAATATGCTCCTTGTCTGTCGCCGCCAGGTCTGCTGCCAGCCAGTCATAGATCGGATCTGAGATGCTGCCGTCAATCCCCCAGGCCGCTTCTTCATTACAGTAAACATTTAATGCCACAAAATGACTGTTCTGATAATCAAAGCTGTAGGTGGTGTGTGGGCAGGACGCAGGACCCTGGCGAACAATATTGGGCTCCTCAGTCCCATTGGGATCATATTTGTAATTTTGCAGGTAGCGAATGTCCGCCAGGCCAAAATCATGATTGCCAGGGATGGGGAACCAGGGATACTCCGACCCCAACACCTCCGCCACCGTCCAGCCCGTTTCCTCAGCCGGGATCACATCGCCCAGGCTGACCATGAAATCCCCGGGACCAAATTGATTGACATATCCCAACAGAGCAGCAAAGAAATTTGGGTAGTTGAAATATTTCCTGGCGCTGTAATGAGACATATCCGTTGTAACAACAAAACTGAAAGCTGGTGCTGGTGTCGGTGTGAGTGTTTCGGTAGGCGTTGAGGACGCCGTTGAGGTCGAGGTCGCTGTGTTCACAGGTGTGATGGTGACAGTTGGCGTTAGCGTGCTGGTGGCAGATGCCGTCTGTCCCAATTCGACAGGTTTGGGCGCGCAGGCAGCCAACATCCACAATATAAGCAGGAGGAGGCAGGCTCGCCTGACCTTCCAGTTTCTTTGATCGTCTGCTGAAGGGTGGGTCAATTCAATCCCTGCCAGGTTGCACCCCCATCCGTGGTGCCATAAAGCTCGATGGTATCCATGGTGCTGTCATCCGGCGTGACCTGCAGCCAACCGTGCATGGAATCCACAAAATCCACATCCAGAATGACCCTGCCAGCAGGGATGCCGGGGATTGCCACGAGCATCCAGCTGCCACCACCATCCAGAGTGCGATAAAGATCGGTTTGTGCGGCTGCCCAACCTTCGTTCACATTGATAAAATCCAGCATCTGTCCATCCGGAATCCCACTTTCAAACGCCCAGCTCTCACCATAATCTTCACTGCGATAGATTAGCAAATGCATGCCTGCCGGGTTGATCGCATGGACAGGTAGATAGGCAGTTGTCTCACTGACAAACATTGGCTGCCAGACATCCAAAAAACTGCCCATATATTCAGCGGGTAAAGCAATGTCCGTTTCTTCTGCCCAGGTGACACCGCCATCCTGTGTGTAATACAGGTAAAAGAAATCATCCATTGGGATCGTGCCGCCAATCCAGCCGCTATCCACGCCCCTGAAGGTGATGCCATTCTTTGACCCGCCCTCAATCAGCGATTTAGATTCTCCAGGTTCATGGGTGAAAACCTGTGTCCAGGATGCACCGCCATCCAGCGTTCGGTAGATGGCAACATAATGGGACCCTGCACCTGCGCCCAGGTCCACCAGCGCATATCCTAACAGATCATCCAGGAAAAAATAGCTGGCATGATCAAAAGGCAGCGCCGTGATGGACCAATCGAGTCCGCTGTTTTGGGTGTGATAGAGCAGCGCATCATCCGCCGAATTTGGTGTGAACCAGGCTGTCATTTCATTACGAAAGAAGGGTCGGATCCCAAAAGTCAGATAGTCCGGGGGAAGGGTAGCAAGGTCTGTCGGGGTGGTATCAAGCCAGGTCTGCCCGCCATCCTCGGTAAATAGGACATGATTTCCATCCATAGTCAGCGCCCACCCCTGCAGGGGTGTACACATTGCAAGGCGGCGGATGAGGGGTGCGTCAAAAACAGGTAAGGGCGACACGCTTATCTCCACCAAAGTTTCGGTGGGAATGAGGGCTTGCTCGGGGGTCGTGGTTGGATATGGTGTGTCCTCCACGGCTGGCGGTTGTTCTGACGGTTCGCCTGGCAGTTCAGGTATGGCGGCAGCTTCAAGTGTTACCGTGGGAATATCTGCGGGAAGGGTTGAATTACAGGCCGTGAGCGACCCTACCAGACCGAGAATGAGGCATATGAGGGCAAATTTGGTCTTCATCTTATCCTCCTGCTCTCAAGGTTATTTTGAAATTTAACCTAACCTTATCACAAAGCGGGGGTTATCGCCAATAACTCCTGGATGGGCGCGTCAGCACATCCCCAGGTGGCGCAAAATGTGCCGTGTATTTCTAGTTGAATCATCTTTTGCGTCGGATATCATGCCCATTATTGAGGAGATCATTTCTCGGGTTTGATCTGGTGAGGATTGGGACACACCAAATCTGGGAGAATAAGTGATATATAATAATAACCATCACATTGATTGTCTATGCTTGATTGTGGTGCTGAATGGCAAATACCTATAAAAACGACCCAACGAAAGGCCTCAGTAATTTACAGAAATCCATTTTATTATGGATAGTCGAGACCACTGAGTTCGATCTTGAGGAAAATTCGCAACGGACCAGCAAATTGATGGTGACCCGTCCCACTTTTACAGGGGAAGAAATAAAACTGGATCAATTGAATAAGCGTGCCTACACAAAAAGCAATTCGGCATCTGTCTCCAGGGCGTTAAGACGGTTGGAACAGCGGGGGTTGATTGATCGAGTCGAACAGTGGGGCAATCCATTTCACCGATTAGGACAAACCACCTGGATCATCTTGACCCGTGAGGGGAAAAAAGCAGTCAAATCATTGAAAAATCAAAAAGGTTAGCATAATACATAACCGTTATAAACGAAAATCACTGTTCCCTGATCATCTTTAGCCCAATTTCCTCGAATCTCGCATACTCTGACCGCAGTTATCCTCTTGAGTCAACAACTCTTATTGGCACAAACAATCTTCCTTCGTTATAATAAATACAAACATGATCTAATTTCGGGGATTGATGAAAGGAGTCAGGATGTCCAAATTTACTTCGGTGATCAAACGGGATGGCTCGGTGGTTGACTTCACGCCCCAAAGAATTATCAATGCAATCTACCGCGCAGCGGTTGCCGTCGGCGGGCGTGATAAACATACCTCTGAAAAATTAGCAGATCTTGTGGTCAAAACGCTGGAAGAAGAAATTCCGGAAGGTGAAATACCGCATGTGGAACAAATCCAGGACGCTGTGGAAAAAGTGCTGATCGAAGAGGGACACGCCAGGGTTGCAAAAGCCTATATCCTCTACCGTGCAGAACGCGCCCGCCTGCGTGAACAGCGAGCAGAGCGCCGAGCCGAGCCTTCAAGCAATATTCCCTGGTCAAAATTGTGGCGAATCTTAGATTGGGCTGTTGATCACAATTTTCATACCGTTGAAGCGCTGAACGAACGCATCCGCAAAGGAGAGCTTTCGGAAATTGTAGGCGCCTCCGAAGCATTCTATCATGAAAACGTCGAAAACGCTGCCAAATTAGTCCTGGATCGCCAGGATGAACTGCGCATGGTAATCATTGCCGGTCCGTCCTCCTCGGGTAAGACCACCACCACGATCAAGCTGGGGGAACGTCTTTCACGGCACAACATGAACCTGGTTACCCTGAACGTGGATAATTACTTTTTCGACCTTGCAATGCACCCCAAGGATGAATTTGGCGATTATGACTTTGAAACGCCCCAGGCACTGGACCTGGAGCTGATCAATGAACATCTCACACGCCTCTTTGAGGGGCAGGAGGTGTTGGTGCCGTTTTATGACTTCAAGACCGGCACACGGCATCTTGACCAAACGCCGATGAAATTAGCCCCAAACGAGGTGATCCTGATTGACAGCCTGCACGGGCTCTACCCGGATATGACCAAAGATATCCCCTCCGAGATGAAATTCCGCCTGTATATCGAACCCCTTTTGCAGCTCAAGGATAACGACGGACATTATGTTCGCTGGACCGATCTGCGGTTGATCCGCCGCATGCTGAGAGATGCATCGCACCGGGCATACGACCCAACCAAGACGCTGCTCCACTGGCACTATGTGCGCGATAGTGAACTGCGTAACATCATTCCCTATGTGAACACCACAGATTATGTCGTCAACAGCGCCATGCCCTATGAGATGCCCATGTATAAAGCCAAGCTGTTTGATGAATTCGCCCGCTGGACTGAAGCCTACGAGGGCGACCCCCTACGGGCTGACGCCTACGAGCGTGCCAGCCGGGTCTACAAGTTGATGCAGTCTTTGGTGCCGATCGACGATGATTCTATCGTGCCAGAAAATTCTGTCATCCGGGAATTCATCGGCGGGAGCATTTACGAATATTAGCTGATCCTTCTCCGTTTACACGGGATTCAAAAGGTGAGGGCTCTTTTTTTGGTGCGGTGAAAAACTCACCACACCCTACAAAGACTTTTCAAGGGAGAGGGCGGGGTGAGGGTTCTTTTTTGGTGCGGTGAAAAACTCACCACACCCTACAAAGACTTTCAAGGGAGAGGGCGGGGTGAGGGTTCTTTTTTGGTGCGGTGAAAGACTCACCATACCCTACAAAGACTTTCCAAGAGAGAGGGCGGGGTGAGGGTTGGTTCCTCTGCACTCATGACTCAATCGCACGCAACAAATCCTGCACCAGGTCCTCAGCGTCTTCAATACCAACCGAAAGCCGCACCAACCCATCCGTGATACCTGCAGCCAGGCGATCTTCGCGCGGCGTATTTCGATGCGTCATACTGGCAGGATGCTGCACCAGGGTATCCACATTCCCCAGGCTAACTGCCAGGGTTGCCACTTTCACATGATCCATCATGCGTTTACCCGCTTCCAGCCCGCCAGCCAGCTCAAAAGCGATCATTCCGCCGTAATCCATCATCTGCACCTGTGCCAGCGTATGATCGGGATGGCTTTCAAGCCCGGGATAATACACCCGGCTGACGCCAGGATGATCCTCCAGACGCCGTGCGACTCGCATGGCATTTCGGCAGTGCCGATCCATGCGCAACGCAAAGGTCTTCAACCCGATATTCGCCATCCAGGTATCGATCGGGCTGGGAGTTGCACCCAAAATTTTATAATTCAAATAAAGATCACCCTTCAAAAGCGCTAAATCGGTGGTCATCGCAGCACCTCCCAGCACCTGCCCATGCCCGGAAAGATACTTGGTGGTGGAATGCACCACAACATCCGCGCCCAGGGTAAATGGCCGCTGGCAGTAAGGCGTGGCAAAGGTGTTATCCACCCCCAGGCGCGCCCCATGCGCATGCGCCAACTCCGCCACAGCCGCAATATCCGTCAGGCGCAGCGTGGGATTGACAGGTGTTTCGATGTAAGCCAGTTTTGCCTCCGGATGCGCTTCAAAAGCCTGCTCCCATCCTTCCGGCGAATTATCCATCACCCACACTACGTTAATACCATAGCGCGGCGCCAGGTTCTTCATGAATAAATAGGTGCCGTCATAGAGTGCTGACTGCGTCAGTACGGTCTCACCGCTGTGCACGCAGGCGAGGATCGCTGCCGTCACCGCTGCCATGCCGGATGCAAATACCAATCCGCCCACCATTTCAGCCGGATCTTTTTCGGGATCCTGCTTCATTAGGTCCCAGGCTTCCAATGCCGCCAATTTTTGCGCCAGCTGCTGATGATTGGGGTTGTTCAAGCGGGTGTAGTAATATCCAGGTTTCTCGCCGCCGGCAATGGCTGCGCCAGAATCGGTGCTGTCGAAGGCAAAGACCGAGTTTTGATAGATGGGTGTGATGTGTGCATTTTCTGCGTTCTCCACCTCGGTGTAATGGGTGAGAAAAGTGGTCAAACCCCGATACTTACCTGGATATTCCTTCATTAAAACCTCCGTGAATTAAAATATATAACCTGATCGCCTTTATTCCAATCTGACCATCCCAATTGCTCATGTTGATGATCCTGACCACCAGTAATGGGAAAGAATTGAAGGTTGGATTTGGATGAGAACATTATTCTCAGTTAGACTGGATTAAAAACATAGCCGTATTTTAGCACAATCGACCCAAATCCACAGTTTCCCAAACTTGTCTTTTTAAAAAAGTGACAAATGTTAAACAAACATGACCGTCCCCATTTTCATTCAGCCTGCCTGAGGTAGATGTATAATAAATTTATCAGTCACAAAAAGATGAAGGGAGAAACGCAATGGCATTTAAATTGACCTGGCTCGGGCATGCATCTCTGGCAGTGGAAACCGGCGATTACAAATTGCTGGTGGACCCCTACCTTTCGCAAAATCCTTCTGCCTCGGTGAGCCCAGAATCGGTAGAAGCCGACTATATCCTCGTGACCCACGGACACGGCGACCATATCGGCGACACCATCGAGATTGCCAAACGCACTGGAGCAACCGTGATCTCAAATGCAGAAATTTGCGGCTGGCTGCGCAAAAAAGATGTCAAAGTCCATGCACAGCACCTGGGCGGTGGGTTTAACCATCCCTTTGGCTACCTGAAACTGACCCTGGCGCTGCACGGCTCTGGCTTGCCGGATGGCAGTTACGGCGGCAACCCAGCCGGTTTCTTGCTCACCACCAACGACGGCGAGAAGATCTATATGGCGGGTGACACCGGCTTGTTTGGCGATATGCGCCTGATCGGGGAAGAAGGAATTGCCCTGGCGGTCCTGCCCATCGGCGACAATTACACCATGGGGCCGGTGGACGCCCTGCGGGCGGTCAAGCTGCTCACACCCAAGCATGTCATCCCCATCCACTACAGCACCTTTGGCCTGATCGCGCAAGACCCGGATGCCTGGGCGGAAAGGGTGCACGCCGAAACAGACGCCAAAGTCCACGTCCTGAAACCCAGCGAAAGCTTTGTTTACCCCTGAAAGCCCGCATGAAACCTGAACACAGACTCCCGCCCGGACAATTCCTCACAGATCAATTCCCTGTCCTGCACTACGGACCAATCCCAGAATTTAACCCCTCCACCTGGGATCTGCGAGTATGGGGAGCTGTCGAAACCCCCATTACCTTCACCTGGGATCAGATCCTTGATCTGCCGCACACCCGGGTGCGGCTGGACCTGCACTGTGTGACCACATGGACAAAATTAGATACAGAATGGGAGGGCATCTCGCTGCAAACCCTGGTCAGCGGAGGTTGGATCACCCCCAAACCAGAAGCACGCTACCTGATGCAGCATGCCGACCATGGCTACACCACCAACCTGCCCCTGGAAGTAGCGTTACAGGAGAACTTCCTGCTGGCTACCCATTACGACGGGCAGCCGCTCACCCCAGAACACGGCTACCCCTTACGAGCCGTGATCGGTGCCATCCCTGGGAAAAGTGAATTGAAAGATGTCTATCTCTGGAAGGGTGCCAAATGGCTGCGGGGGCTGGAGTTGATGACCTCAGACCAGCTGGGTTTTTGGGAAGCCAATGACTATCATAATGAAGGGGATGTATGGAAAGAACAGCGTACAGTGCGCTGATCAGGATTTCATGCGTGAACGGATAAAGAAGAACGCCAAACCGCCGCCACCAGCCAGGAAGAATAGCCCGATCACCAGGAGCAAAGGCGACCGCCCACCGCCTGTTGCGGACGCCTCTGGGCTGATCATCTCAGCACCCGTTTGCGCGCCAAAATCAACCACAACCGTATCCCCAGCCGTCAGGGAAATGGCGATATTCAGCCCCGTCGTGGCGTTATACCCAGCAGGAATACCCATACTCAGGTTGTACTCACCTTCGGGCACCTCCCCAAAGCAGATCGGTTCCACCAAGGCGGGATCGCCACCAATGGTTTCCCTGGTTTCAGAAAAAGTGCCTACCCGGTTGCTGACGCTGACAACACCCCCTGCCAAATAAAATTCGTTTTCAGAACGCATCTGGTTGCCATCGAGATCCTCAAACAGCACCACACAAATTTCACCATTGCCATCAAATGGCGTAGGGGTGGGCGGACCGATGGTGGCAGTCGGAACTGGCCCGCGGGGTGTGGCTGTAGCAGGTGCAACCGTCCCAAGGATGAGTGGCTGAGAAGGAAACACCGAACAATCCTCGCCCAAATTGTTCAGAGCGATAATTTGATCAATGGAGACACCGGTGAGCAAGAAGATGCGCGTGCAGTTATCCCCTTCCTGAACGGTGTAAATGATCTGACCCTCTGCGTTGGGTGTAGGCGTTTGATAAGAAGCCTGCGCAAAAACCTCACGCTCAGGGGACTGACTCATCCAGATGAGCACCCCAACAAACAGAGTGAGAATCAAAAGCAAAGAAACAAGATGTGATTTTTTCATAATTGTCCATACTTTCCTGCCAAAGATTATAACATCTCCAGAAAGAATCATCTTTCAACTCATATTTGCCACATCGAGGTGAGTGCATAATTGATGTGCGGCAAAAATTGGAAAAATATGTCTCAGTTGGTACTCGCACACTTTAATTATATAATTATGACCTGATGATGCAACATTCTGCCTTAAGCCAACATGCGCGAAGGATCCTCATCAGCGTGATAGTCGCTGCCGGGGTGATCCTATTTTCAGCCTGCGACTTACTGCTGCCGCAGCAACCCCTGCCGCCCACAGCCACAGCCACCCAGACCGAGACCCCCACGCCTACCATTGATTGGTTTCCCGCTACACCAACACCAACGCTGATCCCGCAAGCCAGCCCAACGCCCTATCCCACCCAGGAGGGGCAGATCGAAGGGCTGACCGAAATCCTGGTAGAGGACAATTTCACAGATGTGAGTCTTTGGGAAACACAGCAAAGCAGCGCCGGTAATATCGCATTTGGTACCCAATACCTGACCCTGGCGGTCGCCAGGCCGAGCACATCGCTTTTGTCCATCAGTCAGCATACAGCACCATCAAACTTTGCGCTGGAGCTCACCGTTCAACCCTCCCTGTGCGAACCCGCCGATCAGATCGGGATCATCTTCTGGCATCAATCTAACACCAGCTACCACCGTCTGCTGATGAACTGCGGGGGACAATACCGACTGGAATTGATGCAGGGCGGCCAGAGCTTTGTGCTGCACGACTGGGAGCAGGCTGCTCAAATGCAGCTGGCGTCACCAGCCACCAACCGCTTTATCCTGTGGGTTTATGAAGGGCAATTCCAGCTGTACATCAACGAGGTCTTCCAATTTGAAGAACGAATCAGCGCGGACCTGACCGGGTCAGTTGGGCTGTTTGCGCGAACGCTCTCGGGGAACACCATGACCATTCGATTTTCTGATCTCAAAATTTACTCGGTCGAACTCAATTAGCCGAACCAGTTACCCCCTACAATTATGAGTCTCATTTAGAGATGGCTGCCACTGACAGCTGTGGCCATTTCAGCAGTAACGTTTCCAACAAAAGCCGTACGTTCACGTTTGAATCCAGGTGCTGCAGGGCTTCTTCATGGGCAATCACCAGCGCACGCGCTGAGGATTCCGTCAACTTAGCCGCAGTTTCTTCCACCTGCGCAGCTAAATCCACATTGACCAAAGGCAGTGCGGTACCTGAGGCGCGCACAAAGACATCGCGCCAAAAAGAAAGCCAGAAGGAGATGGCTTCAACGGCGTTTGTCCGTGCTGTGTCGTAAGATTTAGAGAGCTCCTCGGCAGCCTTGAAACGTTCATAGCGTTTGGCAGGCAGTAAATCGAGGAATCTCTCAATCCCCTCCTGCCTGCTGGCTAATATTTCCGGATTCTCCGCCATGCGAATGGCAGTGCCAATCCGCCCGCTGGACAGGTGGGCAATCAATGCCGCCTGTTCAGGTTCAAGTCCCCGCGTCTCATGTAGAAATAGCTGTGTGTCCCCGATCGAAGCGGGTCTCAGCCTGATAACCTCGCAACGTGAGATCACCGTTGGCAGCAGCCGCTCGATAGCGTTAACCGTCAGCAGCAGAATCACTTTATCTGGCGGCTCTTCCAGTGTTTTCAACAATGCATTTTGCGCCTGGTCAGTCACATGTTGAAAATCCGGCAGCAGGGCAATGCGGTACGCAGATGCATAGGGTGCCAGCGCAATGGTGTGTTGAAGATCACGGATCTGGTCAATCAGGATATCCTGGTGACCTTCATCAGGTACCACCAGGCTCAGATCCGGATGCTGCATCGCCGCAATTTGCCGGCAGTCCCTGCAAACGCCGCAGTAGCCGCCCGGTTCGGGCGGCTGGGTGCAGTTCAAAGCCTGGGCAAACCGCAGCGCCAGGGTACGGCGCCCCACACCTTCGGGCCCAACAAAAAGATACGCCTGCCGCCACCGCTTCCCCGCCACATGGCTGCTCAGCAGATCCACTGCCCATTCATGCCCATAAACATTCCAATCCATGGCTGTATTTTAGCCTATTATTTCAAGAACGTTGGCTAAACGAGGAAAATCAGCCAGGACCTTCCACCTCTACAAAGTTGTTGATTTATCTTGAGAAGTGGTAAACTGAATTTGAAAATTAATTTGACACGGAAGAAAAGATGCGAGTGATCTATCCTTTTACAGCTATCGTGGGCCAAAACCGCATGCGGCGCGCCCTCATCCTGAATGCTATTGACCCCCGGATTGGCGGCGTGTTGATTCGCGGCGAACGCGGCACAGCCAAGTCCACCGCAGCCCGCGCCCTGGCAGCACTATTACCTCCCGTCAGCGTGGTTCAGGGCTGCCGTTTTGGCTGTGACCCCGACAAACCCGTCACCTGGTGCACTGAATGCCGTGAACGTTTTTCGAAGGGCGAAGCGCCCACTGTTGAAACCAGGCAAACCCCCTTCATCAACCTCCCTATTTCAGCCACGGAAGACCGTGTGGTTGGCACACTGGATATCGAAAAAGCGATCCAAAAAGGCGAACGCCGCTTTGAGCCGGGCGTTTTGGCTTCTGCAAACCGCGGCTTGCTGTATATTGACGAGGTCAACCTGCTGGATGACCACGTGGTAGATGTGCTGCTGGATTCTGCCGCCATGGGTATGAACATGGTGGAACGGGAAGGCATTTCCTTTGCTCACCCGGCGCGTTTCATCCTGGTAGGCACAATGAACCCCGAAGAAGGCGATTTGCGGCCTCAGCTGTTGGATCGATTTGCGCTCTCCGTGGATATCCACGGCATCCTGGAGCCCCGTCAGCGGGTGCAGATCATGGAAAGAAACCTGGCGTTTGAAGCCGATCCCGAGGCGTTCCGTGAGGAATGGCTTTCCCAGGAACACAAGCTCTCTGAACAGATCGAAAAAGCACGCCAGCTGGTGAACCATGTGAGCTACTCCAGCCGTGACCTGCTGGTGATCGCGGATCTGACCGCAAAGATGCAGGTGGATGGTCACCGGGCAGATTTGGTAATCCTGAAAGCTTCACGGGCGCAAGCCGCCTTTGAAGGCCGAGATGCCATCACCCCGCATGACATCGCCCTGGCTGCAGAACTGGCATTACCCCACCGGGTCAAAGCTGGCCCCTTCAGGCAGTCAGACATGGGCGTGACTCAGCTTGAAGAGCATATCGAGCAATTAAAGGGCGCCGCCTCTGAAGGCACGCCTTCGGAAGATGAGCAAAAGCCTACCGAACCCGATTCCGAGGAAAAAAAAAGTCAGTCTCCCCCCATCTCGAGATTAGCGACGAATCCCCTGGACCCGAGCCCGTAGAACCCTCACGACAGGATGTTTTTCAAGACGCCACCGCTCATTGGTGGGATGGGGGAAAAAAGATCACCCCGGGTGAGACTTTCGAGCCGCGCCGGCTGGATACACCTCTTGATCAAATGATGCGTAAGCATGGCGGAAGGCGATCACAAACCCAAACCGATCGCAAACGGGGTCGCTATGTGCAATCGCGCCCAGCCAATGGTAAAGCCGATGACCTCGCCTTTGATGCCACGCTGCGAGCAGCTGCCCCCTTCCAGAAAGCACGCCAAAAAATGCGTGAGGAAAGAGATGTGGCATTCGCCGTCAGGCGCGAGGATTACCAGCGAAAAGTTCGTGTGCGCAGGTCTGCCAACCTGATCCTGTTCCTGGTCGATGCGTCCTGGTCGATGGCAGTCGCTGAGCGGATGTCTGCCACCAAAGGCGCCATTCTCTCGCTGCTGACCGATGCTTATCAACGTCGTGACCGGGTGGGCTTAATTGTGTTTCAGAAGGATCGGGCTACCCTCGTGCTGCCGCCCACCAATTCGGTGCTGCTGGCGCAGCGCGCCCTGGCGGATATCCCCGTCGGCGGAAAAACGCCCCTCTCTGCAGGATTAAACATGGCCTACCAGGTTTTGAAAAGAGAAAAGACCCTGCATCCGGATGTGGCGCCGCTATTGATCACGCTGACAGATGGCGCCGGGAATGTTTCAATGGAAGGCAAACCCCCGCATGTTGAATCGAACTTCATTGCCCAGCAAATTGCTTCGGAAGGCATTCGCTCTGTGGTGATCAACATGGAGCATGAAGCCTTTGACCAGGGCCTGGCTCAGGCACTTGCCGACCACCTCGAGGCACCCTGCTATACCCTGCGCGACCTGCGCAGTGAAACCCTTTACCGAACCGTACAGAATGAGATCTACCTGGGGACGGTAAAAGGGTCGGCGAACAAACAAAAACCTGAAGGGGATTGATTTCCCTGCAAACCTAAGACAACGCGTTAAAAGCAACATCCGTGGATCCACGGGTGTTATTCGAATTAAAATTAAGAAATTTGAAAGATTTCAGTCAGCGCGTGCCACCTGAAGATCAGGAAAGAACTGCCGTAAGGTACCGGCAACCCAACCGTGCAGGGTGGCAGTCGAGAGTGGGCATTCCTCACAGGCACCCCCCAACCTGACATACACAACATTGCCCTCAATGCGATCAATCGCAACAGAGCCGCCATGATATTGCTCAATGTATGCATTCAACTGATCGATCAGTGCGTAAATTTTTTCTTCAATTGAAAAATCCTGGTCTGTCATGGGCGTTTCTCCTGTTTGTTAGCTGATCAAATCATATCACAAAGCAGTCCCGGCTGGCAGTCCCGGCTGGCAAATCCACAGGGGGGAAACAAATTCTCATCGATGCGTGGGGTAATCGTAGGAAACAAAGGGGGCAGCCGTCAAGCATCCTTACATCAGGGCGGCTATACTGAACACAACAGTTTGAGGACCACATCGTTTTCTCCTTCTATAGAGAACCGAGCACGGCGTGCTCGGTTCTCCTATTTTAATCAGCAAATATCCCCCTGATTCAGATTCTTCGCCAAGATCAATCTCTCATGATATTTGCAATCATTTCCTGAGAGAAATCCGTCCGAATGCCCTCCTCTGAAAATTCCCAGATGATCTGGGCAAACCGATCAATGAAATAGCGATCATGCGCAATCGCAAGGATTGTGCCCTCAAAGGTGCTGAGCGCCGACTCAAAAGCTTCCTGCGATTCCAGGTCCAGGTGATTGAGCGGTTCATCCAGCAGCAATAAATTGCAGTGCTGTGCCACCAGCAGCGCCAGCATCAATCTAGAACGCTGCCCAAAGGAGAGGGTATCAACGGTTTGAAACACTTCATCGCCCTTGAACAAGAAACGATGCAAAAAACGACGGGCATCCGTATGGTTTGCCAGGTCTGACCGGGAGTGAATGGTATCCAGCACGGTCAGGGCGGGGGCAAGCATTTCCTGCTCCTGTGAAAGGTAGCCAGGCTGCACCCCGCTTCCAAAGTGGAAACTACCTGAAAGGGGGGCAACCTCACCCAACAGTGTCTTGAAAAAGGTTGTTTTGCCGACTCCGTTTGGACCCACCAGCGCCACACGTTGGCCATGTGTAACCGTCTGCGTGATGGGCGGCAGCAAGGCTTCGCCATCATACCCGATGCTCAAGCGCTCGGTGCTCAGAGCAATTTGCCCGCTTTCAGGCGTTTCCCCAAATTTCATGCGCATTTCCCAAGTGTGTGCGGGTTTTTCCAGCGCCCCTTCACCTTCCAGAAAGTCCACGCGTTTCTCGATTTGCTTTGCGCGTCTGATGGTTTCAAGCGAGTGATCCTTGAAAAAGCCTGCAGAGAAGCCATCGGTATTTTTTGGATCTGCCTTACCGCCCTTATGGGATTTGGCATTATCACGCACGCTGCGCGCGGCTTTTTTCAACCGCTTGATCTCCTCCTGTTGATCTACATAATCCTGCCTGGCTATGGCAAAAGCGGCCTCACGCGCATCCAGATAATCTGAATAATTTCCATGATATTCATCCACGCCCTCCCCAGCGGGAGAAAAGGCGATCACTTTGTGGATCACCGCATCCAAAAAGGCGCGATCATGGGAAATGAGTAAAATGGCACCCTGATAGCCCAAAACCCAATCCCTGAGCCACTCCCGCATGGCAAGATCGAGGTGGTTCGTGGGCTCATCCAACAAGAGCAATTGAGGAGCATCCAGCAGCACACCCGCCAGCGCCAGGCGCACTTTTTGTCCTCCAGAGAGCTCTGCAATCGGCGTTTGTGAGGGAATATCCACCAGCTCAAACCCAGCCAAAATATCCAGCCGGGTGCCTTCCATTTGCTGGGCACGGTTTAAGTCCCTGAGCGTTTTGTCATAACGCACGATCAGATCGGGATCCTGAGGGGTATCCACCAATGCATCACATACTTTTTCAAGATCTGAAAGGGCATGCTGTATGTCAATGGAAAAGTGATTGAGAAACTCTCCAATCGTTTCACCCTCGACAAATGAGATGCCCTGCTGCAAATATCCAATCCGTAAGTCGGCTGGCGTCAGGCTGACCGAACCCGCATCGGGAATCTCCAACCCGGCAATGATATTCATCAAGGTGGATTTACCGCTGCCGTTGGGTCCCACCAACGCAGCTCGTTCCCCCTGGTTCAGACTGAAAGTGATTTGTTTAAAAACGGAATTGAGACCGTATGATTTCGAAAGATTTTGTACTGATAACACGATAACCTGCTTTCTTAAACAGAAAAACCCAGGAAAAGCCCTCGGATTAAATGATCCAACCTGAAAATGGCTTTCCAAAACACTGAGATTGTTACAGGTTATTGCGTGTCATGCACAACTCCTACTAAAAAGATCCAGAGTAAATTATACACGACAATTAATAATTTTGCACGCAAATAACCCCGCAGGAAAATTGTGCTTTCGTGCGGGGTTAGACTCTCATTAAAGCTACTCCCTACAAAACAGCTTGATTTTCACCCTTCGCTGTCATGGTTTGCTCCGTGATCCCGAATAATGCCAGGGTGGAGATCAGGAACAGCAACCCGAAGATGCCCATCAGCACGGTAAATCCAATCCCATCGCCGATTGGACCGCCGATGTAGGCGCCAACCGCACCTGCGCCGGCTCCTGCCAGGTTCTGGATACCAAGATAACGTCCAGCTTCTTCTTTGGGTACAAGCGTGGTGCCCAAAGCCCAGCTGGCTGAGTAGAAGAACCCTATCGCAATACCCACCATCAGCCCGCCAACATACAGGATCGTCATATTGAACGACGCCAGCACCACCACCGTGCCCGCCATTGCCAGCACGCCGCTAAACGCGCACACCTTTTTGCGCCCCAGTTTGTCCGTAATCCAGCCAGCCGGAATGCTCGAGATCAGGATGGCAATCCCGACAAACATCACCAGCATAGCCGTTGGTCCCGCGGCGGCAGCACCCTGTAACTCAGGGAAACGTTCCTGGATGAAGTAGAGAACAAAACTGGCCAGGTTGGTGGAGCCCACCAGGAACGCCAGGCGGTTGACCACCCACCATGTGAAGGAGGATTTCCCTTTAGCAGCTTCGCCTCCGATGCTGATGCGCACGCTGACCCAAACACCTAATACCACCGCCACAAGCATTCCCAAAATGCCAACCGAAGCGATGATGATCAGCGAGGGTATCTGCGCCAATCCGCTCGCCCATGAATTCACAAAACGAACTACAGCGCCCGAACCCAGGATGACTGCGGTGAAGGCAACGGTCATTGCCAGCAAGCGCAAAATCGGCTTCCAATCCATCGGGTAAGGCGGTTGTTTGATGGGTTTTTCCGGTGCAAACATGGTGATCAGCGTGGAGATCAGCACCACTGCGCTGAGCACCAGTAACGCCCCCCACAGGTTTTCATTCTCAACCATTTTAGTGATCACAAAGGAGACAAAAATCAATGGCGCTGGAAGTTCGAAAAAGGCTTTGACGCCAGAAAATATCCCATGCTTGGATTCCGGCACAATATCCGGAATCAGTCCCTGCACTGCGGCATGACCCGTGTTGGAGGACAGCATCGAAAGGATATAGGCGGCAAAAAGGACCCAGTAACCCGTTGTCCCGCTCAAAGTGGCAGCAATTACACCAATACCGATGAATACGAAAATTTCAGTGATCCCGCCAATCAAGATAAACGGCCGGCGGCGGCCCAGGCGGGAAGTGCTGCGGTCTGAGAGGATCCCGATCAGCCCCTGCATGAGCACTGCAATCATCAACGCCCACAGGCGCAAATTGCCGTAAGCCATGCCCTTCACCTCGTCTCCCATAAAGACCTGCACAAGCAAAGGTAAAATCAGCGGCGTTAGGGTTTGCGATCGTGCTGTCAGCGCAAAATAAAAAATGTTAATCGTGATGTAGTCATACCAGCGGATTTTTCGCTCCATTTGCTTCCTCCAATAATGATAACGATTAGTTTGAGAACCGATGGTCCTGCTGAATCAGCAGAACCGCATAGAGATCCAGCTCAAAAGAAACCGATTCACCCTCCATGCTGAGGATTTCCTCACTTCCGGTTGAGATCACATCCACATGAACAAATTCGCCAAATGCCACCGTGACCGCCTGGGGGTAGTCGCTGTAATTCACCAAATGCACCTGCTGTTGACCTTCCCGCGTCCAGGTTTCGATCAAAACAGGATCACCTGACTGCACAATGGGAAAGATCCCTTGCGGTAGCGCATTCAATAAAGTATCCGTTTCCGTCTGGCTGGGCAGATCAAAGAGGGCTGTCTGGGTGACGAGTTTGACCATGTTCAATCTATCCAGCAAACGCCGTGCTAACTTGCTGCTGTGATAGGCGCGCAGCAGGGATAACCCGATCATCTCGATCACATCATGCCAGAAACTGCCCTTTGCAGCCGCGCTCGCCTTCCGCCAACCCCAGCCCGGCAACGAGGGTATATGTACCTGGCGAATCCCATCATCCAACGGATCAATCTGATTGGTGCTGGGCGTGAAGGTCAGCAGGGTGGAAAGCCCTGCCAGAGAGTCACCCTGGCGCACCACACGCCAGGGAATCCCGGCAGCGGTCAGCGCCTGGGATGCGCCATAATAAATGGGTGCCAGCGACATCCAGTGACGCCACAGGTCCTCTTCCGGGTGCATCAGCCCAACCTGGGCGGTGTTGATCCCGTCCTGATACAGATCCTTATGCTGCGAAAGCCAGCGATTGTATTCTCCGATCGCCTGCTGCTGCGGAGCATAAACGGGATCCGTCAGCAGGGTCATCCGATTCCCATCGTTGTATTCCGTCCCCTTAATGGTCATACTGGCGCCGCAGGCGGCAGCCTCGGCAATGCCCTGCTGGTGCCTGCGCGGTGGATAGACCGGGTCAAACCCAATTCCCACATCATACGAGAGCACACTGAGATGTGCCTGGTCACGGACAAGTTCGCGCGTGTTGCGGATGGTGAGGGCATTATTAGCCAACCGCTCCCGATGTGACTCATCCCAGCGCGGCAGTGCAAAATTTTCCACCATGACCACATCCTGGATCTTTGCCAGGGCTTCCACATCCAAGCCATAGACAAGGTAACTGTTGCGCATGGTGACATCATAATCGTTGGCACTGATCAGCGCGTCAGGCTTCAGACGGTGAACCTCATCTGCCAGCGTTTGCAGCGTAGCAGTGACCCGCTTTGCACGCCAGCGGATGTAGTCGGCAACCTCATCACGCTCTGGCAGGATTTTACACGGGATGGATTCACCTGTTTCTGCCCGGTAGAGCACCTGGCAACGCTCGCAGTAACATCCTGCGCCGCCCACCCAGGCACCCATTAAGGCGCTTGGCTGCTGCCCATACCAGAGGTTATCAAAAAAGATGCCATCTGCCCCACGTTCGATCGCGCCAGCAATCAACCCCTTCAGGTGCTGGATCCATTCCGGATGGGTCCAATCCACCATATAGCGCCCGGAATAATAATGAATCTTACGGCCTTTGGGGTCACGGGCATACCAATCCTTTGACTTGAAACTGCCCTCAAAAACGCAGTTTGAGGATTGAATATAAGCAAAAACAGGCGAACCAACCTGATGATAATTATCAGCCGCCCGCCTGAAATCTTCCCAATCCTCAATTTCAATTTCCGGTGGAAACCCCCAGTTGTAGGTGAGGTGCACCCAATTGGTAAAAAGCCCTTCCACCACCCCTTTTGCACCCGACAAGAAGTGTGCTTCTCGGTGGACTATCTCATCAACAGGGAAATCCATGAACTTGATTTTATTCATGCGGATCGTTCCTGGCCCAGCCCACAGGTAAATCGGTCTGTAGCTGCCAATTTCAAGTTTCGGCATCAAAGGTTGTCCCTCCCGATCTTAAAGGTTTAAGTGTGAGCATAAACGCAGACGATCTATTTAGCTCCAGGCTTGCCGGCGCGGCGGTCTAACCAGCGATTAAAGATCCCGCAACATTGATCCGTGAACATCCCGATCCATCTCCCAAGGGTAAACGATGAAGGCATCCGTGATTGCCGCATAATAATCCGGGCGATTGGTGCCAAAGAGATTGCGGTAGGGATTGAAATGAATTACACAGGTGTAAGGAAAGCCGCCCGCGGCAGAAACCCGATTTTTAACAGAGGTAATCGTTCGGCCAGAACCCCACACGTCATCCACAATCAGGATGCGCTCCCCTGTCAGAAGGGTATCCTCGGGAAACATCAGGAAGTTAGGCCAGGCCAGCAGGCGCGGGCGCTGCATCTCTTTCAGCTCAGAGGGAAAATCCACAGACGCGATCAGCAGCTTCTGCAGATTTAAGGCTTCTGCCAGCAAGCCGCCAGGCACGATCCCGCCGCGTGAAATCATAATCATTCCATCAAAGGTTAAATCAAATTGGGGCAGTAAGTGATCAATCAACGCATCAACATCTGTCCAGGTAAGCATTTCTCGTCTTTGTTGCATATCAATTATCCTCTTTACCGGAAGAAACCACGCCTAAAACCTGCCCGATGATGGTTGGCGGAGCTGCAAATTTCGTGTCGCCAGTCCGACGTGCTTTCTCTGTATTTTTTACCCATATTAAAAGAGCGGCATGATAACAAGCGCGGATGAAGGTGCTGAAGGACAATCCCGCCACCACAAAAATGAGCGCTATCAACATCCCGACCCCACTCCCCAAAATCAAACGTCCTGCACTGGCAGTTTGCGGATCTGACAGGGTGAGCCCTGCCAGAATACCTGCAACCACACCTAGCACAACCATTACCCACTGCGCCACACGTGCAATCAGATTCACCCGAATGAATTCGGGGCGAAAGCGTAAGAGCCTATCAGCAATAATTTGCCTGATGCGCGCTACCCCACCAGATAGATCAGCCTCTTCAATCGCAATGATTGGGAGCATGAGACCTGAGGAAGACAGCCAGTCCAGATTATCAGTAGGTTTTTTTGAAAGGATTTGAACAAGCCAACTTTGGATTTTCAAGGCCGGCTGTAATAAAACCAGAATCACAATCTGATCCCAACGATTGGACAACCCTTTTGGCTGCTCGTGCACCTCAGTGAGCACCTCAGTGGGTTCCTCAGGATCAACAGCCACCGAATTAAAGATCTGACAGGTTCCTAAAGCGGTGATCTCCGCCCAGATTGTCAGGCTGATGAGCAGTAAAACACTGATTAATCCAATGAAAAACAAGCCCAGGGATGTCAAGCCGATTAATCCCAAAACAAGTGCCATCGGGACGAACCAGAACAGCAGCAAACCCAAACTCCCCACACTTAATAGCATCCAGGGCTTTTGGAGGGATTCATGCTCGATAGCCATTTTGAAGCTGAGGCTGATAAATCGAAAACCATACCTTAGATTTTGCACAAATAAATCCTAAATCCTGGTCCTAATTCCAATCTGAAAGAATAAGTCCATTATATCGTGAGGTCAGCTTCAATGACAACTAAACTTCATTGTTGTTCTGTCTATTTTACAGCAAACTTGAAGGATCAACTTCAATGATCCATTCTGGAATTTGATAGCCACGCAGCGCCTTCACAGGATCAGGGCTGCGTAAGATGATTTGCCAGCGATAACGCCCATGCAAGCGTGAAAAGAAACAGGGCACTGGCCCAGTGATTTCCGTTTGGGGGCTGTTGATGGTGAGCCATTCCTGCAGCTGCACAAACATTTTTTTGGCCGTCTCAGCCGCTTTTTGAGCATCATGATGACGATATTCCAAACGCACCAGTCGGCTGAAGGGTGGATATCGCTGCTCACGCCGATAAACCATTTCTCTCTCAAAAAAACCTTCATAATCATGATGCGCCGCTGTGCTGATCGCATAATGATCCGGTTGATAGGTTTGCATCACCACCTGTCCCCCCAATGGGCTGCGCCCGGCGCGCCCGGCTACCTGGGTTAACACCTGAAAAGTCCGTTCCGTTGCGCGATAATCTGGCAGATTCAGACCCACATCAGCCAGAATCACACCAACCAAAGTCACCAGCGGCAGGTCCAGCCCTTTTGCCAGCATTTGGGTGCCAATCAAAATATCTGCCTGGTGATGTGTAAATCGGGAAAGGATTTGTTCGTGCGCCCCTTTCCTGCGGGTAGTCTCAGCGTCCCATCGCAAGGTGCGTGCCCTGGGGAAGAATTGGCGAACCATTTCCTCCACCTTTTCTGTGCCAGTTCCCAGTTGACGGATCTGGCTGCTCCCGCATACGGGGCAGGTTTTGGGCAGTTTACGCTGGTAACCGCAAGTATGGCAGAGCAATCCATTTATGGAACTGTGAAAAGTTAACGGTTTGTCATCACGTGGGCACCTGACCACATAACCGCAATCCCGGCAAAAAACGTAGGTTGCCGACCCGCGCCGATTAAGAAATAAGATAGCTTGTTGATTCGTTTCCAAAACATGATTGATTGCAGACTGCAATTCATGACTGAAGATGCTCCGGTTTCCATCCCGCAGTTCCTGGCGCATATCTACAATGGAGACCTTTGGTAGTCCTAAGTCAGCAGACTGCCCCTCGCCAAGATTGACTGGTAAAGCAATCCCCAAGCGCTGCGCATGCTGGGCAATGGCTTCACGATGGGCCAGAATACGTTTTGGCAAAGAAAGATATTCCCAATCCCCATGGGTCGCCTGATAATACTGGGTCACATTGGGTGTGGCAGACCCTAATATGATGGCCGCACCTGAAAGTCGGGCAAAAGCTACAGCCGTGTTGACGCCGTGGTAATAAGGTGTCCCCTCTTGCTGATCGTAAGATTCATGATGACATTCATCCACTACAATCAAACCGAGATCTGCCAGCGGCATAAAAAGCGCACTGCGCGGTCCAATGATGACTGAAATTTCACCCCGACGCACTCGCCGCCATGTGTCATACCGTTCACCTGGTGAAAGCTGAGAATGGATCACACCCACCTGGTCTGGGAACCTGGCTAAAAAGCGTTGAACTGTCTGTGGCGTGAGTGAGATCTCGGGCACAAGGACAACAGCCTGCCTTCCTGCGATGAGGGTTTGCTCAACCGCCCTCAGGTAAAGCTCCGTCTTACCGGAACCAGTCACACCATGCAGCAAAAAAGGCTTGAGGGTTTCTCCCTCGCCAAGCGCACTCAAGCCGGATGAAATCCGATCCCAAAGGCGCGCCTGATCCTGCGTCAGCTCGGGTGGCGTGGCTGGAATGTAAGAATAGGCATCCAAAGGATCGCGCCAGACCTCATCATCGCGAATTTTGATCCATTTTCCAGCCTCAAGCGCTTTCAGATCAGCATTGTTAGCACCTGTTTGCTGGTATATTTCGCCCGGTAGCAACGGTGTGGGTTGCTGACTCAAGAATAGCAGAACACGCAGACGCCGCTGATGGACGCTTGCCACTCGGCTGAGCGATTCGTCAAAGTGGGCTAATTTAGCAGGAGAGATCGCCAAACTGACCTTACGAACAGACTTCGGACGGACGGTTGGCTCTGGCAGAATGGCGCGTGTTAGCACCACACCCTGTCGGACAAGCTTATGCAGAGTGCCACGCCAATCCACCTTGCGGATGGCTGCATCAATTTGCCGACCCCTTAGCGGACCGCGCTTTTGCAGCAGTGAAACGATACGCTTTTCAAGCGGTGCCAGATCCGCTATCTGCACATCATGATCGGGATTAAGACGGATCAGGCTGTCCGTGCGCTGGCTCAATCCGGGTGGGAGCATCAGCTCCACACACGCACCCAAAGGTGAGAGGGTCTCTTCCGAAATCCAGTGCGCCAGTTCAATTTGCTCAGGCGTCAGCACAGGCTTTTCATCTACCAGTTCTTCCACTGGACGGGTTTCAGCCACTTCAGGCGTCTGGACAAAGCGCAGCACAACACCCTGCACCCGCTGGCTGCCAAAGGGCACGATCACCAGCGACCCTGGTAAGAGGGCATCTTCAAATTCAGGCAGCAGGTGATAATCATAGGCGCCTGAAATCTGTGGGTGATTGATGGCAACTTCTACGTACCGGGTCATAAATTGATTTTACCTTGAATGAGACTGTGACTGTTCACTGCATTCGAATCCATTTCATTATACAAAATCACATCATGTGGGGTAAAATCATCTTAATGAACGCACCAACTGGCATTTTCAGCGTGTAAATGCAGGCTGAAACCCGGTTACTACGAAAACGGTCACACGCCGAAAATGAGGCCGCAGAAAAAATCCATTAAGATCCATCAGGGATGGGTCGGAAAGACATTGCTTGAGGTTTGATACGATGCCAGTCCCAATCACGACTGGTACGGTACTGCACGATCGATACCAGGTCAAAAAAATCATCGGACAGGGAGGAATGGGTTGTATTTACCTTGCTGATGACCTGCGCCTTGAAGGCCGCCTTTGTGCTGTCAAGGAGGTCGAATATGACCGCGCCCTGCCGCCTGAAGTGCTGAAGGAAGCGCGCGATCAATTTGAAATGGAAGCCACCGTCCTGGGACGACTGGACCATCCCAACCTGCCCAAAGTATCCGATTTCTTCTCAATTGATGATCGTGATTATCTTGTGATGGATTTTGTGCCGGGAAGGGACTTGCGCGAATTGATGATGGAAGCGCACCAAAATGACGTATTCCTCCCGGAAGAGGACGTGCTCGATTGGGCAAGCCAGATCGCAGATGCCCTCAAGTATCTGCATTCACAGGATCCATCCATTGTGCATCGGGACATCAAACCCAGCAATCTCAAATTAATGCCAAGCGGGCTGGTCAAACTGGTCGATTTTGGACTGGTGAAGCTGCTTGCCCCCGGTGAGGTGACCATCACCGTGCTGCAAGGCCAGGGAACAGCTCTCTATACACCGCTGGAACAATATGGGGGCGATTCCAGGCATACCGATGCACGCAGTGATATTTATGCCTTAGGCGGAACGCTCTACCACCTGCTCACCAACCAACCGCCCACCAACGTGCGCGAGCGTTTTCTCAACCCCGGCAGTCTGCCGAAGGTCAGGGAACTGAATCCTGAAGTGAGTGTACGAACAGAACGAGCTATTCATTGGGCGTTAGAACTGCACCCGGAAGATCGCCCTGCTGACACCGATACTTTTATCAAAGCACTCTTTTTAGAAGATGCGCCAGTGACCAAGCCTTACCGAAATGGTTATCAGCAGCCCCGTTTGATTCGGAAAGCAGAAAGAATTCTCATTGCTCTGGCAGGCTCTCTGATGGCATTCAGCTTGCTGCTCACCCTGCTGCGAAATTTCTAATCTCCCCCAAACTACAAATTCACCCGCTTATCCAACCCGCCTGGTGGGATACCTTCCCTGTGTTCTCATCCACCAGATCAGCCCGCCAATCCACCCAAATAAGAGCCCCACAACCACAATCTCAATCACAAATACGGTGCCCGATTCCTCCATCCAGCGCTGAACCCAGGGCGTGCCCAGGGTCAGGTAGGAATAGGCGATCAGGCTGCCGATGAGCGCACACAATGCAGATCGCAGCCCCCAACGGGTGGATCCCCACCAGAGATAACCGATCAAGAACGCCAGCCCACCACCAATTGCCATCACGATCACACCTACAGCCCATTCTCCCAATGTGGGATATCCCGGATGGCTTGGTGTGGGTGTGGGCGTGGGTTGCGGGATTTCCGTCGCGGTCGCTGTGGGCATCTCGGTCGGGGTGGGAGAAACCAGCGGCGTCGGCGTGAACGCGAACACAGAAGTGACCCCATCAGGTGAGATGTTAATTTGAAGGATTTCTGATTGGTTGGCGGGCTCGCTGGTTGCACTGATTTCCAATCCGCCCGCAGCCTCAATCCGGTAGTTGAACATGGCAACACCTGCAGATGTGGTGGTTTCGAACTGCTGCAAAATCCCGGGTTCTCCAGAAATCCGGAAATTGAAGCGCACAACCGTACCATCTGGCACCATATTCTGGTTGTGGTCAAAGATTTGGCCGGTTCGAATGGTCAGCGTATCTCCCACGTTAAAGCTCGGCATTGGGGTTGGTTCTGGCGTTTGCACAACGTCCGGCTCTCCTTCACCAGAGTCTGTTTCCTCACTTTCTGGAAGCAGTAGATTCAACCGGATCACCTGAGCAGGGTCTGGCGCGGTCATTGTGATCAGATCATAGCCTACCGCCTTTAAAGAAACGGGTAATGCACCTGATGGCGTTATCTCCTTCATCAGCACGCGCGCAGCTACATCCAAAGCGGCTGGGATCTTGCTATACAGCGCGTAATAGGCGGTAACCTTGGTGATATTGGTTGCATCCAGATAGGTTGGAGAGCCCATGGCAAAAACAATCACATTTTTGTTCGCCAACCAATCCGGCCGTTCAGCTAAAACACGCTGGAGGGCATTTGAGGCAGGATAATCCGGGTCAATATCGAGGGTGTTGAAAATCACCCAATCTGCTGCGCTGAGGCTTTGGGGTAAAAATTCACTTGCCCCTGTCGCCTCATTATTCAAAACTTCAACCAGTTGTGAAAAAGTGAAGGATGAAAGGTTATATTCCTGAATCTGTCCGCCAGCCTGCGGTCCATAGACATTCAGCAGCGCGTTTGCCAGGGCGTTGGTTCCAATATTCACCGACGGGAGACAGCCTGCACATTGTGCAACAGGGCGAACATCGGTAAAAATGATGATATCTTCATACCACAGCGGGGCGGTTGGCAGGATGGTATCTATTTCCTGTGCCGTGGGGCTGATCAAGGTGACTGCACTCTGCGCAATATCAAAACTGACATCTCGTGTCACAGTCACATCCCCATTGACGCTCAGGGCTTTGATCACATTGCTAATATCAAATTCCCCGTAAAGTGCCAATTTGGTATCCAAAATGCGCTGAACCGAGGAATCCACCCGTTTGGCAAAAGCAGAATCTTCACGATATTTTTGCGCAAAGAAATCAATGGTCGTGGTCAGGGTTGTGTAGGCGTCCGGATCACCCGTAGCAACCATGTTGTCGATATAGAGAATGTCATTGCCAGCCAGAAACGCATTTCGCACGACTTGCTTAGCATCAAAATTGGTCTCATTGGGGTCAAAGAAGCGCCGGATTCCGCCAGCTCCAAGGTTATCACTGATGATCAAGCCGCCCGTATCCCGCCATTCAGTAAATTGCTCCAGTGACATGATTTGCTGGAGCGCGTTTGAGTCAAAGCTGATGGGACGGGTCGTCGATCGAATATTTCCCTGGAATCCCTGGTAGCGAATATGGGATACCATTACCCCTTCAATCCTGCCTGGATCCCCGACATCGGGTGTTATTACTGAAATATAAGGCGCCAGTTCAATTTGCTTGAGCTGCTCCAGCGATTTTCGAACCGTTGGAATCTCGAATTCCGGTGAGCGATCGGAATTGCCCGTTCCCGGGAAATTCTGTGCCACAACCATGACCCGGTTTTCAGCTCCCGTGTGCAGACCGCTGATAAACGCTTTCCCCATCTCGCCGACCCAGAAGGGATCGCCGCCATAAGTGTTCACGCCCAGTGAACTGGCTGCTTCGCTGTTGGCTGTCTCCAATACATCGAGGTTTGGTCCCAGATAAAGGTTGACACCAAGCTGCGCCAATTCTCTTCCAAGCACCTGTCCAAGCTGCTGCGCCAAATTGCGATCCCAGCTGGCGCCAACAGCCATTTGCGATGGCATGGGTGTCAGTCCTGATAATATCTGGTCGCCAGGAAAACCATCTCCAATCTGTTTTAGCCCAACATAAAGAGGGATATAGGACAGAGCCTCGTCTTCACCGGTGATGGTGTTTTCTGTTCTTTGTTGTGATGCGATCCATTCTGTCTGCTGCAGTGCACTGATCATCTGATAGGCGTTAGCAACCGTATCCTCTGCCACAAAATTATTGTTCTCAGCCAGGAGCACAACGCCGCCAATATGATAATTTGTGATCAGGTCAAAAATCTGTGATTCATCGTCCACCTGCGACCCATTGAAGGTGACCAGAAACAGCTGCCCAACCTTCTCCTCTGCGCTCATAGACTGGAGCAAGGCTAAGGAATCTGGCTGCTTTGCCGCGCGAACAGGCACCACTGACAAAGCGCTGAGCAGCAGAGCAAAGATCACAAAGAAACGCCACAGGTGCGTGCGAAGACTCACCCCGCCCCCTCCAGAATTTGCCGAGTGCGAAGGGGATCGTTGGTGATGATGCTATCAACATTCAAGGAAGCCAAACGCAGCAGATCCTCTTTTTCATCCACCGTCCATGCATTGACCTGCTTGTTCTGCGCATGCATCTTCTTCACCAAATCCGCATCAACATCTGTGAAATAGGGGTGAAGGCAGTCGTACCGGAACAAAGACCACAGCCACAAAGTGGCTTTGCCCTGGTTGGTTAGTAATCCGAACTTGGCTTCCGGTACCACACGCTTGAAACGTCGTAAATTAAAGGGGTTAAAAGAGGAAATCAACACCGACTCCACCAAGCCCTGTGACCGAACCAGTTCAGCCACTTTAATGGGCAG
>DIXG01000075.1 GCA_002436005.1 Anaerolineaceae bacterium UBA6086 | reverse complement strand
CACTTTTCAACTTTTCCTAACACCATCATCAATGTACTCCTTCAACTGTTTTTCGGATCGCTCCTCAAATGGCTTGGCATTCGAAAACTGATCATTATCGGCGTTCTGATGGCTCCCATTGCCTTCCTCATCTCTTACTTCTCAAACACCCTGGTAGGTTTTTACGCTGCCAGCTTTTTAACCGGAATTTGCCTCGCCCTGGCTTCCATCACCTCCATCTCCCTGCTGCTCAACAACTGGTTCACCACCAGGCAAGGCTTGCTGCTCGGCTTGATTGCATCAGGCAGCGGTTTCGGGGGCAGTTTGTTCTCAATCATTATCGGAAACCAGATTGCGCAAAACGGCTTTAAATCAGCCTATCTGCTATCTGCGATCCTCGTGGCATTTGCGGCGCTGCCTGTCATCTTCCTGATCCGCTCTCATCCTAAAATGAATCCGGCAGGTTCAGAAAATCGGCAAATCGATTACTCCCCAAGCCTGGAACACACCTCCTATTCAACGAACAAGCTGTCATTCAAGAATTTCATCAATTCACCTGCCAACCGGATCGGGATGCTGGCTGTCTTTTTCATCGGGTGTGCCATTCACCCTGTGCTGGCAAGTGCACCAGCCTATCTTGTGGAAAAGGGTTTCGATACTTTCTTCGGTGCCGCCATCACCAGCGCGGCATTTCTTGTCCTGGCAATTGCCAAAATTGTCATCGGCCTGATCTATGACCGGGTCGGCATAAAAATCAGCCTGGCCTTTACTCTCAGCGCCTTAATCATCAGCGTGATTCTGATCACCCTGGCGGCAGAAAGGTGGCTGGTGTGGGTGTTTGCCCTCTTCAGCGGGGTTGCCGTTTCCACCAATACGGTGCTGGTGCCGCTTTACGCAAAAACGTTGCTCGGCGACCGGAACTACAGCCAGTTCTTGGGCATCTTCATTGCTACCCTTGCGGCTGGCATTGGCATCAGCACTCCGATTGTCAACTACATCTATGACCTGACCGGCACCTACACCTGGGGTTTCACATTACTGGGGCTGTCAGGTGGGATTGCACTTGGGTTGGTTTTCTGGTCGCTGCACATCAAAAAAGATCTCTTCCCGAGGAATATTGAAGGGATAACCTCCCCTTAGCCAACCGCCTTCCATCACAAAAAGAATTTCGCTGACTTACCGATCGTCCATCCGACGGGTGCGCACAACCCCAAATTGACGCAGACCATCCTCTTGTGGTAAGATAGGGGATAGATACATAAAGACAGTTGAACGGGGAGCCTGCCTGTCAGGCTGAGAGGAGGACTGCCGTCCTCGACCCGCAAAACCTGATCCGGATAATGCCGGCGGAGGGATGAGATTGCGCCATAACCAACACCCTCCCCAAAAAAGGAAGGGTGTTTTTTGATGAACTCAACAGAAAACAAAGTGATTCTCTTTGTGAATGGCGACCTGCCTGCACCAGAACGCATCCGCAGCGAGATAGCCAGCGTTGATTTCCTGATCGCAGTGGATGGCGGATTGCGCCACTTGACGCGGCTGGGACTGACCCCTAACCTGATCATCGGTGACCTTGACTCTGCCCAGCCAGGAGATGTGGAAAGGTTTCGCACAATGGGTGTGGAAGTGCGCAAGTATCCCGAAGATAAAGATCAAACAGACCTGGAGCTTGCACTCCAGGCAGCGCTTGAGCGCTATCCCCAAAGTATCTGGGTGGTCGCCGCCCTGGGAAAGCGCCTTGATCAAACCCTTGGCAATATTTTCCTGCTCACCCATCCAAACCTGACCGACACCGACATCCGCCTGGTAGATGGGCAAGAAGAAGTGTTCCTCATCCGTAGGGCGGCAGAGATCCACGGCACAATCGGGGACCAGGTCTCTTTGCTGCCCCTGCATGGACCGGCAAGCGGGATCCACACCCTGGGTCTGCAATATCCGTTGGTGGGTGAAACCCTCTATCCGCACCTGACGCGCGGCATCAGCAACCGGATGACCCATGCCACTGCCTCAGTTACCGTTGAATCAGGACTGCTGCTCTGTATTCACTCATTAAGTGAAGAAAGTGAAAGGACTAAATTATGTTGAGAAAACAAATAAGAAAACCCATCCTGGCAGTTTCAGCATTCTTACTGCTGACCCTCATGATGAGTGCCTGTGCACCCAAGCAAGCTCCCTCCCTCACAGTCATGACCCACGACTCCTTTGCCGTCAGTGAGAGCCTTATCGCTCAATTTGAAACTGAACACGGCGTTACCATCAACTTTGTGCGCGGCGGGGATACTGGCTCTGCCCTCAACCAGGCAATCCTGACCCGTGAAGCGCCGCTGGCAGATGTTTTTTATGGCGTGGACAATACCTTCCTCACCCGTGCGCTCGAGGAGGATATCTTTGAGCCCTATGAATCGCCGCATTTAGCGCTTATCCCGCAAGAATTCCAGATTGATCCCACCTTCCGCGCCTTACCAGTCGATTATGGGGATGTGTGCATCAATTACGATAAAGCCTTTTTTACAGCAAACAACCTGACCGTTCCTAACTCATTAGAAGCGCTAACCCAACCCGAATATGCCGGCATGCTGGTGACAGAAAATCCCGCCACCTCTTCTCCTGGTTTGGCATTCCTGATAGCAACTATTGCCCACTTCGGCGAGGATGGCTACCTGGATTACTGGAGTGCCCTTTCAAATAATGGCCTGGTTGTGGTCAGCGATTGGGAAACTGCCTATTACACCAACTTCAGCGGCTCCACCGGTCAGGGCGCCCAGCCGATGGTGGTTTCTTATGGCTCCAGCCCGGCAGCTGAAGTGATTTTCGCCGAGGTTGAGCTTGAAGAAGCGCCCACTGCCTCAATCATCGGACCCAATACCTGTTACCGTCAGATTGAATTTGTCGGCATCCTGAAAGGCACGCCAAACCGTGAGTTGGCGGAAGCCTTTGTCGATTTCATGCTGGATGTGCCCTTCCAGGAGGATATTCCCATGCAGATGTTTGTCTTCCCTGTCAACCAGGAGGCAGACTTACCGCAAGCTTTCATTGACCACACCCAGGTGCCCGAGCAACCCGCCACCCTATCCCCTGACCTGATTGAACAACACCGCGAAGGATGGATTCAGGACTGGATTGCCACCGTTCTGGATAGATGAACATGAAATCGATCCTGCTCATCTGGCGTCAAAAGCCCACTCTGCGAGCGATTGTCTTCTGGCTGCTGCCTGCCGCCTTTCTGGGATTCTTCTTCTATCAGCCGCTGCTGGTGCTTTTCAACCTGCTCATCTCACCGCGCTGGGGGTTTAACCTTGCCGAATTGGACCTGAACAGGATCTGGAAACCATTGTGGTTCACAACTGGCCAGGCAGCGCTCTCCACACTGCTCACAATGCTGATTGGCTTGCCGGGCGCATGGCTGTTTGCACGCTTCACCTTTCCTGGCAAGCGTGCCCTAAAAATGCTCACCACCCTGCCCTTCATCCTCCCCACAGTGGTTGTGGCAGCGGGTTTCAATGCGCTGCTGGGACCGCGCGGATGGGTTAACCTGGGGCTGATGAGCATGTTCAACCTGTCCTCGCCTCCTATCCAGTTTCTCAATACCTTTGGCGCTATCCTGACTGCCCATGTCTTCTACAACACCACCATCATCATTCGTGTGGTCAGCAACGCCTGGGCACAGCAAAATATCCGCTTACAGCATGCAGCAAAAGTGCTGGGCGCGACCCCCTGGCAGACCTTTCGCGAAGTTACACTGCCTCTCCTGCGCCCGTCCATACTGGCGTCAGTACTGCTGGTTTTCTTGTTCAACTTCACCAGTTTTGGCGTGGTGCTGATGCTCGGCGGACCGCAATTTGCCACACTTGAAGTAGAAATCTATACCCAGGCGCTGCATCTGCTGAACCTGCCTGTGGCAAGCGTTCTTTCCATCCTCCAGCTGATCTGCACACTGCTGATCACCATCACACACAACAAACTTGCCGGTCAGCAGTCAATGGTGATCACGCCCCGATCGCAGGTGCTTGGTACACGACGCCCTAAAAAGGGATTTGAGCGGTTCGTGGTGATCTTATTGGTTATAACCCTGTTCAGCCTTTTGATTTCACCCCTGGCAGCCCTTGCGCTGCGATCGGTTGTGAAGTTGGAGCCCAGCCGAGGAGAGCGCGGCGAAATTTCTCAGGGACTGACCCTTCAATTTTACCGAGAGCTTGGCGTCAACCGGCGCGACTCCCTGTTCTACGTGCCGCCCATTGCTGCAGCCAGGAATTCGTTCATCTTTGCGCTAATCACCATCCTGATCACAATCAGCCTGGGTTTGCTGGTCGCTTACGGCCTGCAGCAGCCTTCTCACATCAACAAAATTCTCGATCCCTTACTCATGCTGCCGCTGGGAGCTTCTGCCATCACGCTGGGTCTGGGTTTTGTGATCGTATTCAACCGCCCACCCTTCAGCAACATCTCCTTTCCAGTTCTCCTGCCCATCGCACACAGCCTGGTAGCGCTGCCCTTCATCGTGCGCACCCTGACGCCCGCGCTGGGAAGCATCCCCCGTTCGCTCAGGAATGCCGCCCGAGCGCTGGGTGCTTCTCCGCTGCGCACCTGGCGGGAAGTGGACCTGCCGCTGCTCTCCCCTGCCATCATCGTCAGCACGATCTTCGCACTCACCATTTCCCTGGGCGAATTTGGCGCCAGCACCTTCCTGGCAAAACCTGCCTATCCCACCTTACCAGTCGCCATTTACCGCTACATCTCCCAGCCAGGCGCCATGAATTATGGCCAGGCGCTGGCGATGTCCACCCTGCTGATGCTGGTCTGTGCCAGCGGCATTTTTATCATCGAACGCATCCAGTCAGATGACAAGGAATAGCTTGCATGCTCACGATTGAACACATTCAGAAAAATTACGAAGGCAAACCCCTGCTGAAAGATGTCTCTTTCCAGGTGGATGAAGATGAGACCGTGTGCTTGCTGGGGCCTTCCGGCAGCGGAAAGAGCACGCTGCTTCGCATCATTGCCGGGTTGGAAGACGCTGAGGGAGGCGAAGTTGCTTGGAATGGCGTCTCTCTTGCCGATATCCCTGCCCATCAAAGGCAATTTGGATTGATGTTCCAGGATTACGCCCTCTTCCCCCATCGTAACGTGGCGGAGAATATCGCCTTTGGCCTGCGCATGCAGAATCGCTCACAAGAACAAATCCGGCGGGAAGTGCAAAAAGCCCTGCAAACGATCAACATGGCTGATTTTGCAAACCGCAAAGTGACTGAGCTCTCCGGTGGTGAGCAGCAGCGCGTCGCCTTGGCTCGGGCGCTGGCACCCGAACCCCGCCTGCTCATGCTGGATGAACCCCTGGGAGCGCTCGATCGCACCTTGCGGGAACAGCTCAGCCGCGAACTGCGGCGCATCCTGCATCAGACCAAAGTGCCTGCCATTTATGTCACCCACGATCAGGAAGAAGCCTTTGCCATCGCCGACCGGCTGCTGCTGCTGCATGACGGTGTGATCCTCCAGAGTGGCAAGCCGCAAGAGATCTACTATCACCCGCACAATCGCTGGGTAGCAGAATTCTTTGGATTGGGTAACCTGGTGCCGGGAGAAGTGATTGGGCACACCCCGCTAAAAGTGAACACAGCCCTGGGGCACATTCAACCCGCCTGTGAAGGGAAAACGCCTGACCTTGGGCAAAAGGTCAGCTTGCTATTCCGCCCAACGCAAGCCTGCCAAAGCCAGGCAGATTGCCCCAACCAGGTCACAGGCCGCGTGATGGACCGGGTCTTTCAGGGTGAAAACTACCTGGTCAGCCTTCACATTCATGATCAACTTCCACCTTTTACGGTGAACCTGCCCGACCCACCTGCTTTGGGAAATGAACTCACTGTCAGCTATCAACCTGAGGACGTCCTCTGCCTGAGAAATGGAGCATAACCCCATGCCACATGAAGATCAAAATGTGCTTGTGATCAAGTTAAATACCCGCCGAGAAGAAACCTGGCGTTATGAGGGCAGAATTGTGGCACGCGGCGAGTCCGGTGTGCTGATCGAAGCCTTCTTCAATCGAGACGACCTGCCCTTTCACGGCATCACCTTGCAAAGCAACGACCGGTTTCTCGAACGGTATTTCAAGGATCGCTGGTACAACATATTCGAAATTCACGATCGCACTGACAACCGCATCAAGGGCTGGTACTGCAACATCACCAAACCAGCCGAGATTACACCCGGTAAGGTGGCTTATGTGGACCTGGCGCTCGACCTGTTAGTTTATCCCAATGGCGATTATCTCATCCTGGATGAGGAGGAGTTCCAACAATTAGGCTTGAATGATGGGGAGCGAGAAAACGCCGAAAGGGCACTGGAAGCTCTGATCCAGTGCGTCATAGAAGACAAATTACCAAACCTTGTGGCGTGAGCCAGGGTCGTTTGATCGCATGGCACAGAAAGCAGCCTTCCGATAAAGGAAGGCTACTTAAGTTAATCCAGGTGTGTTGTTTTTAATACTGGAAATTTGAGAAGATATCGGAGAAGGGAACCAGGCAAAGGGGCGCTGAAATCGCGCCGACGAGGATCAATACGCCGATACATAATCCGATCAGGCTGAAGGCGATATTGATCCATCCGAGGATCATGCCCCAGTTTGCCATGCCAAGACCAGTGATCCTTCCTGCGCTCTGATTAATTTCCTTTTTTGCCATACCGCCGGTAATGATTGCCGCAATGGCACCCAACAGCGGGACAATGAAGAAACTGGCAATCCCAGAGAGCAAGCTGATCACGGCAAGTGTGGAAGATTGTGAACCATAATTTGGGGGTGGGGTTTGATAATTCTGATACGACATAGGGTCTCCATTCATAAATTAACAATGACTCAAAAATAAACAACCTAATTGTAACAAGCCAACTTCAGCTATTAGACCTCAGTGTTCTCCTTGTGAGCCACCAGATGATCCAGATCGCCAGAAGCAGCAACACAATGCCAACCACAACCGGCAGTAGAATAGACAGCAATGATAACGTGGTTGAAACCACATCTTCCGCCAGGCTGACCGGGACATCTCCCAGGCCGGCAGTCGTGGCTGTAATCGCGGGACGAACTGCCGCCGCCTTGACCACATGCACCGTGCCAGCCACCAGCAGCCCTGCAGCAATCGAGATGATCGGGTGGATATCCGTGATTGTCTTTGCACTGGCTGCAAATAAAATCGCGCCGGCTGTCGGTCGAATAAAGGTCTGCACAGCATCATTCACATGGTTGACCGCGGGAATTTTATCCGCAAAGAACTCAACCAGGGATAAAACAGCCAGCAGCCCAATGATCCACCAGGATCCCATTGCCTTCCAGGGTTCCGAAAGGACGATCAGATCCGTGAAACGAGCCAGCAAAGAAACAATTAATAATGGAATATAGGCATTCAATCCTGCGCTGGCAGATAAGCCAAACGCTGCTAAAATATCCATTCCTTTTCCAATCCTTTCACTTCCAGTCTTATCCTAATTATAGTCATAATTTCTCACAAACTAAAGCCGCTCCACGTACCTGTCCAGAGGTAACGAAACAGGTCAATGGCACCAATCTGTGCCAGTGCGATCAGGTAACCAGCCAAAATCGGGTTGACCAACTGCCTGAATTGCGAATAAGTGTTCTCCAATTTGGCAATCATCACAAAAACCATGCTGTAAACAGTCATCAACAGCCCCAGCACACCTGCTGCGCTCAACAGAGCAAGCACATAAAGCACCCAGGGGATCTCCACAACCACCAGCACATCGACCAGTGCAGCCAGCAAGATCAGCCCGCCAACCTGGCGGTAATTACCCAGAGCAGAATCATCCTTCCAGGTATTGAACATGGTCTGGATGAACGCAGGATAGAGCACCGCAGAAACTGCCAGACCCATCCCCGTCCCGGTGATCAACCTGGTCAGGTTTGTCGTCTCGTAAACTGCATCAACCATTGGCGTGAGCATCAAGAACGAGTTGACACCGTCCAGCGCCCACGCCAGCGCCATCAAGCCAAATAAAACGAAGGCTGGGAACGGCGGCATTTTTCCCTTTTTCCCCTGGCTAAACTGGTACACCATCCCCAGCAAGGCGCCCAGAAACATCCCGGAACACCGTGCACACAGCGGCATCGGACGATCATGAATATGATACGCCCGTACGCTGATTCGGTGACAGACTGCATAGCCAACTGCGTCTGCCTTACCCAGGATCCCATCCGGCGTCAGGAACAACCACACCACCGTCAAGAGGACCGCCAGCGCCAGCAGAATCCAGCGCAGCCTGGTGTGGGATCGAGAAACGGATTTTGACTCATCCATGTTTTCTGTCACTGCTGTTCCTTCGTCAGGAAATGACATAATGTCACTCCCTCATGCCTGATATACGAAAAAGTCCTCAAAAAGTAGCAAGCATCCCAGCACGAACTCGATTGGCACCGGGATGTTGATTATCCTATCAACTCTGCAAATTGTACTTACTCCGCAGGCTGCGCCAGCGCTTCGTGTACCCTTGCCAACCAATCGATGATCTCAATATGTTGCGGGCAGACAATTTCACATTCGCCACATTCAATGCAGTTATCTGCCATTTCATCGGCTTTCAGCTGGTTGTTATATGCCCATTTGGCATGTCCCCAAGTGTCATAAGACACAGCATCATTATAAATGCTGAATACCCGGGGAATTGCCACCCCATTAGGGCAGGGCAGACAGTACTCACACTGCGTGCAAGGAATGGGTGCAAGCGAGCTGTAAGCCTCACGTACTTTTTCAATCAGAGCACGATCATCATCGGTCAGTGAGCCGACGCCTGATTCCGAAGCCGTGGCAAGATTCTCCTGTACCTGGTCCATGGTCGACATCCCACTCAGGGTTGTTGCCACCTGTGGTTGATCCCAAAGCCATTGGAACGCCCAGGCTGCAGGCGTCCAGTTCCGTTCACTGGTCTCAAACACCCGGGCAACAGGGGCGGGCGGCGGGTTATTGGCAATCCGACCGCCGCGCAGCGGTTCCATCACGACTACTGCCAGCCCGCGATCCGATGCAAGGAGCAGCCCTTTGCGCCCAGCCTGGTAATCGATGTCCATGTAGTTATATTGGATCTGCGCCAGCGTCCAGTTGTCGTAACCGGTCACAATCTCCTCAAATACGGGATAGTCATCATGAAATGAGAAACCCAAATGCGTGAATAACCCTTCTGCCATGCGTTTTTCTGCCCAATCCAGCACGCCAAGATCTTTTACCGTTTGCCAGGTGCTTTGGTTGAGGGAATGCAGCAGATAAAAATCAATCTGATCCACCTCCAGCCGTTTCATTTGTTTTTCAAGGTACAAATCAAAATCGGACGCTTCTTTGACAAGCCAGCAGGGCATTTTTGTCGCAAGTTTGACTTTATCACGGTAGCCATCCTTGAGCACCTTACCAACCAATCCCTCGCTTTGCTGCTGGTGATAGGGGTAAGCCGTATCTAGGTAATTAACACCCGCATCAATTGCCAGGCGCATCATTGCAAAGGCTTCAGGCTCATTGATCTTGTTTCTGTCGTCTTCCATCACAGGCAGCCGCATGGCGCCAAACCCCAGGGCTGAGACTTCCCAATCCAGTGACCCAAACTTCCGATATTTCATCCTAATCGCTCCTCCAATCTTCAATCCTATTCGAAACAATTATACACTACCCGCCAGATTGCCACGCTGCGCTCGCGATGGCATCCACAGGACTGCGGACTTTAGTCCGCAAAAAGACCACACAGACCTCAACCTCCATTCCCACCAACGAGATTGCCACGCTGCGCTCGCGATGACATTCTTTGGAGTGCGGACTTTAGGCCGCAAAAAGACCACACAGACCTCGTCCCCATTCTCAACAACAAGATCGCCACGCTGCGCTCGCGATGACACCCGCAGGACTGCGGACTTTAGTCCGCATAAGTATCACACCCTCAAGATCGCCACGCTGCGCTCGCGATGACAACCACTGGAGTGCGGACTTTAGTCCGCAAAAAGACCACACAGACCTCAACCTCCATTCCCACCGACAAGATCGCCACGCTGCGCTCGCGATGACACCCATTGGAGTGCGGACTTTAGTCCGCAAACACAATCCTCACCGCCTCATCCCCCGTGCTTACACAATCGTGCTTACAACGATCGTTTGACAATTCCACCGGTTTATGCGATACTTTAGCCACAAAGCAAAAACAACAGAACCCTTCTCAGTTTCTTGCTATCCCACGAAAAGAGGAGGTGGTGTACATGATAGACTGTAGTAGTTACTTAACGAAGGCTGTGGCACCCCTCCTCGGTGCTATTCGATAAGGGTGCTGCAGCCGAAGACAGATTGCCGTCCGAATTTCGGGCGGCTTTCTCGTTAACCCTGAACGAATCCCGCCTAAATGATCCACTTTGTGTACAATTATTGGCAAAGGAGCAGTTATGACTGATATTTCCATTTGGTGGATCCGGAGAGACATCCGCCTGCAAGATAACCACGCGCTGATCTCTGCCGTCGAAAATTCCGATCAACTCATTCCCCTGTTCATCCTCGAGCCGCAGCTGATGGTGGATGCCGCGCCAAAACGCAGAGCTTTTCTCCTCCAGGCATTATCCGACCTGGATCAGCAGCTCCAAATGCTCGGCACCCGCCTGATCTTGCGCCAGGGTCCAGCTCGATCGGCGTTTGAAAAGTTAGCCGGAGAATTCGAAATCTGCCGGGCCTTTGCCTATGAAGATTACAGCCCGTTTTCCCGCCAGCGCGATCAGGCGATTGCGCAGATTCTCCCCCTTTATCTGCTCCGGGGGATCACCTACCATCCTCCGCAGGAGATTCTCAAAGATGACGGCAACCCGTATGTTGTTTTCACGCCCTACAAAAATAAATGGTACAGCGAGCCCCTGCCAAACCCAGCCGATTGCCTGCCAGATCCCAAAGTCCTTCCACCGCTCCCGTCGGGGATTACCTCCCAGCAGCTGCCAGACTTCGTTCCAGCAGGAGATTTCCCGGCGACGGCAGATGAAGCTCAAGCCCGTTTAGAGTCCTTCATCGGTGGAAAAATCCGTCATTACCAAAGCCGGCGTAATTTCCTTGCACAGGATGGCACCTCACAGCTTTCACCCTACCTCCGGTTCGGGCTTCTCTCTGCCCGAGAGGTTATCACGCAGGCACAAATGGCTTACATCCAGGCAAACAGCACAGCTGCCAGGAGCGAAATTCGCACCTGGATGGATGAACTTGTGTGGCGCGAATTTTATACCGCCATCCTACACCACTTCCCCAATGTTCTGGAGGGTCCCTTTCGCCCGGACTATAAAAACATTCCCTGGCGCGATGCCCCTGACGACCTGCTGGCATGGCAAAATGACGAGACAGGCTACCCGATCGTGGATGCCTGTATGCGCCAGCTGAAGCACACCGGCTGGATGCACAACCGCGGCAGGATGATCGCTGCCTCTTTCCTCACCAAAGATCTGCTGACCAACTGGCAGGCGGGTGAAGACTGGTTCATGAAAAACCTGGTTGATGGCGACCCTGCCGCCAACAATGGCGGCTGGCAGTGGTCTGCCGGCACAGGCACCGATACCGCACCCTATTTCCGCATCTTCAACCCGGTCACCCAGGGATTGAAATTCGACCCTGACGGGGATTACATTGTCCGTTGGGTACCCGAACTGCAAGATTTACCCCCACAATACCGCCACGAACCGTGGAAAATGTCCAAAGAAGACGCACAAGGATTCGGATTTACGCTCGGTAAACAATACCCCCTCCCGATTGTGGACCATGCCTTTGCTCGCCAGCGCACCCTGGCTGCCTATAAATCAGCCCGTGGAAATCCTTAAGCCATGCCGAAAACAGGCTGAGCGCAAAGCCCCTGTTGCACGGCTGCCTTGAATATGCTTCTGGAATCTAATCACACGCAGAGGAATCGTTGATGCGAGATTTGGACCGGGATTACATCACGATCTGGGGTGGTGCGCCAGAAGGCGACAGCAGCACTAGCGGACCGCATACTCGTGCCAGGTGAGATGTGATCAGCAGGATCATTTCATCCCAACCCGCCACAAAGCTAAAACGATGCGGTTCAGCAGGGTCTCTGGAATAATCCTGAACGGTCAGGATCGCCCAGCTGACGTCCTCTCGGTGGGTTGCCGCGGCCTGCCAGCAGGATTTCCCCTCGAGGTAATCCACATGAATGCCGCTAATGCTATCCAGCGTCCGCTTAATGTCGTCTGGGGAAGGATATGCTCCCGGGGGAATCACGCCGGGCAGCGGCACATCCATGCTGATCAGCCATGCCATGGAAGCTGGTTCCTGCATACAGTCATATAGCGTAATCACATCATAGAGCTTATTTGCAAACATCCCGCTCATTATACCGGGCGGGATGGGGATTGGATGCTGGATTCGGGTCTACGCCGTGTTAACGACGGGTCAGCGCCGGATCAGCCCAAGCAGCCAGTCAACTGTCTGCTGGAGGATCATCGCCAACTTGTGCCAGCAGCTCTCAATCCTGAAATCCTGCCGGATGACTTCGCCTGGGGAAAGCACAACCTCAGCACTTTCCCGCAGATAAAACCGTCTCTCGGCTAAAAGTTCAACACCCTCGCACTCGCTGCACATGGGTAAAAACAGCCAGTAGAAACCATCTCGCAGCGTGCGGTCATTTGGTGTGGCGATGGTGTAGGTGTGTGAACCAGCGCTGCTCACGGTCACCCCAGTCAGTGGCATTTCCGAGCCAATATCTGTCACAAATCCAGCGACAACGCCCCCGGGGATTTTCTCGCAGACCCCACCGGAAAGCACATAGCCCGGCGCCAGGCATTCCTGTCGAACCTTCAAGGCATCTTCCCGCCAGACGGTATCCCCATCAAAAACAAGACCCATTTCCGCAACAGCGTAATATCCGTCTATTAGAGAGGCAATCACCAGGTCATAAACCATGCCCTCATAAACGGTCGCACTGTAAGTTCCATCAAAGGGATTGGTGAATATCTGCACTTGATGACTGGCAGAGACCAGGCTGATTTTTGCATACAGCGGATAGCTGTGACCGCTACCGTCAATCACCCTGCCCATAATGGAGACTGGCACTCTGCCTTGATGGCAATAGTCCCGCGCCGCGCTCACCGCTGCCAGTGCGTCGATCTCTCCCCAGCCAGTGGCATGGTTGGGCACATTTCCCGGTCCCTCATCCCCATTACCCGTATCATACGGGATCGGAACAGCGCTGTCCTGCATGAGTGACTCCGTAGTCACATAATCACCCACCAGGCAATCACCCGCCCCCCACATCAGCGCGACCAGCCCTGCTGCATGCGGCGCCGCCATCGAGGTGCCGCCCCAATAGGCATAGGCATCATCTGCAGAAGCGACTGCCGATCGGATCCCCAATCCCGGGGCAACCACCTGAGGCTTGATCCAGGGATACCCCGCAGGATTGAGAACGTCCTCGCTGTCGGTCGGACCCCAGTTGGAATGATCGGCATACAGTCCGTTAGCTTTGCCCGTGGACCCCACCGCGGTAACGTGATAGGACCTTGCCGGGTTACCAACCGTATTCAAGCCAGGCGGTGAGGAAAGGCTGCAGTTGCCAGCGTTCCCGTTCGAAAAGACGGGGTAAATCCCGGCAGCCAGCCAGGCATCAATCGTATCCTCATACCAATCGGAGTAGGTTGTGGCACAGCTGCCCCAGGAGTTATTGACCACATGGGGGCGCAGCGATGGGTTTGAGTGCTGACCTTCCAGATCCCAGGGCGCCAGCATAAACTGCCCGCACTCCAGGAAATCCCAGCCATAACCAAAACCGCTCCCACTGATCGCCTTACACGCGATCCAGCTTGCCTCAGGTGCGATCCCAATCCTGGTTTGATCCCCCTCGGTGCCAACCATGATGCCGGTGGTGTGGCTGCCGTGCCCATGATCATCATAAGCCGCATCCTTGCCGCCCACCGCATCCCACCAGCTGTAATTGTGGTCAAAAGCGCCATTCCCCAAATTGCCACGATAGGTATCAGCCAGCGCTTCGTGGGTATAGCGCACCCCTGAATCGATGCTCCCAACCACAAAATCCTCGCCCTGAAAACCAAGTGCCCAGGCTTGATCTGCCCGGATGTGCAGCAGGTTGTCTGTTGCTGTTTGAATTTCTGCTGATTTCTCCACTTGCTTTTCCAACGGGTCTTCGATGAACACCTGGGGAACGGACTGCAGCGATTGGATCTCAACAAACTTGGTTAACCCATACAGCGTGGTGCTGCTTGAAGCCTCCACCGCAATCACATTCTGGATCCAGAATGACTGATAAGAGACCCCGCGTCGATCTAAAAAAGCCCGCACGCCAGCCTGGGATCGGTCTGCCTGGGCGGTCAATGCGTTGTAGACGAACCAGCCCCGTTCTTCCCAGGTAAGTTCTTCCGCTCCAGAAAGATCTGCCTTATCTTCAAAATAGATCAGGTAATCAAGATCCTCAGAAACTTTTGCCCTGGAAACAAGCTCCGGATCAATCTCCGGTCCATCTTTCTTGCCTGTCAGGCGTGGAAAAAAACCGGAAGCCAAAAACATGACCAGGATCACGCCGATCAGAATGATCGTACCTTTTGTAATCACAGATTTCTTTCTCATCTGAAGCTCCCGTAAATAGCCAGCATTTCAATTTGAATCACAATTCCGTTTCTCGAACTGATTCTTATAGAGCAAGAGTCGTACCAACTGCATCTGGCGCTTACCGACGCGAAAACGCCCCCCCTTTCCTGCTATAATTCAAACAGAATAGATTGAAGGAATTGCCATGTCACTGAGAGACTATTTAAAGAATATTGCACAGCAGGGTTCACGCATCGAGATCAAAAAGCCAGTATCCAGGCATCTGCAGGCAGCGGGCATCCTTAAAGCACTGGAACCCCAGCCCGTGCTCTTCTCCCAGGTGACGGATTCCACCTTTTCAATCATGGGAAACCTGTTTTGCACCAAAAAGAGCTTCGCCGATTACCTGGGGATTGCGGTAGAGGACATCATTCCCACCCTCTCGCATGCTATCGAGAACCCTTCCGTGCCATCGATCACAGCACAGGCGCCCTGCCAGGGGGTGGTCATCGAAAATCCTAACCTGGATGATCTCCCGATCCTGTTCCACTGTGAGGGCGACGGCGGAAATTACATCAGCTCCGGTGTGATGGTTGCCGGGCACCCAATCCACGGTCAAAATCTGGATTTTCACCGCTGCATGCAGTTTTCAGCCACGGAAATGGCGGTGCGCGTGGTGCAAACCCGCAACTTTGACACTTTCTTGCAGGATCTGGGCGAGGTGGATGTGGCGATTTGTGTGGGGGTGGCGCCCCATATCCTGGTTGCGGCTGCAACCTCCGTCGAACTCGGCCAAAATGAATTGGAAATAGCCAACACGCTGGAACCTTTCCAGGTGGTTCGTGCCCAAACTTCAAATTTACTTATCCCGGCACAGGCAGAATTTGTTATCGAAGGCACAGTTTTCCGTGACCGCCGTCATGCCGAAGGTCCTTTTGTAGACCTGACTGAGACCCCGGACGTCATCCGGCAGGAACCCGTGCTGCAGGTAAAATGCATCACACACCGCGCTGAACCGGTCTGGCATGCGCTCCTCCCCGGCGGATTGGAGCACAAGCTGCTGATGGGTATGCCGCGCGAACCCACCATCTTTCGGGAGGTGAGCCAGGTGGTCAAGTGCCTGGATGTCAACGTCAACCCCGGCGGCTGTTCCTGGCTGCACGCCATCATCAAAATCCGCAAGGAGCATGAGGAGGACGGACGTAAGGCGATCGAGGCAGCTGCACGCGGGCACAGGTCCTGTAAACACATTTTTGTGGTGGATGAGGATATCGATATCTACGATCCCTTATCCGTGGAATGGGCGATGGCAACCCGCTTCCAGGCAGATCGGGACCTGGTCTGGCTGGGACGCGAGCGCGGCTCCTCATTGGACCCCAGCGCCGAACCTGGCACTTACGAAACATGCAAAGTCGGCTATGACCTGACCGCCCCACTGGCGACCGCGGGCAAGCACTTTGCCAGGGTCAGCTTTCCTAACGTTGACCTGTCCGACTTTTTGAACGAGCCCTCCGACTGAGCGAAACAGGATTCCTATGCCCAATTCATCCTTCACCACTCACCCCTTGAGAACACCATGCATCTGACACCTGAAGAAAACGCCATCCTGGCTGGCAGCTCCGGCCCAGCCGCCCAAAAAGCCATGCGCATCCTCGAAACGCTGGGACGAATCTACGGCGCCAAGCATATGCTGCCGATCACGTCTGTGCAGATCTCTGGCGTCAGCTATGCGAACCTGGGCGAAGCCGGGCTGGAATGGCTGGCGGACATGGCGGAGGGCGGCGGAAAAGCCCAGGTGCTCACCACACTCAACCCGGCAGGGATGGATGTTGAAAACTACCGCGCCCTGGGAATCGATGAAGCCTTTGCTGAAAATCAGCGCCGTGTGCTGTCGGCTTTCGAGAAAATGGGCGTGATCACCACTTGTTCTTGCACCCCTTACCTGTTTGGCAACCTGCCCCGCTTTGGGGAACATATTGCCTGGGCAGAAAGCAGTGCTGTCTGTTTTGCCAACTCGGTTCTCGGCGCCCGCACCAACCGCGAGGGCGGACCTTCGGCACTGGCGGCAGCGCTCACCGGGCGCACCCCTGCCTATAACTACCATCTCGATCAAAACCGGCAGCCCACCGTCCATGTCAGGGTGGATGCCAGTCTCTCCGGCACCCACGATTTCGGCGCCCTGGGCAAAGCGATTGGCGATCGCCTGCAATCCCTTAAACTGGCACAGCTGGTACCCCTCATCACAGGGATCACCGAAGCCAGTTTGGAAACACTCAAATCCTTTTGTGCCAGCATTGCCACTTATGGTGGCGTGGCACTGTTCCACATCCCAGGGCTCACACCTGAAGCAAACGCCTTTGAAATTCCGCCTGCAGACCTCGTCATCCATCAGAGGGAACTGGATCAAGCCAGGGCAGACTTGCTTCAGACAACTGCAGAAGAGGTGGACTTTGTCAGCCTGGGCTGCCCGCATCTCAGCTTGAAAGAAATCCAACGCATTGCGCAGCTAATAGAAGGTAAACGAGTTACCAAAGAATTCTGGATCACAACTTCACGACCGGTGAAAGGCATGGCTGACCGGATGGGATACACACAGATCATCGAGGCTGCCGGCGCCAAATTTGCCACAGATACCTGCTGTGTGGTAGCCCCCATCGAAGGCCGCTTCATAGCCATGGCAACCGACTCCGCAAAAGCCTGTTATTACGCCTATGCCAAGAATCACTTCAAAACCCGTCTGCTGTCCTTTGACCAAGTCATCCGGGAGGCAACCCAATGAAACTCGAAGGACGCACCATTTTCCCGGGTCAAGCGCAGGGCTTCGCCCTGGTCAGTAAGATGGGCATCTCCTTTTACGGCGGCGTTGACCCGCAAACCGGGGTGATCACCGAAGCCGGGCATGACCTGGAAGGACAAACGATTGCAGGAAAGGTGCTGGTTTATCCGCGCGGCAAAGGATCTACCGTGGGGTCTTATGTGCTTTACCGCCTGAAAAAGAACAACTGCGCCCCGCTCGCCATCGTGAACGCAGAAACAGAAACCATCACTGCGGTGGGATGCATCATTGCGGAAATCCCCTGCATTGACCGGGTGGATCTCAGCCAGCTGCACACGGGTGATCGGGTTTCGGTCGATGCAGATCAGGGCATCCTCATGGGTTGAAGCGCCCAAAAACCAGTATAATTCCATCATGAAATATCACAAACGCATCATCCTTGCCATCACCGGCGCCAGCGGCGCCATCTACGGACTGCGCACGCTGCGCGCACTCAAAGCGCTCCAGGTGGAGGTTCACTGCGTGATCAGTCAGATGGGCGCCAGGGTGATCCGGGAGGAAACGGATGAAACAATCGAAACCGTCCTTTCACTGGCAAATCATGTCTATCAACCGGATGATCTCGGCGCGACGATTGCTTCCGGTTCCTTCAGAACCGAAGGCATGCTGGTCGTTCCCTGCTCCATCAAAACCCTTTCAGGCATTGCCAATAGCTACACAGAGAACCTGATCCAGCGCGCCGCGGATGTCTGCCTGAAGGAAGGGCACCCGCTCTTATTGGCGGTGCGAGAGACCCCCTTGCACAGCGGTCACCTGCGTCTGATGACCCTGGCGGCACAGGCAGGCGCAATCATCTTTCCGCCCATCCCGGCTTTCTATCAAAAGCCGCAGACCATTGAGGACCTGGTGGATGCCACGGTGGGGCGAATGTTGGACCGGATCGGGATTCAAAATAGCCTTTTTCAACCCTGGCAAGAAAAAACCGAACAATAAAACTCAATCAAAAAATAGAGATTTGGATTTCTTATGGAACAACCTTTCACCACTCTGGACCCGGAACGCCAGAAACAAGCCAAACAATATGCCCGGATCAAACGCCGCCTGTGGGTGGTGGATGAAACCACCAACCTGCTGTATGCCCTCATTTGGCTTGTGACCGGCTGGTCAGTTGGGCTGCGCGCCTGGTTGGCGGAAATTGTGAACAATGATTGGTTCATCGTTGCCGGATTTATCGCGGTCTTCGCCGGCATCTATTTCCTGATCAACCTGCCACTGGGTTACTATGCAGGTTTTATCCTGCCCCACCGTTATGATCTTTCCACCCAAACGCGCAAAAATTGGATCTTTGATCAGCTTAAAAACCTTGCCGTGGGTGCGGTTATGGGACTGATCCTGATTGAACTGATCTACCTGGCGCTGCGAATTACAGGTGATAACTGGTGGCTGTGGCTGACAGGCGGTATGCTGTTTTTCAGCGTGTTAATGACAAACCTGGCGCCTGTGATCTTCATGCCGATCTTCAATAAATTCACCCCGCTGGGAGAAGAACACGCCGATCTGGCAAAACGGCTGATCAACCTTGCAAAAAAGCACAACACCCATGTGCGAGGTGTCTTCAAGATGGACATGTCCCGCCGCACCAAGCAGGCAAATGCTTTCCTGACAGGTTTGGGCAATACCCGCCGCATTGTGCTTGGGGACACATTGGTTGCCGAGTTCACCGATGATGAAATTGAGACCATCCTGGCACATGAGCTTGGACACCACATACACAAAGATTTTGCCTGGCTGATCGGTTTTGGCACCCTGCTCACCGGGTTGGGTTTATTCCTGGTCTCCCTGGCCATGAACTGGGCGATTCAAACCTTTGGGCTATCAGGAGTGGCAGACCCGGCTGGTTTGCCTGCCCTGATGATCCTGCTCTCGCTCTACCAGCTGGTCACCATGCCAATCGAAAACGCCTTTTCGCGCTGGCGCGAAGGGAAAGCGGACGATTTTGCCCTGCAAACCACCGGCAAATCCCGCGCCTTTGCCTCTGCGTTCACCCGGCTCGCTAACCAAAACCTGGGCGATGTGGACCCGGAGCCCTGGGTGGTTTTCCTGTTCTACAACCACCCGCCCCTGAACGAACGTATCCAGAAGGCAGAGAACTGGCAAAACGCGTGAGACAATGATGAAGCCGATGAAAGCCGCAGCAATAGCCCACCCCAATATCGCCTTCATCAAATACTGGGGGATCAGAGATGAAGAACGCAAGCTGCCTTCCAACGATTCGATTTCGATGAATATTGGCTGCCTGTCCACCCGCACCTCAGTAGCGTATGATCCGCAGCTAACATCCGATACCCTCACACTGAATGGTGAGCGCGTTGAAGGTGAGCCGCTCTCCCGCATGAGCCAATTTTTAGACCGCATCCGGAAGATGGCTGGGGCGAACCTGTATGCGCATATTGACAGCGAAAATAACTTCCCCATCGGCGCTGGGATTGCGTCCTCTGCATCGGCTTTTGCTGCCCTGGCTCTGGCGGGCACCGCTGGACTGGGGCTGAACCTATCTGAAGAAGCGCTTTCAAGGTTGGCACGCTTTGGTTCCGGCTCTGCCTGCCGTTCTGTTCCGGGTGGATTTGTTGAGTGGCGCACCAACGAAGACACCGGGGAATCGTATGCATTTTCCATTGCATCGAAAAACCACTGGGCACTGGTCGATCTGGTTGCAATCCTCAGTGATCAGCACAAACAGGTTGGTTCTGAGGCTGGCATGCTGGGTGCCGACACCAGCCCTCTCCAGGCTGCGCGCATTCAGGACGCGCCCAGAAGGCTGGAACTCTGCCGCTCTGCCATTCTCAACCGGGATTTTGATGCGCTTGCACAGGTCACCGAGCAAGATAGCAATCTGATGCACGCCGTCATGATGACCTCACATCCTCCCCTGTTTTACTGGCACCCCCAATCCTTGGCGATCATGCTCTCGGTCAGGGACTGGCGGGCAGAAGGTATCCCGGTCACCTACACCCTGGATGCCGGACCGAATGTGCACGTCATTTGCCTGCAAGAGGCGATGCCAGAGGTGCTGAGCCGTCTGCGGCAGATTACGGGCATCATCGACGTGCTTAAGGGTGTGCCGGCAGGTCCTGCCAGGCTGCTACAACCCTACTAATTGTTTTGCCCCGGGGGGTATAATAAAAAATCAATTTCAAATAAGGATTCCCGTGTTTGCATCAAACACGCGCTTTTAGAAGGAAAACATGAACATCATTCTATTAATTTTGCAAGTTGTTTTTGTCATCGGTGTGCTGATCTTCTTCCACGAATTAGGTCACTTCCTCTCTGCACGTGCCGTCGGCGTGCCAATCGAAGAGTTTGGTTTTGGCTACCCACCCCGCCTGGCAAAGCTTGGTGAGTGGAAGGGCACTGTTATCTCCCTTAACTGGATCCCTTTTGGAGGTTTCGTGCGCCCTAAGGGTGAAGCAGACGATTCCATCGAAGACGGTATGGCAGCCGCCCCGGCATGGAAACGTTTGGTGATTGCCCTTTCCGGTCCGGTGATGAACTTCCTGATCGGGATCATCCTGCTGGTGGTGATCTACAGCGCCATCGGCATCCCAGCTTCCGACCAGGCAATGATCACCCAGATTGCGCCTAATTCGCCTGCCATGCAGGTTGGGCTGCAGCCCGGGGATATCATCCTGGCAGTGGATGGCCAGCCGATCCAGGATATTGACCGCCTGATTGAAACTATTAACCAGCAGCTGGGTGAGGAAATCATTTTGACGGTTGAGCGTGATGGGGAACAGAGCACAATTGCCATCACCCCACGCGCTAACCCTCCCGAAGGGGAAGGCGCAATGGGTGTCGGTTTGGGCAACCCGCTCAAACCCACCCCCTTCTTCCAATCCGTGGGTTTCGCCTTCCAATCCACCGGCTACATCATCCGCGAAACCTTTTTATTGCCCATCCGCCTGATCCGTGGCACCGTCGATCCCGCACTGGCACGCCCGGTTGGCTATAAAGGCATTTATGATATCTACAGCCAGGCGGTTGAAATGGATCAGCAAACCGAGCTGGCGACGGCAGAACCCCTCCCGATCTTCACCCTTTCGATTATCGCCAACATTTCCATTGCCCTGGGCATCACCAACCTGCTGCCCATCCCGGCACTGGATGGCGGGCGAATCCTCTTCACCCTGCCTGAATTGCTCTTCAAAAAGCGCATTCCTCAAAAATGGGAAAACGCCGTCAACACGGTCAGTCTCATGCTACTCATCTTTTTAATGGTTGTGATCACCGTTCTGGATTTCACCAACCCGGTTGTCATTCCTTAGTGAAATTACCCAGAGGTTCTTATGAGCGACTCACCTTACAATAAAGAATTTGATTTTTCAGAGATCAAAGCGGCACTCCTCAACCCGGAGACGCCTTTTCCAGCTTCCTTACTCTATTTTTTCTCTGATATCTGCCCGGAAGATCTGAATAAGCTGAGCAAAGTCTGGCCCCAGGTGCAGACCCTGCGCCGGCGGGGATTGCTGGAAGATATGGAAGTCCTGGCAGAAGGGGATACGATCCTGTATTTCGATTCCTTTGCCCTTCACTGCCTCGAAGATGAAGATCCTGTCACCCGGGCAACAGCCATTCGGCTTCTGTGGCAATCCGAACAGGAAAGCCTGGTGCCTCGCTTCATTAAACTGATGGAAGAAGACCCAGAATCGATCGTTCGCGCGGCAGCAGCCACCGCTCTGGGTGTATTTGCCTATATGGGCGAACTGGAAGAGATCACAGAATCCACCTATCAGCTTCTGCTCAAACATCTCATCCGAACCCATCTCGGGGGAGACGACCCCCTCGTCCGTCGCCGAGCACTGGAGTCCCTCGGCTATAGCAGCCACGCAGACGTGCCGCGTTTAATCCAGGAAGCCTACGAGTCCGACGATGAAGAGTGGTTACAAAGCGCCCTGTTTGCCATGGGACGCTCCGTTGACCAGCGCTGGGCAGAACCTGTGCTGCGTATGATCGAGCACCCCGACTTACAGGTGCGCTATGAAGCAGTGCGCGCCGCGGGTGAATTGGAGCTTCAGGATGCACGCGATCTGCTCTTTGATCTGCTTGAGGAGGGGACCGATGACAACGATCTTTACTACGCTGCCATCTGGTCGCTCACCAAAATCGGCGGGAAAGGTGTTCGCTCCCTGATCGAAGCAGCAATCGAAGACACGGATGACCCGGATGACCTCCAACTCCTGGAAGAAGCCCTTGAAAACCTGGACTTTACCGAACAATACAACCTTTTTGACATGATGCGCTTTGAAGAAGATGACCCCGAAGATTGGGATCTTGACGACGACTTTGAAGACTGACCCTCGCTCTGGTTCTAAAAACCAAACGCGTCCGAATTGGCTCAGGACGCGTTTTTCATTCCAGACAGAAACCAAATCAAGTAAAATCAGAGAAACTGGATATGAACACCTTGCAAACGGGATGGCTTTTACATATGAGTGAGTCTCAGATCTATCAGTTACACGCCTTTATCAGTGGACGCGTTCAGGGAGTGGGCTTTCGCTATTTCACGCTGAACGCCGCCCAAACGCTCCAATTAAGCGGCTGGGTCCGCAATCGACACGATGGCAGGGTGGAAGTGCTGGCAGAGGGTGACTACCAGGCGCTTAACCAACTGCTGACCACCCTGCGCAAAGGTCCTGCAGGTGGGTTTGTCTCAGATGTGGACTATTCCTTTTCGGATGCGGGTGGGCAGTTCAACCGATTTAGTGTCCGCAGCACTGGCTGATCCGTAGAATTTCTAAACTCGATCCAGCCGGGCAGCACAAAAAACCCTTCCACCCAACATCCCTTACCCCATTAATCTTGCCGGTTGCCCCCGCTGAGCATCTGCACTTTTTTCCAAGGCGGCAGGTTCGATTCCTCAGCCAAAATCTCCCGCAGTTCATAGACCTGGTCTCGCAGTAAAGCAGCCCGTTCAAATTCCAGCTCTTTGGCTGCAGCTTTCATCTGCTTTTCCAATTCAGCGATCATCCGTGCCAGTTCTTTTTGCTCCAGCTTGCTGACCTTGCCGCGCAGATCGCCTTCCTCATCCACCCCAGCATCGCGTGCCAGTCGGTCCGTCAGATCCCGTACCGATTTGATCACGCTGGCAGGCTCGATATGATGTTCTATGTTATAGGCTACCTGGATTTCTCGCCGGCGGTTGGTTTCATCAATGGCCTGTTTCATGGCATCCGTGATCCGGTCGGCATACATAATCACCTCGCCATGAAGATGCCGCGCAGCCCGTCCCACCGTCTGGATCAGCGCCGTTCCTGAGCGCAAGAACCCCTGCTTATCAGCATCCAGGATCGCCACCAGGGAAACCTCGGGCAAATCTAACCCCTCACGCAGCAGGTTGATCCCCACCACCACATCGAAAACTCCCAGCCGCAAATCCCTCAGGATCCCCACACGTTCCAGTGTATCCACCTCCGAATGCAGATAGTGCACCTTCAGCCCCAGCTCCATCAGGTAATCCGAAAGGTCCTCAGCCATGCGCTTGGTGAGGGTCGTCACCAGCACTCGCTCGCCGTGCTCAATCCGGCGATGGATTTCCCCCACCAGGTCATCCACCTGTCCTTCGGATGGACGCACGACAATGTTGGGATCGATTAAGCCTGTGGGGCGGATGATTTGCTCCACCACCTGGTCTGCCAGGTCCAGTTCATATTGGGCGGGCGTGGCGGAAGTGTAGAGCGTGATGCCCATCTGCTGCTTGAATTCATCAAAAGTCAGCGGTCGGTTATCCATCGCGGAGGGCAGTCGGAAGCCATATTCCACCAGCACCTGTTTGCGCGATCGGTCGCCATTATACATGCCGCGTATCTGGGGGATCATCATGTGCGATTCATCCAGCACCAGCAAATACTCCTTTGGGAGGAAGTCGATCAACGTCCAGGGCGCCGATCCCGCCGGGCGGCCGTCAATGTGGCGTGAGTAGTTCTCAATGCCAGAGCAATAACCCACCTCACGCAGCATTTCCAGGTCATAACGGGTGCGCTGCTCCAATCGCTGGGCTTCCAACAAGCGCTCCTGCGACCGCAGTGCTGCCAGCTGTTCCTCCAGTTCCATTTCGATATTGGTGACTGCCTGCTTCATCCGGTCTTCTTCCGTGACGTAATGCTTGGCAGGATAAATCTCCACAGATTGCAGATCTTCATAAACCTCGCCCGTCAGCGGGTTGACCGCGATAATCCGTTCCACCTCATCGCCAAAGAAACTGACCCGGTAAGCCCGTGTATCATCATAGGCTGGTAGAATTTCAAGCGTATCTCCCCGCACCCGAAAGATACCGGGTTTGAGTTCAAAATCGTTGCGCGAATACTGGCTTTCCACCAGCCGGCGCAAGAGCGCGTTTCGGCGATGGATTTCACCTACTTCCAGCCGTGTGGTGTTACCCCGATAAGCTTCGGGGTCACCCAGACCATAGATGGCGGAAACCGAAGCCACGATAATCACATCCTTGCGAGACATCAAAGATGTCGTCGCAGCCAGGCGCAGCCGGTCTATCTCCTCATTAATATCGGTTTCTTTTTCAATATACAGATCCTGGCGGGGAACATAGGCTTCGGGTTGATAATAATCATAGTAAGAGACAAAGAACTCCACCGCGTTATTTGGGAAGAATTCCTTAAATTCAGCATACAGCTGGGCTGCCAAGGTCTTATTATGCGCCATCACCAGGGTCGGCAGCTGCACCTGCTGGATCACATTGGCAACCGTGAAGGTTTTACCGGTGCCCGTGGCACCCAGCAGTACCTGGTGCTGATAACCTTTTTGAATTCCTTCAACCAGTTCAGCAATCGCCTGGGGTTGATCGCCTGTCGGCCCATAGGGGGCGTGCAGTTCAAATGGCATTCTATGATCCAGTTCCTCTTGAAATCAGAAATCAACATTTTCGGTAAAAACAGATTCTACCCGATTAACCCAAGCATAAATCTGATCCATGTACAGAGCCCATTTTCTCTTGCATCATGCGGTAAAATTCATTTTGAAGATCATAAAGATAAAAGGAAATAAGAATGGATTTTATCATCAAAATGCAGCAGGTGATCCATCTGATTGATGATCACGAAACGCAAAACATCCAAAAGGCTGCCCAAGCCTGCGCGAATTCGATTGCAGCTGGGCGCGTCGTGCTGATGTTTGGCGCCGGGCACAGCGCCCTGCCCCCGCAGGAGGCCTTTCCGCGCATCGGCTCGATTGTGGGTTTCGTTCAGATCACCGAACCCGAACTTGGGTTCAACGGCTTCGTGACCGGTAAGGGAGGGCAAAGGCAAATGTCCTTCCTTGAGCAGACCAGCGGCTTTGCCGAGGTGATCCTCTCCAACTACACCCTCACTCCACAGGACACACTGATCGTCTTCTCCAACTCCGGCATCAACGCTCTGCCGGTCGAAATATGTGACCTTGCCAGGCAGCAATCGCTGACAACGATTGGCGTCAGCTCCGCGGCACACTCGCTGGCAAATCATCCCAAGAACAAGCTCGGTAAACGCCTGATGGAAATTGCTGATATCCACATCGATACCCATGTTCCTGAAGGAGATGCCCTGGTCACCTACCCTGAGGATATCCATACTGGCGGCGGGTCGACCATCGCCGGGATGATCATCATGAACGCCATCGTCGTTGAGACTGTGCGTTTGCTGGCAGAAAAGGGTGTCCCTTTCCACATTTACCCGAGCCATAACGTGAGCGGCAACATCAATGAGGTCCTCCGCAAAGAAGAAGCCCTCTTCGAAGCACATAAACAACTGATCACAAAATTATAGGAGTAAACAATATGAAATTCTGGCTGGCAACTGCAAATCCTGAACGCGCTGAACAATTCTTCGCTTACGGCGTCTTTGAAGGCGTGATCACCAACCCCCACGTCGTGGCACAGGAATCCCGTAACCCTAAAGAGATCTTCGCAGACCTGTGCAAAATTGCGCCTTACGCCTATTACCAGCTGCATGCGGGCGAAGTGCGCGACATGCTGCGCGAGGCAGACGAAATGCTGGCGATTGACCCTGATAAAATGCGCATCAAGGTGCCCGCCACCCGCAACGGGTTATCCGTCATCCGGCAATTGAGCCAACAGGGTTTGCCCATCATGGCGACCGCCGTCCCCACCAGCACCTGGATGGTCTTCGCGGTGGCAGCTGGCGCGGTGGCAATTGCACCCTACAGCGGCATGCTGCAAAAGCGCAATATCCTCTCCAAGATGGAAGGCGTGTTTGCCATGCAGGAGATCATTGACGTACAGGGCTACGATGTTGAGATCTGCACCGGTATCTATGATGCGACCGAAATCGCAGTCTATGCCGCCAACGGGATCCGATCTGGGTTCATTTGGGAAAAAGACGTGGAATCCTACCTGACGCAGGGACTGGTGGATGAAGCCGCCGCCAATTTTGAGGGCGATTGGAAACAGATCGACGCCTATTAGGGTTGAAACTCTGGTAAAAATCCAAAGGATTTATCTGCTGTGGATTCCCCTTCCAGACAAACAATGAACATCACTTTTTGCACAAATTTTACTCTGTTGATTACAATTTACTGCAAAAATCGCTTAATCGGGAACATATTCATGAAATAAAACGTCTGTTTTGCAAATCATCAATCAATCACGGTAACCATTGAAATTTGAGGAGGAGGATATTATGAAATTATCTTTCAGATTGTTGCTCAATCTTGTTCCAATCATTCTGATGTTAACGTCATGCGTTGCAGGGATCGACGGCCCATCAATGCCACCTATTCCAGAAGGTGAAGACAACTCGCCATTAGATAATGAAACAGAGCAGGAAATCGATTTGTCTGAAAACCAAGCAGAGATTAGAAATCTAGAAGATGCTAACCAGGGAACATCTATCAGGGTTTTGTGGCGCATCACAGACTATGTGCTGGCGGATTCATTTCAAGGAGACGAATCTAAGGCCAAAGATAGATTATTTCTCACATTGGACATCAATGAAAATGAGATTTATTTTGATGGCCAGGTCTGTATTGGTGTGAAATTCCTTGAAGAAACAGCAGATACTGTTGATTTTCTATCATCTTCCTGGGACATTTCTCCCGAAAGGCTTGGAATCAGTGAGTTTCAACAAATCCAGGTGTTTAAAACAAACTGCTCACTTTTTGGCTTTGATGAATATATCCGCATCAGTGATGGTCGCCTGATCGTGAGAGAGGACGATGCGTTCTTCATTTTCGAGCCCGTTTTCAATTAACCCATCTTCGACTTTAGAACTACTGAGAGTTATTCCTGCAAAACGATAACCGGTGAATCAGTCAAGATTCACCGGTTATTTTGTTGATTAGGCCATAAAATTCAGCAGCCAGACCTTCTTAAATTTTTGAGAGGGATTAATGAATATCAATCGGCGACACATTCACATCCGTCCAGTAAGGATCCGCTTGGATAATCTCTGCCACCTGATCACCAACAGACGCCGTGGTATAGATGGAGAGTTTTGCCCAATCCACGTTCAAGTTTGAAGTCTCTGGCACCGCTCTATACATCCCAACACCTACCTGACCGGTGCTCAAAGATGCATCTGTCCCTGTCCACACCAGAGTCCCATTGATGTAATACGTAAAGGAGGAGCCACTGCCAACTACCTTAAGCGTGTTCCATCCAAAGGGATTGATCGCCGAGGAATAGTTCCACCCGGTCAGGATCGTTGTAATGCCATTGACTCTTTTATAAACCATAAAACTTTGGTCATTTGCATACTGGAAAACATAGCCATGATACCAATCTTTAGAATCCGAGAGTGGGCTGGGGGTCCCTCTCACGTAAACTCGATTTGCCGCATATAAATCAACACCTCTTTTCATACGGACTTCGTACGTAAAGGTTGGGAACGTGCCTTTGTAGGCGCTCGTGGAAGCCTTTAAATATTTCCCAGGAGTACGATAATAACCAAGGGAGGTGATGCTCCATGTTCCCGATTGAGGGACCCATCCATTGGCATTGTTCGTGAAGTTAGAGGTGAACCCTGTGGAAACCTTAAAGGTTTTCTCCGCAGACCAATCTCTATACGTTCCCCCAAGATATGCTCTCACTTTCCAAGTGTAACTTCCGTCAGCAAGGACTGATCCTGGTGTAATAGAACAGGTTGTCGCACCACAATAGGCATTGTCAGGATAAAACTCGTAGACTTTTGTTGTCCCCTTATTGACCACAATCCTGTAACCTGTCGCCCCATAAACCTTTCCCCATGTGTACGTGGGAGTTCTCATTGTGATCATACCAATGGGCGAGATGAGTGTCGGGATGGTTGATGTTGAGGCTAGTTTCCATCCCATATCCCGCAAGATGCCTTTCGTGACATGACCAGGGTAATGTTGCGAGGACCCGCTTGCCACAGCATAGACCATCATGCTGTTGATTGTCCCAGCAAACTTGTTGTAATCCAAGTGAGAGAAGGATGAGCCAGATCGCCATGTTGCAGGCGCATACATCTTCACTGGTTTTCCGCCGTTGGCTGCCTTTGCATAAGAGCCGCCCCAAAACAAGCTATCTGAGGTAAATAAACTACCCAGCGCTGCCGATGGGTTTTTATATTCAGAAAGCTTCTTACCGGTAGCACTTTGCATAAATCGATCATATATCACAGGATACCCGCTGTATTTATACTCGCCGGTTCCACCTGAATAATAGGCAGACCCAGAAAAGTTCAAACCATGCGCGATTTCATGGGCTGCAACCGTTACCAAATCGTATTGTCCTGCTGGCGTATCTCCATCCGTTCCATAGTACCAGGAAAAAGTTGAGCTGTAACTGATATACATATCATAACTGGTGGAAAGGTCTCTTCCAACCAGCGCATTTGCCAGGGAACCCTGATACCAGGTATTCCATTTTGGTAGGCCGGCATAGTTTCTGTGCAGAGGTTGTCCCCCAGAATAACCAAGTACACCTGCTGGAAGGCTGCTTGCCCAGCAGGCAGAGATGGTAATGGGAACAGGAGATTTGATTGTGTTTGCCCAGATTGCTGCAGCCGTAGCAAATGCTGTCTGTGCTGCTGTCGGGAAAGTTGTACAAGAGGTTCCCCAGGGATCAGTCGTGCCAGCTGCCTTATAGGTAATGGAAAAGTTAGCAGCACGCGAAGGATCCTCTGCTATGGCTGCTGCCATTTCAGGATCTAATGGTGAATGGAGATTTTGCATCTCAGGGTTATCATCTACGATAAGAACCCGCGGGGGAACAGCATTATACAATGTGTTTCCGTCATCTGATAAATAAGGCGCTTCAAGATAGGTAATCCCATTTGCTGAAACCGGGTCTGATATGTCTCCAAATGGAGGTTCCATCGGATCCTGAACTGGCTCATCAGTGGGGATATCTATTGGTTCCTCTATCGGTGTCGGTTCTTCACCTGGTTCTTCAGTGGGTTCCACTCCAGGATCATCAATGGGTTCTTCTAACGGTTCCTCAATCGGCGCTTCGATAGGTTCTTCAACAGGTGGCGGCTCTTGTGATAAAAGAACTGCTTGCACCTCCAGAAGTGGACTTGCGATGGTGGTTATCAGGATCATAATAGCCACAAAAATAGAAATTCGTCTTGTTTTCATTTGATAATTCTCCCTGTGCGTGATAGTTTTTTGGGTAAATTTGAGATTAATATTATAAGGATATTATACAACAAGAATTTATTTACTGTTCGATCAGTTTTCAAGGTAGTGTCTTGTCAAGTGGTGTAAATTGCATTTTGTGCTTCCAAGTTAATTAATGCTTCATCAAGAATAAAATTGTTCTTATTAGTGTTGTTTTCTGTCTCTTGTTCAAAGAGGATTTCAATACCTTCCTGCTGCCATGAAACGGTAAATCAGCGATCATAAAATGAATCAATAAACAATCCTGCCTTAAAAAGCATCACCTGCTGAAGGAGTTAATTTTCTTCCCACCCATCTTTTCCAACCAGCGGCACAAACACCACGTAAATATTGGCGGATTTCTGGAATCCTGCTTCATCTCGATCCCAAATTTCGAGTTTTTGAGAAAAACGTGTGCCAACAGGGATCACCAGTCGCCCCCCTGGTGCCAGCTGATCTTTCAGCGCTTGGGGCACTTCTGGCGCAGCAGCAGCAACCAGAATCCGATCATAGGGTGCGCCCTCCAAATATCCCTGGGTGCCATCCCCAATATGAACGGTGATATTCTGGTAGCCCATTGCGGTCAGCCTTCCCTGCGCCGCCTCTGCCAGTTCAGGAAAGCGTTCAATCGTATGCACCTCCCCAGCCAGTTCTCCCAGGATCGCCGCCTGATAACCGGAACCTGTCCCCACATCCAGCACCCGGTGATGCGGTTCAACAGCCAGCAATTCTGTCATCAATCCGACAATATAGGGCTGAGAAATGGTTTGTCCCTGCCCAATCTGCACCGGCCTGTCAGCATAGGCATACTGACGGACTTCTTCAGGCAAAAAGAGATGGCGCGGCACCAAACGCATCGCCTCCAACACGCGCGCGTTCGTGATCCCTCTGCCCGCGATCTGCTCAGCTACCATCCGTTCGCGTTCAACTTCATAAGCAGTCATGGATCCCCTCACCAACCAATCGATCCGCAATCTGGCGATCCACTTTCCCCATCGGATAGGCTGACAAGTCCAAGACATCGACCCACCGAATTTCCTGGCTTTCCAGGTTTTGCGGAATCTGCCCATCTGACAAGGCAGTTAAAAAAGCGTGCAGTGTGATCTTGTAATGTGTGTAAGCATGCCGATATTCACCAAAAGGCGAGCAAATGGAAACTTCTACCCCCAGCTCCTCCCCAATTTCCCGCCTGAGACAGGCTTCAAGACCCGCGTCCTGGTCTTCCAGCGTGCCGCCCGGAAATTCCCACATCCCTCCCAGCAACCCCCGTGAGGGTCGTTTTGCCAGCAGCACCTGTCCATCCCTGCAAATCACAGCCGCTGTGACGGTCAGGTGCGGCACCTTTTTCCGCGCCATCTTCACAGGCCTTTCCTCCTGAACCCCCAAGGACCTGGCACGGCAATGCGCCGCAACCGGGCAATTGGGGCAATCCGGGGTTTTGGGGGTGCAGATCATGGCGCCCAGATCCATCATCGCCTGGTTATAGGCCCCAGCATGCCCAGCCGGCAGGTTGGCTTCCGCCATTTCCCATAATTTGCGTTCACCCTGTGGGCTGCGCGCTGGTTCCCGCAGGTCAAATAAGCGCGCAAGCACCCGCCGTATGTTCCCATCCACTGCTGCCACATCCTGCTCAAAGGCAATTGAGGCGATCGCTGCCGCAGTATAAGGCCCAATCCCCGGCAGCTTTTCAAGCCCCTCAGGGGTTTGCGGCATCTGACCATCCATTTCATTCACGACAATTTTCGCTGCCCGGTGAAGATTTCTCGCCCGGCTGTAATATCCCAATCCTTCCCAAATCGCGAGGACAGATTGCTCATCAGCGCTCGCCAGTGCCTGCAGGTCAGGAAATTGTGCCATCCAGCGTTCAAAATAGGGGATGACCGTATCCACCTGGGTCTGCTGGAGCATGATCTCGGAAACCCAGGTCCGGTAGGGGGATTGTTCAAAACGCCAGGGCAAATCCCTGGCGTTTTTGTCATACCAATCCAATAAATTTGGAACAAAAGTCATTAAAACTGAAATCCTCCTTCAAGAGGGGCAAGCTTTAACTCGTAATTTTGAACAAAATCCAATAAACGCGAGTTTAGCTGATACCATTCCTCAGAAGAAATGATTTTCTCAGCCTTTTCCAGTCCGGGAACCACCGCGCCGACCAGAATCTGCGGATGATCCCCATAAATGGTCACCCAGGCATCGCTCAATGCCATGCCCAGCTTTTGGACGCCAGGCATGAACCTGCGTACGACAAATTCAAAATACTCCTGTTCACGACCCGGGATGATATCCCACGACATGATCACTTTTACGTTCATATCAGCGACTTTCCACTCGTCTGAATACCCTCGTGTTTACAGGCTCAGGTCCAGCACCATCACCCGTGTTTCTTCAGGCAGCACATTCACGCTGGTCAGCTTGATCGATTCCTCCGTTTCAACCTCTGTCAAGCCCATTTCTTTCAGGAACTTGGGCAAGGGATCCAGTTCTGTTTTTTCACCGTTCATGGCGTAATGCATCGGGATGACAATGCTTGGCTCCAGCAGGCTGATCACCTCAGCCGCCTTGGCAGCGTTCAGGCTGGTGTTGCCCCCGATCGGCACCAGTGCGATGTTCACCTCACCCAGGCCTTCCACCTCGGTTTGGCTTGGCACACTGCTCAGTTCGCCAAGATGCACCACTTTCAATCCGTTATAATCGATCACATAAACAGTATTTCGCACCTCATCCTCTGTGCTCTTCTTCTTACTGCCATTAATCCTGACGCCTGTTACAAAAACGCCGCCAATCTCATATTCGCCCGGACCGGTGATCTCAAATGCAGATCCTTTGATGGCTTTGACAAAGTTATGGGCTGGTTTATCGCAAGAAATGGTCACGATCTCTGCCCGCAATTTGCCGGGATCCATCCCAACCACATCAGGATCATAAGGATCTGTTACAACCGAAGCCATACCACGTTCGGCAATACGAAAACAAGAATGTCCATGCCAGGTAATTTCCATAAAACCTCCAATATTGATTATATTGAATTATACAACGTCCTGCCAAATTGGTTGCGCAGGAACAGCCTGAGATTGTATCAGGTAATCGATTGAATTCGATGTAAAATGGAATCATCAAAACGTGAACCATCAGAATGGAGATAAAAAAGAATGGATGTACTGACTGAAACAACAACATTTGTACTGTGTCTGGTTAGCGGTGTCATTTTCCTCATCATCTTTGTCCTCCTGCGAGCCATCCGTGTGATCCCGGAATACGAGCGCGGGGTGATGTTCACCTTAGGGAAATTTACTGGCATCCGCAACCCGGGCCTGAACCTGGTGCTGCCGGTCATTCAGAAGATGCGCCGGGTGGATATGCGCTTGGCAACTGCAGAAGTGCCCCGCCAGGAAGTGATGACAAAGGACAACATCCCCATGCTGGTCAATGCTGTGGTGTATTTCAAGGTGGTTGATCCGGAAGCTGTGATCATCAAAATCGAAGACTACATCTTTGCCATCCGGCAATACACCCAGGCTGCCCTGCGGGATGTGATCGGCAATAACGAAATGGATTCTGTCTTGATGGAACGCCTTCAAATTGCCGAAGCCATCCGTGAAATTGTGGACGCCGAAACCAGCGATTGGGGAGTTGACATTGAATCGATCAAAATTCAGGAGCTGGAGCTGCCAGCTGAGATGAAGCGGGCAATGGCTCGCCAGGCAGAAGCCGAACGCGAACGCCGTGCTACCATCATCGCATCGCAAGGTGAACTGGAAGCCTCCAAGAATCTGCGTGCCGCAGCTGATGAACTGGCAGCGTCACCAGGCGCGCTGCATCTGCGCACCTTGCAGACCATCCGCGACATTTCTTCCGATCCATCTGAGAAAATTGTGCTCTTCATGCCCTCCAACATGGCAAACCTGGCAGATTTGGTTAGCGTGAAGAAGGAAGCCTGACCGTGGTCACGCTGAATAACAACGTCAGATACCTGCAAATCGCCTTCAACTATGACCTCGGCCTGGTTGCACAGGTGCTGCCGCGCATTCCCGCCAGCGAACGCATTCTGATCGAAGCCGGTACGCCTTATATCAAACTGGCAGGGATGCCGGGCTTGCGTGCTATCCGGCAGCGCTGGAACGGTCACCTGGTGGCAGACCTTAAAGTGCTGGATGGCGCGATTGGAGAGGTGAGGATGTCCTACCAGGCAGGTGCGACAGCTGCCACTGTCTTAGGCAGCGCACCAACCGAAACGATCAACCTCTTTATTGAACACTGTGCGCATTACAACATGCTCTCGATGATCGACATGCTGGGCGTAGATGACCCGCTGGATGTTCTGCGTCCGCTGCACAACGCGCCAGACGTGATCGTCATCCATCGCGGCCGAGATGAAGAAAATACACGCGGAAAGATGATTCGCTACCGCCAGATCAACCGTATCCGCAGCAAGTATGATTGTTTGATTTCTGCCGCTGGCGGCGTTGATCTCAGGGAGGCACGCAGCGCAATTTTCAACGGCGCAAATATCGTCGTAGCCAACATCGTGCGACCGAACGATGGCTGGACAGGCATCCAGACCAACGAAGACATCACTGCCATCGCGCAGCAATTCCTGGATACAATTTCCTGACATTGGCATTCCAGTGACATTGCCCCCATTCAACACAAAAGATCATCTTTGGGATCCACTTTTTCCTATCAGCAGGGGTTAGAAACCTTCCAGGCAGCTCAGATCGGCAATGCCTTTTGATAATGCAGAAATGCGCTGGAGTAGCGCCAAGCGATTTTCTCGCACAGCCTTCTCACCCACCATCACCAGCACCTCATCAAAGAATTGATTGATGACAGGCACCAGCGGTAAAAACGCGCTCAAAAATCCGTCCACATCTGGTTTCGAAGCGATACTTTTCTCAGCCGTAAGCAGCCCAGCGTATAACCGCATTTCAGAGTCACCCTCAAAAGCTCTTTCATCAACCACAAAAGTGACTGCCTGGTCCCTGGTGATGCGAACACATCGGCTAAAAGCCGGCAGGATCCGGTCCCAATCCTCCCGCAGAACCCAGTTCGATAAAGCGCTGGCATTCAGGAAAGCACCGTAAGGATCGCCGCCCTGCTCAGCTAAAACAGCATCCACCACATCATAATTAAAGCCCATTTCCAGCAGCATGCCACGCAGCCTGCCCAGAATGAAATCAAAGCAGGCATTCAGATGATCCTCCGACACCTCCACAGCGTGCAAGCGTGCCGCTTCTGCCAGTGCCCCGCGCAAGTCAAAGGGTTTCTGCCATTCGATTAAGTTCTGGCAAATGCCCAGAGCCGCACGCCGTTGTGCAAAGGGGTCCTTGGTGCCCGATGGGGCTAACCCCACCGCAAATAAGCCCACCAGCGAATCCAGCCGATCTGCCAAACCAACCACCAGCCCGGGTAAAGTCTGCGGCATCACATCGTCGGCAAAACGGGGCAGGTAGTGCTCTAAAATGGCATCTGCCACCGCCGGATCTTCACCGCTGTTCAACGCATAGTAGCGCCCCATCACGCCCTGCAGCGAGGTCATTTCCACCACCATATTGGTAGCCAAATCAGCCTTGCACAGGACAGCAGCCCGCTTGGTCACCGCCACTTCATCCTTCGACAGGTCTAATTTTTCTGCCAGCGGCGCAACCAGCTGTGTGATGCGCTGGGTCTTATCAAGCAAAGAGCCCACTTTATTTTGAAAGGTCAGGGTTGAAAGATCGGGAACAAAATCTTCGAGCGGCCGCTGCAGATCCTTTTTCACAAAGAACATGGCATCATCAAAACGAGCCATGATCACCTGTTCATTGCCATCCGCCACAATCTCAAGATTTTCTACCCCGCCATTGCGCACACCGACAAAATATGGCAGTAATTTGCCTTCTGCATCCTGAACTACAAAATAGCGCTGATGCTTCTTCATCACAGAAATCAGTACTTCTGGCGGCAGGTGATCCAGGTAAGACCTATCGAAAGAACCTCTGAAAGCGGTTGGTTTTTCCACCAGGTGGGTCACCTCTTCCAGTAAACCCGGGTCATCGGGAATCACGCCATCCACCTCAGCCGTCAGTGCATGTGCCTGCCGTACGATCTCTGCCATCCGGACCTCGGGGTTCAGAATGATCCCCTCAGCAGCCATTTCAGCCAGATAATCCTCAGGTGATTCTACCTGAACGATAACGGGGTTTGAGAACCGCAGACGTTGAGTCTCCCGTCCGCTCTGATAGCCGGCATATTCAAAGGGAACAACCCCTCGCCCATGCAGCGCCAGCAACCAGCGAATCGGCCGTGAAAATGCCACATTGCTCTCATTCCAGCGCATGGATTTATTAAACCGGATATCCGCAATCAAGCCGGGTAATGTCTCGGCGAGAACTTGCCCCGCCGGTCGCCCCTGCTCTTCCACGACTGCCACGATATACTTGCCGCCATCCAGCTCAACGACCTGCAGGTCTTCAACCGGGATGCCCTTACTGCGCGCAAAGCCTTCAGCCGCCCGGGTAGGTTTGCCTTCGGCATCAAACGCACGATCAGCGGGTGGTCCTTTCACTTCCATCTTCAAGTCGGGCTGTCGAGCAGAAAGACCCTCGACCCATACAACCAGTCGCCGCGGCGTCCCCCAAACTTTGATCGCGGTATGGGAAAGCCGGAGTTCATCCAACAACGCTGGCACGCTGGCTTTCAACTGCTCAAGCGCAGAAGCGAGGTCTCCCGGCGGCAGTTCTTCGGTTCCAATTTCCAGCAAGAAAGGCGCCTGGTCCCCTTCGATCGGGGCGATGTCTTCCTGACGCGTGGTTTGTGATTTTTCGTTGCCCTCAACAAGCCAGGGAAATTCTGCCTGCTCACGCTGTTGCACATAAGCCTGCGCAACCTGCCGCGCCAATTCACGCGTTCTGCTGAAAAGCGCCTGCCGTTCCGTCACGCCAACCGCGCCCCGTGTATCGAGGATATTGAAGGTGTGCGATGTTTTCAATACATAGTCATGGGCTGGCAGCACCAATCCAGCGTCAATCGCTCGGCGGGCTTCCACCTCATACATCTCATAAAGCGTTCGCATGGCGTCCACATCTGCGACGTCAAAATAATAGGTGCTGTGTTCACGCTCCCCCATCAGGTTCACATCACCATAGGTGCGGTTCGCATTCCAAAGGATATCCTTGAAATGCCTTACCCCTTGCAGAGTCATCGCAATTCGTTCCAGCCCATAGGTGATTTCCACCGATACAGGGTCCAGGTCCTGGCCGCCGCACTGCTGGAAATAGGTGAACTGCGTGATCTCCTGCCCGTCCAACCACACTTCCCAGCCCAAACCCCACGCACCGATCGCCGGCTGCTGCCAGTTATCTTCCACAAATCGAATATCGTGCTGTGCCGGGTCAATTCCCAGTACGCGTAAAGATTCCAAATAGAGTTCCTGAGGGTTACCGGGATCAGGCTTCAGGATCACCTGAAACTGATAGAACTGCTGCAAACGATGTGGATTATCGCCATAACGGCCGTCATCCGGGCGAATGGAGGGTTCCACATAAGCAACGTTCCAGGGTTCCGGGCCCAAGACGCGCAGAAAAGTTGCCGGGTTCATGGTACCTGCCCCCACCTGTGAGTAGTAGGGCTGCCAGATCAGACAGCCGCGTTTTGCCCAAAAATCCTGCAACCTCATGATGATTTCTTGAAAATCAAGCGCTTTACTCATAAATGCCATGCTCCAAAAAAAATGATAATTTCAGTCCCGTTAGCCGTTCCATTATACCACCCTCACTAACAGGATTCCTGATTTTATGCTCTTCCTCCGGGGGTCAATCCTCGTCAGATGGGCGGCTATTTCCCCTGATCTCCCTTAAAAATGCGGGGGTATTTAACTTGCGTTCCAGGAGATAGGTGAGATAGCGCTCGATGAGATAATTCAAATGAGCTTCAACGGCTGGGGGGATGATCAGCGATTCGACGCTCTGCCAGTTTGAGCGCTGCAAATGCCTGAGGTATCGTAAGACATCTTTCTCGACCGGCCATGCTTCCGACCGTGACCGACCGCAATTTGGACAGGCGACGCCACCTGCCAACGGTGAAAAATACTGGTCCTGTTCTGTGATCGTTTCCCTGCAATCGATGCACGAAAAAAGCTGCGGGCGAAAGCCCAGCAAATCCAGCAAGCGCAGTTCGTAGTAGTGCACCACGGTCTTCGCATCCGCCTGGCTTTCCAAGCGTGTCAGCGTATTGGAGAGCAGTCGGAACATGGCAATGTTCTGCCCCTCTTCAAATGTAAAGCGATCCAGAACCTCCAGGACATACGCTGCCATTCCCACCAGCTGCAGGTCCTGACGCAGCCCCATATGCGGATTGATCGTCTCTGCCTGGGTGATGATATCTATATTGCGCCCCTTTGCCATGAAGAGCGTCACTTCTGTAAAAGGCTCGAGGTGACCTGCCTTTCGGGACCGGATCTTTCGAACCCCCTTGGCAATGGCTGTGATCTTTCCCCGCTCCAGGGTAAAGAGCCGCAAGATGCGATCCGCTTCGCCAAATTCCATATGCCCCAGAACAATCGCCTGGGTGCGATAAGAACGTCCTTCTCTCTCTGGCATTCAATCGGTCCAATCCTGGATAAGAAAAACGCACATTCGGAATAGTTCAAGCACCTGCCCCAAGACCAACCCTTACGTGCGCTGATTCAAACAAAGAAAATTTCCGGGCTCAAGAGGTTTTTAGATCAGCGTCCCCAAAGGAGTTGGGAAGCAGTTCCCTGACGGTGTAGGTATTGACCAGGTTACCGTTAATATCCGCGATGAGAACCACTGTATCCAGCCCAAATTCAGCCATCACCTGCCGACAGGAACCACAGGGCGTACCGCCATTTCGGGTGACGACAGCAATGGCTGGAAAATGCAAATGCCCTTCTGAGACGGCTTTGAAAATCGCGACACGTTCCCCACAAACGGTGAGCGGGTAAACAGCGTTCTCAATATTTGCGCCGTCAATAATCTCACCCGAATCCGTTAACACTGCGGCACCAACCGAGTAGTGAGAATAGGGCGCGTAGGCTTTGTGATATGCCTTGGCAGCGCGATCAATCAGTTCCTGACGCAATTCATTCGTGAGCATGTTCATTTTCCTTCAATCCTGATCTATTGGCTGTATGTCTTGCACGCACCTTGGTAATTCGCCGACCAACAACCTGCTCAACGATCAGGGTCACCCCATCCGCTTCAATCACTTCTCCGCCAGTGGGAACATCGCCAATTTCACTGTAAATCAAACCACCGATCGTGTCCGCATTTTCTGTGTTGATATTCGAATGCATAATCTCATTAAAAATATCCAGATCCACCCTGCCGAGGAAAATGTACTCATCCTCACCCACCTGGGTGAACGGCATCTCTTCGCTTTCATCATACTCATCCCGAATTTCGCCGATGATCTCCTCGACAATATCTTCAAGTGTCACCACACCTGCCACACCCCCATATTCATCCACGACGATGGCCATATGCATGCTGCGCGCTTGCATCTCTGCCAGTAATTCATCCGCCTTCTTGGCTTCAGGTACAAAATATGCCAGCCGCAGCAGTTCACGGTGATCGGCAATCAACGCCTCATCTTGCTGAATCGTCAGAAGGTCCTTGGCATACAGCAGCCCCACCACATTATCCACTGTATCCTCATAAACCGGGATCCGGGAATGCCCCGCACTTTCAAAAGTCGCTTTGGCTTCTCCCAGCGTGCTGGTGATATCAAGTGCCAGAACATCGATCCTGGGAACCATAATATCCTTTGCCAGGGTATCGCCAAACTGGAAGATCGAATAGATCATCTCTCGTTCTTCCTTATCCAGCGAACCCTCTGCCTGACCCACCTCAACCCAATTCCTCAGGTCTTCTTCAGTCATCGCCGCCATCGTGACCTTATTTGCGTTAGGACCCAAAATGGCCATCAACATAATGGAAAACGGCGTGAAAAGAAAATCTATCCCGGCCGCAATAGATCGGAACCGGATGGCGTTTTCTTCTGGGTTCTGCAAAATAAATGATTCAACAAGAAATTCGAGCAAACTGAGCACCAGAAAAACGACCAGTAAATACGCCAGATAGAACCAGAGGCTCTCAATGGTGCGATTGCCTGACACCAACAAGATGACCAAACCCGCCAAAAAAATATGCGTAAAAGAGATCGCCAGGCGAAATCCAGTTCGCAAACGCGGTTTTTCCATCACAGCCAGCGTCCGATTAATCGCTGCTTCACGAGTTTCACGCAGATTCATCAATCCAGGCAGGTTGGCATGTTCAAAACTGCTCTTGACCGCAACCACAAGCAAGTCAAGCAAAAAGATAATCGTTCCAATAATCCAAATTACAATCGTCTCAGTCACTTTTCTCCAACTTACGTTTTTCTTTGGCAGGCACACCCATCACCAGTGTGTCCTGCGGTACATCCCTGGTCACCACCGACCCTGCGCCAGTTTTGCTTCGGTCTCCGATTTTGACCGGAGCCACCAGCATGGTGTCACTCCCGATAAAGACGTCATCGCCAATCTCGGTGGGATGTTTTGTCTCTCCATCATAATTACAAGTGATCGTCCCGGCACCAATGTTGACATTCTCGCCAATGGTGGCGTTCCCGATATAAGAGAAATGCCCCATTTTTGTACCGGGTCCGAGCACAGAATCCTTCACTTCGCCAAAATTGCCAAGGTGGACGCCCTCTTGCAGCACAGCGCCCTTCCGCAGATGACAGTATGGCCCCATCGTCACATGATCGTGAACTTGAGCGCCTTCCAGTACGGATGCAACCAGACGCACATGGCTGCCAACAACTGAATCAATCACGGTGGTATCCGGCCCGATTTCGCAATCCTCGCCGATCGTGCTTTTGCCTCGCAAATGGGTATTCGGCTGGATCACCGTATCCTTCCCGATCATCACTTCCACCTCAATATAGGTGGTGTCGGGATCAACCAGTGTCACACCCGCCAGCATCCACTTTTCATTGATACGAGCCCGCATCAATTTTTCTACCGTTGCCAGGTGCACCCGGTTGTTCAGTCCAACGCCTTCAGAAGCATCCTCCAGGATCATCGATACAACGGGATAACCCTGTTCAACAGCCATACCCACCACGTCTGTCAGATAATATTCGCCCTTGGGCGAAACGGGGACCTGGTCCAGCGCCCCCCACAGCCATTCGGCATCAAAACAGTAGGCGCTCACATTATATTCACGGATTTTCAGCTGTTCTGGTGTGGCGACAGCCTGCTCAACAATCGCCGTCACCTTGCCGGCAGCATCCCGCACCACCCTGCCAAACCCGCGGGCTTCATCCCCGATAAAGCTGGTCATCGTCACCGGGCTGCCAGATTCCTGGTGCATTCTGACCAGGCGCGCCAGCGATTCCGACCGGAGGAGCGGCATATCGGCGAATGTCACCAGGAGGGTGTCTGCCCTGCCCTCCAAAGCCGATCGTGCGCATTTGACCGCATGCCCCGTCCCCAACTGTTGCTCTTGCAGGACAAACAGCGCATCTTCATTGATCGCCGACTGGACGGCTTCTGCCTGGTAGCCCACCACAATCGCAGGCGGCAGGTCAACCAGCGCACGTACTGCCTGCATGGCATACCACAGCATCGGCTTGCCAGCCACATGATGGAGCACTTTGGGTAATTTCGAATGCATCCGGGTCCCCTGACCCGCTGCAAGTATAATCGATGCGGTTCTCATTTGATTCCATCCTCAAGTCCACTTATAACCTGAAATGGACTATTCCTCACCATCAAATTAAATACAAAAACACGGACAAAGCATTGGATTTTATCAAATGCCTGGTTCGTGCTGTATCTATCCGGGTTTATCTCTTCGTTTGTACTCAATGCATCCAATTTAGATGGCCGGGGCACCAGGATTCGAACCTGGATCAACGGATTCAAAGTCCGCTGTGCTGCCATTGCACCATGCCCCAGTATGATAGCCATTATTCTAACACATTTTAATCAAACATCCAACCTGTGTTCTGCGGTGTGTTCTGCGGTGTGCACCTGTCCCAAAGCGCCCCACAAGGGTCACATTTTCAAGGGCTTTACCTTCCATAAAAAAAGCCTGATCCACAAGAAGCAGGCTTTTTATCACATTTTGATTTGTTATAAGTCTACTTCATCCACCCCACCGTATCTGCTTGCTCATCCGAGGTTTCTTGCTCTTTTTCCTTATCCTTAGCCCGCCGATCAATCGCCAGCCCTGCGCCAGCAATCACCCCCAGCATCATGCCAACAAATTGCAGAATATAGATAAAGAAAGACAGTCCAAAGGTGTTTTCAATGAAACCCAGGACGATCAGGAAAGGCAGGATGAATCCCAGCAGAACAAAGGACAGTCCGAGCCAAAAGATCTTAAGCGGAGAATTCAGGAGTTTCATAGCGCTCATCATACAGCCAGCAAGCGACTTCGTGTCCCTCTTCAATCGTAAATTCGGGTGGATCTTCGGTATCGCAGACACCTGCAATGGCGAATTTACACCTGGGATGGAAGCGGCACCCCACTGGCGGCTTGACCAGCGAAGGTGGCTCTCCCGGGGGCACCTCTTTATAACCCAGTGAGTTCTCAAATTCCGGCTCCGATGTCGCCGTGAGCAAAGCCTGGGTGTAGGGATGTTTGGGATTGGTCAGCAAATCATACTGCTTTGCCTTTTCAACGATCAATCCTGCATACATCACAAAGATATATTCCGAGAAATAACGCACCGTCGAAAGGTCGTGGGTAATGTAAATAAAGGAGATGTTGTGATCCTCCTGCAGGGCGCGCATCAACTTCAACACTTCCACCCGAACCGATGCATCCAGCATGGAAACAGGTTCATCTGCCACAATAATTTCCGGCTCCTGGATCAGTGCCCTGGCGATAACCACACGCTGCTGCTGCCCTCCGCTGATCTGATGCGGGAACTTATTGAGGTAATCTTCCACTGGCATCAAACGCACTTCCCGCATGGCTTTGGATACACGTTCCAGCCGCTGCTTTTTGTCCTTCATCCCGCCCACAATCAAGGGCTCTTCAATGATCCGCTGGATGGTCATAAAAGGCGGCAGTGCACCATAGGGATCCTGCTGAACATAGCCAATCTGCGTGGAGCGATACCAACGCAGCGTTTTGCCATCCATCTCACTCAGGTCCATATCTTCGTAAACGATTGTTCCGTCAGTGATCTCGTTCAGTCCAAGGATCGTCTTCATCAAACTGGATTTTCCGCAGCCGCTTTCACCCACAATCGCGATGGCTTCCCCGCGTTTGAGTTCAAAACTAACCCCATCCACCGCGTGAACGTAGCCCGCGTGGCCAAACCCCAAACGGCGCAGCTCAAACCACACCTTTAAATCACGAACATCCAGAATATTTTCACCTTTGAAGGTTAAATTTTCTGGTCTGATTCTCTCTAAGCTTCCTAATTCTTCAGTCATGGAAATCTCCTACGCATTCTCTTCATAAAGCCAGCAGCGGACTCTGATCCCATCCCGAGTGAAAACGGGCGGCGCCTCATCGCATTTTTCAAAACGCTGGGCACAGCGAGATTTAAACCTGCATCCCGTGGGCGGGTTGAGCAGGCTGGGCGGCTGTCCTTTGATGAATTCCAGTTCAGCATCTCCGTGCAATCGCGGCACGCTCGCCATCAACTTCTGAGAGTAGGGATGCAGGGGCTTTGCAAAGAACCGTTCTGCATCACTTTCTTCCACCATCTGTCCGGCGTACATCACTGCCACATTCTTTGCCAATTCACTGGAAGTGGCAATGTCATGTGTGATCAGGATGTAGCTGATGCCAAATTCGTCCTTCAAGCGTTTGAGGACATTGAAGATATTCGCCTGGGTCAGCAAGTCCAGGGCGGAGGTGGGTTCATCGAGAATGATCAGGTTGGGCAGGGTGACCAGCGCCATGGCAATGGCTGCACGCTGGCGCATCCCGCCGCTGAGCTCAAAGGGATAGCGGATCAAAAAATCATCCGGAACGCCTACATGTTTAAACATTTGCCTTGCCATCCCCCAGGCTTCTTCTTTCTTGAGACCGTGATGCACAATCACCGGTTCCGATACCTGGTCGCCAATGCGCATGACCGGGTTGAGGGAGTTCAAAGCAGCCTGCGGTACCATGGACATGCCTACCCAGCGCACATTGCGCCGATAAGCTTCATCGTCCAATTTCATCACATCCTGTCCGCCAAACCACACCTCACCCTCATATTTGCCAGCATTGCGCGGCAGCAATCGCAAAATGGCTTTCGCTAGCGAACTTTTTCCACAGCCGGATTCACCCAGGATGACCACGGACGAGTTATTTTCCAGTTCAAAATCCACGCCATCAACAGCCTGGACTTCACCCTGCTGGACGTTAAAATACAGCTTGAGATCTTTGACCTTGAGTAATTTGTTGTTGCTTGATTCAGTTGCTACCATCGTTTTAGAGCCCTCTCAATCTCGGGTTGAAAATTCGGTCTAACGAGAAGCCCAGCACTGCAAATGCAAGACCCGTAAACATCAAGAGCACAGCTGGCTGAATAATCCAGTAATACATGCCGTTATACAAAGCACCATTCATCTGCGCGTCGTTGATGATCTTGCCCCATGTGGGCAGCACCGGGTCACCCAAACCCAGAACAGCCAGCGTTGCTTCAAGGAACACATAACTTGGAATGGATGAAACCAACCCCGGGATCAGAAGCGGGACAATGCGTGGGATCAGGTATAAAAAGATGATCCGAATGTCCTTTGCCCCATAAGCCTGGGCAGCTTCGATATACATAGATTCTTTGATTTGCATAAAATTCGCCCGGTAAGTTTTGATCCCGCCGCCAAAAATGCTCAGCAGCACGGTCACGCCCAAAATGACCCACAGGCTTTTCGAATAGAATGTGCCCACCATCACCAGGATAGAAAGGAACGGCAGCACCAGGTTCACTTCCGTGATGCGCTGGATCAATTCGTCCACCCAGCCCCCATACCAAACACCCACCGCTGCAATGATCATCGTCAAAATCGAAGTGCCCACCGCAGCAATCAAGCCAAACACCAGCGCAATTGGGATGCCCCATAACAATGCCACTGACAGATCTCTGCGAAGGTGGTCTGTTCCAGCAACCCCATGCACCTGCCCGTAAATCACGAACTCTGCAGCGTAATCTGAACTTTCTTCAAAACTGATGCCTTCCAGGCGCATCTCATAAGTCCCCTTCATCACCTGGGGCGGATCCGAATCTGGAATGGCAAACAAACCGATTTCCGGTGCGACATCGCCTAAGCGGCGCCGCAATTTTGTGTCCTGAGAAAAGAAGAAGGTTTGAGATTTTTGCAGCCCGACACTGGCAACACGGATCTCTGTGCCGTCCGGCTGATACCAGTAAATATCCACAAAGGGATTCTTCTCTTCAAAATCACTGGTCAGAAACAAAGCCAATTCCCTTGGGAAGGCATCATAATTGTAATCAAATGTCATGACATAGTTGATGTCACCGGTACCGTCAAAGGCTTCTACCTCTTTGGTCACCCGCTCATCGTCCAGGTTAAGAAAATAGGAAGGAGGTAAATCGTCCTTTGTGAACCAGTTGGTCCAGGCTGGCGGCGCTGTCTTGGGGTTCTGATACCAGACACCCTCTCCACCACGCCAGAGCCTGATGGCTTCTTGATACGGAATTTTGATGACCACAATAACGCCCGTGATCAAAAGCAGAATGATGATTACCAAGCCAAATAGTGCTGAAGGATATCGTTTTATTTCTCTAAAGGCGTTTTTAAGTGCGTTCATAGTTGATCTACGCTTTCTTCTGCCCGCCGCCAACTTTGACCCTTGGATCCACCAGGGCATAGACAAAGTCCAGCAGGAAGACAGTAATCGCTAATAAGTAAGCATAAATGATGGTCAATCCAACAATCACAGGCGTATCATAAAGCCCGACAGCCGTATAAAGCGTGCGTCCTAATCCAGGCCAGTTAAACACTGTCTCTGTCACGATCGCACCCGTCCACAGGGAGATCAACATCAGCGCAAAGGAGGTGATGATCGTTGGCAGGGTGGGGCGTAAAATATAGCGCCTTTCAATTTCCCGGTCTGGCAAACCCTTCGCCTTCGCCATCTCCACGTAATCTTCGCTTGAGAAGATCAGGAAGAAGGTACGCCAGTTGTAAATGCTGATGAAGATCAGGCTGATGAATAACGAGGATGCAGGCAGGATGAGGTGTTTTAGTACATCCAACGCATATTCAAATGAATTTTCTGGCGGCGGCGCCCCAATCATCCCGCCAAAGGGTAAGATGCGCAGGATGGCGGCAAAAATCAGGATCATGAAAATGCCATAGAACCAGGAAGGCGCTGAAGAGGTCGGAGATAGCGTGATCACCACCCGATCAAAAAAGCTGCCATATTTCCTGGACAGGATTAATGCCAGGTAAACACTGCTGAAAAACAACAGCAGCTGCGAGGTGCCCATCAGCAGGAGCGTCGGCCCTAACCTTTCCAGAATAATCAATCGGACCTGGCGCGACCCGGTATCGCTGGTCATCCGCAGGGCTCGGCCCAGGTTCAACGAAAGCCCATCCCGCAAAAACTTAAAACTGCGGATAACAAAGGGTTGATCCAATCCCAGGCGCTTTTCCTCATCCAGCACCTCGCGCTCAAACCTCACATGCTTTGCTTCAGGGCTGAGCTGTTTATAATCCTCCTGATTACGCAAGATCAGCCCTACATTTTCTCGGATCTGACCGCGCATAATTTCATCCACATAGCCGCCCATATTGGCAATTAAAATCGTTAGATAAATGCCAATCACAATGGTGATGATCATGGTCACAGAGCGGAGCGCTGTATACTTCAGAACACGGCTAAATGTCCCGGCTCTTGCCCGTCTCTTTGCACCAGCAACAGTTTCCATCGATTTCGTTTCAGTGGTCATACGAATATCCTGTTTTACATTAGAGATTTAATAATACAAAAAATAATACCGCACTTTCTAATTATTTGATTAAGAATATCTTTAACAAACTGCCCCTATTGGAATGATAGGGACAAGGCTTTTTATTGCCTTGCCCCTATCATCGTTATCGTTTTACATTACTGCAACAGGTCGTCTCGCCTACTCTGTCACAAATTCGAACTGTGCAAAGGTTGGCACGCTCACAACACTTGGAACAGCGATCACTTCCAGTTTGTTCGCACCTGCTGCCAGGGCGCCGGTGGCTTCGGCGGACAGGGTCACACTGTACAGACCCTCCTCAACCATCTCAGCCAGACCCTTTTCAACCAGAATGCCGGTCGCATCGAAGAGCAAGTAGTTAACTTCCTTCAGATCGGCTGATGGATAGGGTTCACCTTCGAATGTGATATACGCATCGAAGACAACTTCTTCGCCAGCGGTCACACGGCCGGGGCCGTCCACTTCCACCTCAGCAATTGCCGGCATACCAAAGCGATCCCATTTTCCGGAAGGATCCTGGTAATCCTGGTAGCGGGTCAGCGTGAGGGTCTTCTCAACGGGGAACACCTTGTTCAGGTAGAACGGACCGGAGTTGACAAAGAAGTGCCCCTGGATGCGGTACCAGTCAAGCAGGTTACCATAGCGCTCGGCTGCTTCTTCAGCAGTGATAAACTGTCCAAGCGTGGCGGCGTAAGGAATGTAATCCTCTGCCACTGCCTGGTCCAGGTTTTCACGCAGGATTTGAAGGCTTGGGCCGCTGATGTAGTTCGTCCACTCAACTGCAAGAGCTTCGGATTTATCAGCACTGAATGCCAGTTCCTTATCAGTCTCAGCCAGGATACCAATGGCGATCATGTGCCATGGGCCTTCGCCGTAGTTGTAATAGGGCCAGAAATCAGCCACAGCATATTCAGCATCCAGATACCAAACATCAGAGTAGTATTCGATGACCAATGGGTCAGTGGAAGCAACCTTCAAGCCTTTGAAAGCACTCTTGAAGGATTCAACCGAACCAACCTGGGATTCATCATAAATGACACTACCCTCAGTGCCAGGATCGAAGGAGAGGATCATGCCCATCACGAAGTCAGCCACGGACATCGGGCTGCCATCATGCCAGGTGTGCTTCTCAAACAGATCGGCAGGATAGGTCACCACGCTCTTGCGTTTTGCGGTGAAGTATTCAGGAACTTCAACAACCTCAGCTTCTTCAGCTTCTTCACCTTCAGCAGGTTCTTCGGCTTCGGCAGCCGCAGCTTCGGCAGCCGCAGCTTCTTCAGCCATCATCGCCAACTTCTCATCCGCGGTGATAAAGACCTGGTTCACAGCATCCCAGTCTACCCAGGCATCGCCAGGAACCTGAATTTCAGGTGCAAAGTCGAGGGTCAGCCAGTCCAAAGTCTTACCGACGGGTAACCCTTCCTGGACGGTGATCGCGGCGCTTTCAATGCGCTGCGGCCAAACCAGGCCGGTATAGGGATCCGGGATCGTGCCGTAGTCGCCGGTGGCGCGCATGGGAGCCATATCATAAACCCAGTTCGAGCCCGCAACAGGGTTCCAGGGGTCAACCAGTGCATCAGACATTGCAAAAACCATCTCGCCGCCAACTTCGCCGGTGTAGCGGAGGGTGTGGCCCCACAGTGGGGTACCAGAAATTCCGCCAGCGAGGTCATAGGTCACGGTCACATCAGGACCCATCGGGGAGAAGGATGTGGCATCATTCAGCCAAACGCGGTAGGAGCTTTCCATCGCCAGGTAAAGGGCTTCGCGGAACAAATCAGCACGTTCTTCAATAGAAGTGAAATTGTTGGTGGCGAGTTTCTCAGCGACGGCATCAAATTCATCGGTGAGGACGTAATTCTGCCACAGGGGGCTAAAGCCGTAGGCGGATTTTGGTGAATAGAAGAACTGGAAGTTCTCACCATCATCCCGTGAGATTGCGGTGGTTATCCAGCCGCCGGTGTAGTAGTGCCATAGACCTTCCTGGGGATCGCTTCGCAACCAGATGGGGGAAGCTTCAGATGAGGTCTTGTACTGGCGGTCAACGGTGAAACCGATGGATTCGAGCTGGTTGGCAACGTAATCACCAATCTGCAGGCGCTCATCCTCAGTGCGGATGATGCCGATCAAAACCACAGGTTCGCCTTCGTAATTCCAGACGCCATCAACCTTTTCGGCACCCAGGGCTTCCATTTCAGCGGTGATGATTTCGTCAGCTTTCTCAGGATCATAAGCGTACTTATTCTCCAGCTCGCGGGCAACATCAACAAAGTTGGCATAATCCGGGAAAACGCCGTTGATGGGCAGGAATTTCGGGATGCCAAGACCACCCAAAATCTCCTGGACGACATAGTCTCGGGAGAGCAGATAGTTCATGGCTTCGCGGATCTTCGGGACGCCGAATGGGTTCAGCGTGCCATCAGCCAGGACCGGGCCACCGGGGCTGAGGGTGATTTCGTTGTAGGAACCAACAGTAGTCACATATTTCAGACCCTGTGCCTGGACAGTCGCCAGTGCTTCAACATCGGTGGCTGCCTGCGCATACACATCAATGTCATCAGCAATAATACGGGCAACAGCCGATTCAACAGAGGGGTCGGCAATAATGACAACCGTATCGAGCCAGGCACCATTACGATCAATCGGCGCCTCGACTTCAACCTCAACGATTTCAGTCACGACCTCGGTAACAATAACCTCCTCCTCAACAACCACTGTTTCAATGATCGTTTCAGGAGTAGGGGCGGCAGCGGGTTGGCATGCAGCCAAAACCATGGCTAAGCCAATCACGACACCTAATACAGCTAACAGTTTCTTTTGCATATTTTCTCCTCCATAACAAATATTGTTTGTCATGAATCTAGTGGAACAAAACAAATTTTGGAACTGCGATATTCGTTATCTATGGGATTGAACCACCTCCTTTTTACAAAGCGGTTGGGTTAATCATCTATAAAAATCCCTGTAGAAATTAGTTAAATCTAATGGTACCAGATATTATACTAAATGTGAAAAAAAATATAGCATACAAATGCGACATCGTCAAGAATGGTTTAGTAAATATTTTTAATTATTGCTCAGATTTAACAAGATTGCGGTAATGTATTCTAAGGTGAGTCAATTTTACACCACTTTATAAAATTCGTAATGGTTTATTGATAGTGAAATCATTCCACGCAAAAAATCGCGGAAAGGATACGCATATTCATCACATAATGATGTTTTCTGAAATTACTACAAAAAAAGAGCCACCCGCAAGCCGGGATAACTCCTCTGATAGATCTAATTTTCTGGTCTGGGTAATTATCGGAACCGGATTAGGGTGGCAAACAGGGTCAGCAGCAAACCCAATGATAAAAATCAACGCTCCAACAACGCCCGCAGCCAGGAGGAAAAAAAAGGAACGGGCTGGCTTTTTGCATGCGTCCAAAAGACAAACCAACCTCATCGCTGCGAAAGGGACGTTTTTCTTTTGGTATTCGCAACATCCCCTCAGCCAAAAAATATAAGGGCAGGAATGAGAGCACATAAGGGAGAGAGATATAAAATTGATACATGCCGGGGTTAGCCACAAACCCTGCGCCGACATGCAGCAGAGCCGTTCCCAGCAGCAGGAACCGGCTGAGTCCCCTCAATTGATCCAGGCGCTGCTGATCTACATCGATTTCATAATACGCGCCGCGATATACGGTGGTCTTTTTCTCATTTCCTTTTTCATCTTCTACAATCACGATCTCATAATCATCAGCATACTTTTTCATATCAACTCACCTCAAAAAAACTACATTTCCCAAAATTGAATGTCATCCCGCCTTATGGGCATCGATCCAAATACTCAATCTGATTAAAGACATCTACACCATCAATGAGAGAGTCCTCCACACAGGGCATAGCCCGGGCAACCCACACCACTGGCGGCGCAAACAGGGGCACAGCCGGCAACCCGGACAGGAACCATGCCTCAGCCTGAGCAGAGGCGAGGGCAGCCTCATCCGGTAATGCCAGCGCAGCCGTATGACAGGCTGCGTCATAATCCGCGCTCGACCAACCGCTAATATTGGTGCCAATCCAGTAATTTTCTGACGAGGGCACCTGACCGCTGGCGTAAAGGCTGCAGTCCAGGTCCGGGGCGGGCTGCCAGGCGATCAATGCCAGGTCAAACTCGCGCCCAAAAAGCGGTCCTTCTGGGCCAGGTGCATAATATTGGCTTTCGTCCAGCGCTGTGTGCTGCACTTCAACACCGCACGCACTCAAATCAGCGCTGATCCTGTCCGCCAAAGCCAGGTGGAAGGGTGACGGATCGGTCAGCAGGGTGAGCGATAGGCGGGTTCCCGGAGTCACTCCTGTCACGTTTGCTGCCAGTAAGGGCGTTTCAGGGTTGGTATCATAATCCACCCAACCAGCCTGTTTCAATAAGTCCTGCCCCAACGCCGGGTCAAACACCAGCTGATCCTCCGCAGATATCCGGGAATCTGCAGGTGGGAGGAAGCTTGACCACAGCGAAGCCCACCCGCCGGTGGTGCTTTCCAGCATTGCCTCCCGGTCCAGGCAGGCAGCCAAACCCAGCCTTGTTCGTGGATCAACCAGGATGTCCTGGCGGTCGCCGTAGGCGGGGGTATAGCCATCATCGTAGGATGCTGGACGGATTCCAAAAACCAGCTGCGTCCAGGATTGCCCTGGCTGTGAATGCACTTCAAACTGGCTGTTTGCCACAATTTCATCGAGCAATCCGGGATCATTTTCGAAGCCAAAAGACGAATCCAGCAGATCACACGTGCCCTCCTGCAAAGCTTGCCAGGCTGCTTGTCGGCCGCCCTCGATCAGGCGATAAGAAATCCCATCCAGTAAGGGCAAACCCTCAGCCTGCCTGTGATAGTGGGGATTGACCGCAAGCTGAATGGCTTCCTGATCCCACTGCACAACCCTGAAAGGACCATAACTTAGAAAATCACTTGAAAAACGCGGGTCTGCCGCAAGGTCTCCAGTTAGCTCTGATTCGGTGAAAAGGTGGGAGGGCAGAGGGGACCACACCAGGCGATCCAGCTGGGCTGTGCTGAAACCGGGGATCCCAACCCAACGGATGAGGTATTCATCAACCGCTTCGTAGCGCGCCGTGCGTTCCCGCGCCCACAGACTTACTGCTGTTTCAAACGCGCGAGCCAACCTGAAACTGAACAGCGAATCCTCGGCGGTCACCGGTGTGCCATCTGACCATGTCAACCCTTCATCAAATTGAAACTCGACAACCATCTGGTCCATTTCCAGCGGACTTTCCCCATCCCACGTGACCACGCAATCCGCCGAACGGCATCCGCTGGGGCGGAGGTGCACGCCTTGCCGCGCTGCCGCAATCTGACCTGCTGCATCCACCACATACTGGCCGGCTTCAACGGACACCGGCTCCAGCCGCAGATCACCATCTGCCCGGGCAGGCACCTTGGTCAGAATTTCCGTCACCCACTCACCCTTCTGGTGTGAAAGTGGGGATTCCTGGATCATCGCCAGGAGGTTGGATTGGGCGGGTGTTTGCCTGCCACGATCAGGAAAAAGGGAGTCTGGCAAAGCGCTTGTGCAGATCGTCAATACCACAAGCGGCACGGAGGTCGCTGTGGACGTCAGCGTCGGGGGACTCGTCGGGGAGGGCGTTTCAATCCCATCGTTTATTGAGGGCGTCAGTCCTCCCTCTGCAGGGCTGCAGGCTGAGAGCAAGATCATGATCACCAATAAACATATAAGTAAATGTTTCTTCATCATTAAGGTACCTTCAGGTCATCTTCAGGCTGATTGCCTTCGAAATCATCCATATAGGGTTCAGATTCATCTTCAAAGCGCAGCCGGAGGTAGGATTGGTAGCGTTCGAGCGCGATATCACCCTTTTCAACGGCGTCGCGCACCGCACAGCCGGGTTCATGGGTATGCGTGCAGTCGCTAAATTTACAATTCGCTACCCGGTCTCGCATCTCCACAAAATAAGCATCCAGTTCTTCGGGCTCTGTATCCCACAGCGCCAGGGAACGGATCCCCGGCGTATCTGCCACGTAGCCGCCCACATCCAGCGGAAATAGCTCTCTCACATGCGTGGTGTGGCGCCCTTTTGAAGTCGCTTCGCTCACAGAACGCACCTGCAGCCCCAGATTGGGCTGGATGGCGTTCAATAAACTGGACTTGCCCACCCCTGAAGGACCGGCTAACGCAGAAAACTTTCCTGCCATTTCGTCGCGCAGTGCATCCACCCCCTGACCTGTCTTCGCCGAGGTATAGATCACCGTGTATCCCAGCTGCGAATAAATGCCAAAAAGGGCTTCAGCCTGTTCCGGCGAGACCAGATCAATCTTATTGGCGACAATCACCGCATCGATGTGCTGTTTTTCTGCAATCACAAGGAAACGATCTAACATGCGCAGGCTTGGCTCAGGTTGGGCGCAAGCAAAGACCGTCACAATTTGGTCCGGGTTTGCCAGCAAGATCTGGCGAAAGTCGCGTTTGATCCCCGTTCGCACGCGGGAAAAGATGCTTTTTCGCTCAAGCACTTGCTCAATCGTCCCTGAGCCATCTTCGTTGACCGAGATCATTACCCGGTCGCCAACAGCGACAATATCCCCTTCGGTTTCGTCCTTCTTCAATCGCCCGCGCAGTCGGCAAATAAATTCACCATCATCTGTTTTCACCACCAAAAAACCAGATTGCGCACGGACCACCAGACCTTCACGCGTGGGCATCAAACAGCATCACTCCTAAGGCGACTCATCAGCGCCTGCTTCCCCCTCCATCGGCGTCTCAGTCGCAATAGGGGTGTTTGTTGGGATCGGCGTATTTGAGGGGATCGGTGTGGGCGAGGCGACCACATAGGGGAAAGCCTCCCAGGGCAGGGTGATGCCAGTGTTCACATAATCTGAAAAATACAGCGACACCGCCCGCCGAAAGACAGGGGCTGCCATTTCTGATCCCTCACCCGCATTTTCCAGGATGACCGCGACGGCAATATCGGGAATGATCTCGCTGCCCACATTGGTGTATCCTGCAAACCAGGCGTGGGATTCCCCAAACGGATTCTGCGCGGTTCCCGTTTTGCCGTGCGCTCGATAGCTCATGCTCCCCAGCTGCAGCTGAGCGGTGCCGCGTGCATTCTTAATCACTTCCAGCATAGCGTCCTGGATGATTTTCAGGTTCTCTTCGCTCACCGGCAGGGTGCCACTATCTTCAGGGGCAAAAGTGTAGGAAGGCGTGCCGTTTTCAGGACCAACCTGCTCGATCAACGCCGGACGATACAACGTGCCGCCATTGGCAACGGCGGAGACGAAACGGGCAACCTGGAGCGGTGTCACTGTCATCTCGCCCTGGCCAATGGATAGCTGAGCGTTCGCATCGCAAGTATTCACCTGCTGCGGGATGTTGCCAGGTTGTTCCGAAATTTCAATCCCCGTCAGTCCGCCCAGCCCAAAATCACGGGACATATCCGCAATCAGGTTGGGATACCCCTGAAGGAAAAGCTGCTCGCCAATATAGTAGAACCAGGGATTACAGGAGCGCATCAATCCCTCCGGCAGGGTCAAATCGCCGCTGGGTGGGCGCTCTTTTTCAAAGGTCCAGTCAAACAATTCAATACCGCCGCAGACTGTGATGGAGTGACCACAGTAGATCTCCGATTCAGGCGTAAAAACGCCGCTCTCCAACCCGGCAGCCATGGTGATGATTTTGAACACAGATCCCAGTGGATACTGCCCGCTGGTTGCCCGGTTGAACACAGGGTCACCCGGCTGAATATAGGGGTTGTTTACATAAACAAAGTTCGTATTGTTGATGTCAAACAAATTTGGATCAAATTGCGGATTGGATACCATCGCCAACACCCGCCCGGTATCCACCTCCATCACCACAATTGCCCCACGATAATTGCCCAAGGACTGCTGCAATCGATACTGCAGCCCATAGTCAATGGTTGTGGTGATCGACTGACCTGGCGAAGCCTGCTTTTCAGCGATCTTACTCAGGATCGCCCCGTTTGCATCCTTTAAATACAGCGTTGCGCCGCGCTCGCCAGAAAGTGTATCTTCATAGGCATTTTCCAACCCTGTGCTGCCAAAACGCTCACTGATGCTGTATCCCCGGCGGAGATACTCATATTGGTCTTCTTCCGAAATGTAGGTGAGATGCCCAACAGCCTGTGGCGCAATGCCGCTGTCATAATAAAACCGCGAGGAGTAGTAATTGAGAAAAACGCCGCTCAATGAGCTGAGGGCGCCCATGTTTCTATCCACTTCCGACTCGGGCACTTCGCCCAGCGAGATGTAATCCCCCGGCAGGGATGTGTCTACCATTTCCGCAATCTCGGCTGCCTGGTAAATCGTCATGCGAGCCATCGTCGTGTAGAACAACTCCAGCAGATCCTCGTTCAAGCCGCCAGGGGTAAAACCGATGGCAACCACATCCTCGTTGGCAACGATCGGTGTGCCATCCTTGGCATAGATATTCCCGCGCGGGGTGGACTGGCGCACAATCTCAAGCTGATTGCCGTCTGCCAGCTCGGGCAAAATCATGCCCGGGTGCCACACCACAAACCATGCCCCGCTTTCCCGGGTCAGGGCGAATTCAATCGGGCGATTGATGGTCCCAAACAGGTAGGTGTTGTAATTGACGGAAACTGTCGCCAGAGCGTCGTTAGGGTTTGTCGTCGTCGTCTGAATGTCGTATTCAATCCCGGAGTCAAACTGCAGCGTGAGGGCAACAGCCGCATCGCGATACCGGGCTGTGAAATCCTCTTCTGTCAGGCTGCTGCGCACCCCTGCAGCCAGCAGGCTGTACATCGTGGGATAATCCTCACCCTGCCAGGCAGTCATAAACCTGGCAATTGCCTCATCCACATCCGGCGCAGGCGTGATGTTCACCTGCGGATCAGGTAAGGTGGGCGTAGGGGTGACCGATTCCGCAGTCTCCTGCGTTTCAGGCAGCCCATTGCAAGCGGTGACCACCAGCAGCAAAATCAGGATTAACAGGTGTGCTTTATTCATAGGAACGCTCCAAAAACGCAGCGATCGTCGCGCATCTTGGTAAATTGATCATCGTTTGATTATACTGGCTCATTCATTGGATGTGGAGTGGCAGTTGGTTCCGGCAGTTCGGTGATGTAGGGCTCCACTTCCCAGGGCATCAACCTGCCATAATCCTGATAATCCGAAAAATAGAGGGAGACAGCCCGCATGAATACAGGCGCTGCCATCACAGAGCCCTCTCCGCCATTTTCGATAATTACTGCCACGGCGATATCCGGTCGGTCAGGATCATTCTGGCGGCTATAGCCCGCAAACCAGGCATGAGAATTACCCGTGGGCGTTTGCGCCGTTCCGGTCTTGCCTGAAACAGGCACTTCAAGCCCTTGCAAAGCCCAGTACCCCGTTCCGCGCGACTCTTCCACCACCATGCGCAAGCCTTCCTGGATTGCCGCCAGGGTCTCATCCGAGATCGGCAGGGTGCCCACAGTCTCAGGCTCAAAGGCTTGCATTATCTCACCGGAACTGGAGGTGAGCCTGTCTATCAGTGTGGGTCGGTAAAGTGTGCCGCCGTTTGCCAATGCCCCAAAAAAGGTCGCAACCTGGAGGGGTGTCACCAAAATTTCGCCCTGGCCAATCGACATCTGGGCACTGTTGACGCAGGTGCCGGCTGTCGGCGGGATATTTCCTGCTGCTTCACCAATCTCTACACCCGTTGGTTCGCCCAGCCCAAATCCCATCGCCATTTCCGAAAGGGCATCCTCCATCCCTTCCACAAACAGGTTTTCGCCAATGCGATAAAACCAGGGATTGCAGGAGCGCATCAACCCTTCAATCAGGGTCAGTTCACCGCTGGCGCCAACGCCATGTGCCAACGTCCAATCATCCAACCAGACGCTGTCACACACCCAAAGCTGCTGCCCGCAGTAAAAACTGGAGTTGGCGCGATACAAACCATTTTCCATTCCAGCAGCCATGGTGATCGTCTTGAACACTGATCCAAGCGGATATTGTCCCTGGGTCGCCCGGTTGAAAAGGGGCTGATTCTCATCGGTGAAGTAGGAATCCAGCAAGCTGCGGTCAGCTCCGGTCAGATCGAAGGCATTGGGGTCAAAACCTGGATTGGAGACCAAAGCCAGGATCCTGCCAGTATCCACCTCAACGACTACAACAGATGCACGCAGATCGCCAAGCGAAGCTTGCAGACGCATCTGCAGCTCCTTATCCAGCGTGGTGTAAACGGATTGCCCGGGCACAGGCTCGCTGGCGGCAATCAGGTTCTGCACTTTTCCATTCGAATCCACCAGGTAAAGGGAACCGCCGCGCTGACCGGATAGTTCTGCCTCATACACTGCCTCAAGCCCAGAAACGCCAATACGTTCATCCCGGCTGTATCCCAGCCGCAAATAGTCATCCAGTTCTTCTTCGGGAATATAGAGCGTATATCCCAGCACATGGGGCGCCACACCGCCGTCGACATAATAACGGGCACGGAATTCATCCATCCGCACGCCAGCCAACCCGCGTAATTTTTCGATATGCTCAGCCGCATCGCGCTGTGAAAGCGTGATCACCGGCAAATACCAGTCATCCGGCGTTGATTCAACAATATCCTGCAAAGACTCCGCTGAATAGATGCTGATCTCAGCCAGCGTTTCATACACCAGCGCTGCCTGTTCCTGGAGCATTTCTCCCGGGACAATTCCAATGGCAATGGCATCTTCATAGGCAGCCAATGGTGCGCCATTGTGATCAAAAATCCGCCCTCGGGAAGGGATCTGACGTACAAATTGCAGCGCATTGCCGCCAGACAAATCCGGGAAAATGAGCGAATTTTCCCACTGGATACGCCAGGTGTTTCCTTCAGGTGTCAGATTCATCACCAAATCACGCACAATTTCACCCAGCAATAAAGTGTCATAAACCACACGGTAAGCGACCTCTGCGTGATGCTTTTCTGCAATAGCTGATAAGACCTGGAATGAAATTCCTTCAAGCGTGAGTTCGACAGCAACATCAAGATAGGTCTCGCTGAAGGATTCTAGGCTGAAAGCGTCCTGGCTGAGCGAAGTCAACAACCCATACATCGCAGCGTAATCCTCAACCTGCCAGGCATCAAGGTATTGTGCTGCCACACGCTGTGCTTGCACAGCGGCATCCACATCCCCGCTCAGGTCAAACGGCGTCATCGGGTCCGCGGCACGGGGAACACAAGCGCTTAAAACCAGCGCGGCAACCAGCAGGAAAAGCAAAACGAGCCCGATCTTTTTGCCGCCAAGCGCCATCGATCAAGCCCCACCTTTCGCCAAAATCTCTCCAAAGACCGGGCAGTCATATGCCAGATGTGCCTGGCATCGAGCAGGAACATCTTCAGATACGTCCAAACCCAACCTGGTAAACCCAACAATCAGGTGGCACAACGGCAGCCCCATCACAGAAGCATAACAACCTGCCATACCCACAACGGGATGAAACCCGGCGTGCTGAATCGCATACGCGCCGGCTTTGTCCATCGGATCGCCAGTGGCAAGGTAAGCATCAATCTCTTCTTCGGTGTATTCCCGCATCGGCACTTGTGTGCAGCACACCGCATCAAAGGATTGCCCGGTCAGGCTGTTAAGGATGGCAATGCCGGTATACACCTGGTGGGTTCGTCCCCTCAGCTGCCGAAGCGTCCTGCGGGCATCCGCCGAATCCATGGGTTTTCCCAAGAGTTCATCCCCATCCACCACAATCGTGTCCGCACCGATCACCCATCCCGACTGCTGTTGTGCGGCTGCAGCAGCCTTTTCGCAAGCCAACCTGCGGACATACGCCACAGGAGCTTCTGCTGACCGTTGCGATTCATCCACATCTGCAGGTTTCACCACAAAGGGCAAGCCAAACAGTGAAAAGAGCGCTTTTCGGCGAGGGGAATTGGATGCTAAAATCATTTCTTCCATAACTGGGATTCTATCACAACCATCCCTTGATCAGCTGTTCTGATGGACGGCAGAACAATGCGAACTCAAAAGGGACAATGGTCTTCAGTTTCAACCTGTTTGAATAGGGATCAATCCGGGATCTCAGGATCGAGCTGCTCTGGCAATCTCAGCCAGGTGTTCAGGACTGGTGCCGCAACATCCACCCACAACCTGGGCGCCGGCCTCAAGCCAATGCGGCACCAAAGCCCCCATCTCTTGCGGTGAAACCGAGTAGGTGGGCTTGCCATCGTTATCCATCTCGGGCATACCGGCATTGGGTTTGAACCACAGCGGTTTGTCCGTCACACTTCTCAGCTGCTGCAAATTGTCCAGGTTTTCCGCAAGACTGCGGCCGCAATTAATGCCAAAAACGTCCACATCCAACCCCGCCATGGCTTCTGCCATCGCTGCAGGGCTCACACCCATCATGGTGCGTTTACCACGGTCATAACTGAAAGAGCACACCAGGGGCAGGTCTCTGCTCACCTTTCGCACCGCTCTGACAGCCGCCTGGGCTTCGTTGATATCAAACTGGGTTTCAACCACAATCAAATCCACGCCAGCATCCACTAAGACCTGCGCTTGGTCTTCAAATGTTTTTTCAGCATCGTCAACGGCAACATCGCCAAAGGGTTCCAGCATGTGGCCCAGCGGCCCAATTGAGCCAGCCAGAAAAACAGCCTGCTGCCCAATTGCCTGCCTTGCCAGGTCAACAGCCTGGCGATTAATGAAATCAAATTGGTCACCCAACCCGGATGCCTCCAGTCGCAGACGAGTGGCGCCAAAGGTGCAGGTCAATAGCACCTGCGATCCTGCAGCGACAAAGTCTTTGCCCAGGTCTAGCACTGCTGAGGGGTTTTCAAGCACCCATAGTTCTGCTGCCGCGCCGACTGGTAAGCCCCTCTTTTGTAAATTCGTCCCGGTCGCACCATCGGCAACCAAAACCTCACCTTCAGCCAATCGAGCTAAAAAATCGGATTTCACCATAAGTTACTCCACCATCAGTAAGGTGTGTTATTCGTTTTCGCGTTTGATTTGGAAGCTGTCAAAATCCCGGGCAACATGCACGGCCGGGAAAATTACCTGGGCTTCTTCCAACACATCGCTCTCACGATAGCGCCGTGAAAGATGTGTGAGAAAGAGCTGACTGACACCAGCTTCTTTGGCAAATGACGCTGCCTGTGCTGCCGTCAGATGATCAAACCGATCTGCCAATTCCCTTTCCGCTTCGGTATAGGTCGATTCAATCACCAGCGCGTCCGCCCCTTCAACATGCTTGAGTAAATTATCTGTCCTGCCAGTGTCGCCCACCACAACCAGCGAAGTACCCTTGCGCGATTCGCCCAAGACCTGGTCGGGTTCGATTATCCGGCTATCAGGCAGGATGACCCGCTTTCCAGCAACCAGCTCTCTCCGCCAGGGACCAGGGGGAATATTCAATTCTGCTGCCTTCTCAGGTAAAAACGGTCGCCGGCTGCGCTCCTCAAGACGATAGCCCAGAGAGCTCGAACCTCGATGGTCGACCGGGAAGGCTGTAATAGAAAACCGATCCGTCTCATAAAAGGTGCCAGGAACAATCTCATTCAAGGTGACAGGCGGCTTTCCATAATAACCGCGCAAAACCACACCAAAGATCAAATCGTGCACCCGATCGAGGGTATGCTGCGTGCCAAAGATCTCAATCTGCTCCATCACCCCCCAGCGCAGGAAGGTTGAGACCAACCCGCCAAGCCCCAGAATGTGGTCCAGGTGTCCATGCGTCAGCAATATTTGATTGAGACGCTTGAAACCAACCCCCGAACGAAGTATCTGGCGCTGCGTTCCCTCACCGCAATCCACAAGAAATCGAAATTCTTCATGCTGGATAAATAAAGAAGACAAGCCTCGGTGAACGGAAGGCGCCGAGGCTGAAGTGCCTAAAAAAACAATTTCAAACAATCTTAACCCTGTTCTTCTATCAACTCAGATCCTGCTGCCTAAGCTTCTTTGCTAAAGCCAGCAATCAGACGCATCAAGCCCAAAACGCCCAAGCCGACCTGGATGCCTTCTCCAGGGGTCAGTTTGGCATCCGCATCCTCAGCTTCTGCCCGCTTAATCAGCAAAAAGGCAGAGGCTGCACCAATCAGCGCACCAATGATTGCACCAGAAACAAGGGTTTTTGTTTTCAACTTATCGTCCATTTCATTCATCCCTTTCAGATTGATTTTCGTTTTCTAATTACATGAAACAACAGCGATCGCAGATTGATAAATTTACTTTGATCGACCAAATATGGATGTCAGCAGTGCCCCTGCGCCGGCTTTAACGCGCCCCGTGAAAATAATGGGTGCGGTAATCTTCATTGACACGCGCTGAACCTTACCGGTAAACATTGAGACATACGACTGCGCCAAGCGGGAATATCCCGGCAGGGCTTTGAGGAGGCGTGTGAAAGCGATCACCAACCCGATCAATACCAGGATCATCAGCACTGCCAAAACCAGCATGGGCAGAATAATCCAGATCATTGCTGCATCCGCGCCCTGGGAAACGCCTACACCCGACCCCACGCCAGCAGCCAAAAGGACGACCCACACGGCCACAGCCAGTGTCAGCAAACAGCCAGCCAGGACGGGCACCATGATTTGCCACAGCCTTTGGCGGCGGTGGATTTGATAGCTGGCATGTGTTGGCAATTCGGCTTTATTTTTAGATCTTCGTTTATCCATATCATTCATTTTAACATGAGTTGACCGAATCGCCAAAATTGACTTTATAATTTTGGCAAATTGACAGCCAATCGCCTTTAGGATCAAAACGAAATGGAGAATTCTAATCATAAATTGGTCTATGTTGAAGAATAAATTTGTTGATAAAATAAAAACACATAATTAGATATTGGGGTTGAAATGATAAATCGTCAAATAGGAAAAAATTCATCTGTTGATAAGAACAAGAGTGATATTGTCATTGGCATTGACCTGGGAACTACCAATTCTGTCATGGCGGTTGCAGGCCTTACAGAAAAAGATCAATTCTTAAATGCGCCTTTAGATTCAGAAAAAGATCAGGGATCATTTCCTCATTTTATTCCTGTAGAATTGCTGCAGCTTCCGCAACTTTTTTTGGATGGGACAGAAGCATCTTCTATTTTGTTTCCCTCAGTAGTATTTCAAGAAGATCAAGGTGCCCCCATCATCGCAGGGATGGGGGCAAAAGAAGCTAAGTATCATTATCGAAGAGGTCGTAAAATATTCTATTCTGTGAAGATGGATTTGGGAGTTAAAAAACTATACCCAAGTGCAATTAGTGAAAGTCTAAATTCGCCAGTCAAAGTCTCAAGTCACATATTAAAAGAGATGAGAAGATCGGGTGAATCTGTTATCCAGAAGTCATTTGAGGATATCCCGGTCGTTATCACTATTCCAGCTTCATTTGAGGCACCGCAAAGAAAAGATACTTTGGAAGCAGCTCGTAATGCAGGATTTGATGTTGATTTTGGTTGTTTGATGGATGAACCAAATGCTGCATTATTAGCATATTTGAATAGGCAACGTATCCAACTCAGATGGAATCAGGAGGAAACGGTTCTTGTGTTTGATTTTGGTGGTGGAACCTGCGATATATCAATCATTGATGTAAGCTATTCGCCAGTCAGGAAGGCTATCACATTAAAGAATATAGCAATTTCAAGGTTTGAAAAACTGGGTGGGGATGATATTGATAATCACCTTGTTCATAAATATCTAAAAGAACAATTTTATGAGGTTAGTGGTTATGAGGAAAAAGAGTGGTCATACGCAGAGCGTCAATATCGTATATGGAGTCAGCTATCAAAAATTGCGGAGCTACTAAAAATTCGTTTTTCTGAAGAATTGGAAGCTGTGTCACAGATGACTACCTGGGACATGGAGAAACTTAAAGACATCTCCATTTCAATTCCACCTCAAACTGTGAATACATCCAGGGGGGATATTGTTATGCCAGACCTTTGGTTAAACTGGGAGACATTTAATGATCTACTTCAACCTTTTATTGATCCTACTTGCTCACAGAATGAAAATCGCGAATACTATACAATCACTTCAATTTTCTCACCAATTAAAGATGCCTTAAATAAGAGTGGTTTGGAAAAGAATAATATAACTAGAATTTTATTAGTTGGAGGCAGCTCTCTCAATCCTGTAATAGAGAGAAAGTTACAGGATTATTTTAAAGAAGCAAATATTGAGCGTCCGGAAGATATGGATTTCCTAGTGGCAGAGGGTGCAGCTGTCCACGCCTATACCAGACATGTTTTAGGGCATGATATTTTAGCACCAATCATTGGAGATTCAATTGGTATACTCACTGAAAGAGGAGAATATGTACCTTTGATTCCGGCAGGTGCCGCAATACCTTTCCCTGATGAATCTAATTTTATCTCTTATGAACAATTCAATGTGCCTAAAAATTCAATGTCTCATGTTGATTTGATTTTCTGTGCTGGTAATGCGAATAGACCTGTTCATACTGTAAAACTGAACTTCAATAGGTCTGTCCCCAAGGGAACACCTGTGTATATAAATATTCGGTTAGATGAAAATAAAATTCTTGGAGTGAAGGCATTTTTGCTTGATTATCCTGACATAGAAGTGAAAGAAATAATTGATAATCCACTAGGTTTGCTTCCAATGACAAGTAAAGAAAGGGCTCGAGTTGAACTAGAAAGCGACCTATGCAAGGCGAGAATTAATGGAACGATCAGCGAACACATTGAGGATGCTGAAGAATATGCAAAGATTCTCTATGAACTCGATCATTGTGAGAAGGCTTTAGAGTGGATTAATTTTGTTATTAAAGATAAAGAACGGGCAACTTACAGTCAAAAAATGTTGAAGGCTCAAATTCATTTTAGATTAGGAGAAATGGAAGAAGCTCATAATTTATTCTCGGAACTCAGCATATTTAATGCTTCAGATATTTTTGCGGCTTTATATGCAGGACTTACAGCTCAAACCTTAGATAAACGAGAATTTTTTATGAGGAGAGCCGTACAAGCAGCGCCAAAAGATGGGATATGTCACTTTTTTCTCGCAGATACACTAAAGTTAAGAGGTAAATATGATGAAGCACAAATTGTATTCAGAAAGTCACAAGAACTACTTGAGATACAGGCTGAGCATGAGCCCTGGAATCGAAACTTAGTGTATTATCTTGGATTGGTTTATCAAAGTCTTGGAGAAAAGGAAAAAGCCTTGTTGATGGAAAAGAAATACCATTCAATGAAGGAGGTCAGAAGAAGCACAGGATTTGATACTTCATCTGCAGTTGCTTTGGCAAATAAATTAACAGAATCAACATAAGAAAGGATCCATGTGGTTGGGGAAAATATCGATAATCAATTTCGCTGGTTACCTTCATTTCGTGATCTTGATGAAAATCAGCGAGAGGTGATATTTAAATCTCTAGAAAAAGAGAATCATTTAATATTTGGCCCTGCTGGTTGCGGTAAAACAGCGATTACTTTGTATTGCGCAAAAACCCTTCAAGATACAGGGAAAAAATATTTAATATTGGTTTATACCAATGTGCTAAAGAATTTCATCAGTTCTGCAGCAAATGATTTGAATATTCCTCAGGAGAATATCACCACCTTCTACTCCTGGGTATGGCGCCATTTACCGAGCGAACTTAAAGACAAGGATTACGACAACAAAGATAAATTCAACCGTTGGGTCGATGACTTGTTATTTCATTATAAAAAATATCCAGAATCAATCCCAAATTACGATTATGTTCTAATTGATGAAGCTCAGGATTTTAATCCTAATGTATCAAAGCTCTTACATTTGATATCTAATAATTTATTCATTGCTGGAGATACAGCTCAATCTCTTTACACAGGGATATTCGATAATAAAAGATTAATTGGCATGTGGCAGCCTTTATTAAATCAATATGAATTGGTTTTTAATTATCGAAATCCAAAAGCTGTTGCCAAAGTTGCTGCTTTATTTGTGGATGATACCTCGTATGATGCAGAAAAATTCTTGAGTCTGGTTAAGGGTAAGAATTTTGAAATGAAACCAATTTTATACTATGGTGATTCTCCAAATGAGCAAACTGCAATTATCTCAGATTTGATAGAGCAAACCAGGGGTAGTGAAAGGTTAGGCATTTTATTTAAGACAAATAGTGAAGTTGATTCAATGGCTAACCTTCTAAGAAATGAAGGAATTGAATTTCAAATAGCTTCACAGCGAAATAATGGAAATTACAATTTCTTAACTACAAAACCAACACTAGCTACAATTCACTCAGCCAAAGGGCTTGAATTCGATTGGGTTATCTTGCCTAACCTGACTTCTTTTGTTTGGGATAAGTATCAAAATGACCCGAATGATCGCAGATTGTTTTTTGTTGCACTAACTCGCACAAAAAACCGATTATATCTCATTACACAAAATAATTTTGAATCTGCTTTTGTGAATGAAATTCTGGACAAAGATTCAACGCTTCTTCAGGTTCCTAAAAAGCAAACTAAAAAATCATCAGATAATTCTTCAGATTTTGACGACTTACCATTTTAATTGAAAAGACAGAAAATGAACTCAAAGCCTGTTCTCAAAATAAAACTTCATGATTTTCATACTTTACTTAGACTAGGTATTGGATTTTTTCGTTATAAAGGATTAGATGAAAAATCTAAATCTCCCCAGAAAAATATATTATCATACAGTGATGATGTGATGTTTATTGAGATTCCTGAAAAATATCAGATGAAAGTAATAGAGAAAGAGTCATTTTTCTTTTTATTAGATGAATTGTTGAGGCTTTCACTTTCAACATATTCGAAAACCACAGAAGAAGAAATAAAATTTGCTAATCTTGGAGAAGCCTGGCTACCTTTTCATTTTATTAGTGGCCTAAATGAAATGTTTTTTTCTCCTTGGGAATTTTTATCTCCAGAAGGTTTATTTCTTGTTGAAATCTCGAACTGTGAAAATGAAACAGTCTTCCCAGAAATGGATGATGAAATAACAGGCTCTGATCTTGATCAGGACTCAACCATTGCACCAGTGGGAATTGAAGATGATGATCTTATAGATGTCGGTAAAGATGAATCAGATAAGAAATGTGAAATAGAAAAGCAAGTCGATAGTGAATCAAAAATCGGTCCAGACGACGAAATGGATATTCCTATTGTTAAAAAAGATGATGAGGAATCGGAAATTTCTCTTAAAGAGGGTGGGGAAGAACCCAACGATAAAGATAATAATGAGTTAATTTCTGAAGAAAAAAATCTTGATAAAGCCCAAAAAATTATAGAAAAACCGAAAAAATCTGAAGAGGAAATGCAAGATAAAAAGAAGCATGATGAAGCTAAATTGGCTTCGCCTGATGAAGACAAAACTGAAATTAACAAAACTTCTCAGAAAATCGTGGAATCCAAGAAAAATAAACCCCAAGACTCAGAAAACTCGAAAAAAAAATCATCTCTCTCCGATAAGAAGGATTTAGGCTCCGACGAATCTGAACAATATCAGCTTTTTGAGAATAAAGAAAAAACGGAAAAATCATGAATGATGTTAATATAAGAGTTCAAGAACATTTCAATCAAATTGGTGGTGTTTTGTATACCACCGTTGGTATGTTAAGTGTTGATCCTAAGGATAGAGAATCCAATTCTTTAAAACTCATTTGGATCTTATTGTCTGAAGCGATTGTAAGAATTAAGGAGCCAGAGAATATCTTGCCATGGTTCTATCAACAGCTTAATGCCATTTGTATGCTTGATCCAGAAATCAAGGTATTTTTTGATGATTGTATTGACCGACACATCAATAGTTTTATTCCTCTATTTCTGTTTGTTCAAAGGGAAAAAGCTGAAGTTTTACGGGAAGAATTTAAACGTTTTTTTCCTTCATCACAAAAAGATAATTACACTTTTCGAAAGCTCCTCTATGCACTATTCAACGATCAACCTGAGTACTTGTTTACAAATGATCATTGGCGCTATGAGTTATCAAATCCTGAAGAGTATGCCTCACCTGATATGTGTGCAGTTGCAAAACTCGGACAAACACTTAAATATCTCATTGAAAGTTGTCCAGATGAAGAAGTTGGAGTATACAAAATCTGGAGGGAAATACTTGGAAATAAAGTGTTAAAAGTATTACCCCAGAAAATCAAGCCCGGATTTGCTGAAGAATCGCCTTCATTTGAGAGCCTTGTTTTTTCTTTATTGCATACATCAGCGCTTTTAACCCAAAAGAACATTAACAGCGTAAGAGAATATATAAAAGATAGTATACATAAACCCTCGGATGTCATAGCTCCAGATCAACTTGTGCTAATTGGATCGCTTTATGGTTTAGTAACAAAGTACGAAAAGAATTCATCATGGATCAATGACTTAGAACAGCGGAGATTGTTATCAGCCCAAGCATTAGCATTATCTTTGTCACTTGATCCAAGCCAACAAGATAAATTTTCTGCTACTGATCCTATCGTTTTCTATTTAACAAGATCTGGCAATTTATATGATTTTTGTAATCCCTTTTTACAAGTATTAAGGCGCGAACACAAGCAGATTGAATACTTTTCAGAGGGGATCTATAAGAAATCATGGGAATATCTAGTTAAAGTTGGGGGCGCATTCCAAATTGAAATTGCCCATGAAACAGATTAATTTTTTAGCATGTAGATATATTTTACATATCGATTCTTTCCTACAGCACTTTATAATAGGACAAGCCCTTCATTTATTGTTTTTTTAATGTATAATTACCAAATGATGGGATTACAAAGCCCATCATAATAATAAAATATGTTTATCTGCCGCCTGGAGATTCAGGGCTGCGATCAAGATATCAAAAGAACCGTTCGAAAATTTTTCGCCGGCATCCTGCCTGGCATTGCATTTTATTTATGACTTTAGCAAACGATTGAGGACAAAGGGAAACCCATCACAATCAGTACCCAAGGAATTAATCGGACGAAGTCAGATAACAAGTACAGGAATGACATGAGCAAAAAGGTTACCTAGGTCAGCTTTTCGAGACCCACCGGGCACCATATGTGGTACCCGGTATCCTGCTAACCAAACCATTCGCTGTACAGAGTCAAAGCCAAATAAGGATCTTTACTGATACGATGGCCGTAGCCACTCCGGTAGTGCTACGGCTGTCTTTGGATTAAGAAAGCTTACATGGAACGCGAAATAACAGCCATCAAAGCGCAAAAACACAATCAGCAAAGAGTTAGTATTTATCTGGATGGTGAATTTGCCTTTGGTCTTTCGAAATTTGTTGCAGCCTGGCTGAAGCCTGGGCGAAAACTGAGTGAGACGGAAATTAACAAACTGCTGGTGGATGACACCTACGAAACGGCTTTTCAAAAAGCCCTGCAGTTCATCCATCACCGGCCACGCTCAGTTGAGGAAACCCGTAAGCGGCTTGTTGAAAAAGGGTTCGCCGACGATGTGGTGGAAGCAACGCTGGAAAAACTGATTGACAAGAACTGGCTGAATGACCTTGAGTTTTCACGCCAGTGGATTGAGAACAGGAATACTTTCCGACCACGCAGCAACCGGCTTTTGGCATACGAACTCCGGACAAAAGGGGTGGCAGAGAACCATATCAGGCAAGCGCTTGAAAACTGTGCTGGTGACCAGGACGATCTGGCTTATCAGGCCGGCATCAAGAAAGCCAAACAATGCCAGGCAGATAGCTGGCAGGACTTTCAAAAGAAGGTCGGCGGATTTCTGGGTCGGCGCGGTTTCCACTATGGCATCGTCCGTCCAACCGTAGAGCAGTTATGGAAGGATTTTGGATCGCCAGAAGAAAAGCGCTTGGATACTAATTAAAAAATGGAGTGAATTTAATGGAACGGATAATTGTAATAGCCATCAGCTTTGCTGCTTTGCTGCTGGGTGGTTTGATCGGCTTTTTGATCAAACAAACCCTGGAAGAAAACAAGCGCAAAGCCCAGAACCTGAAAGCCGACCATATCATTCGGGAGGCACAGGAAAAAGCACGTGAAATTGAAATCCAGGCTAAGGATAATGCCCTTCAGATCATCCAAAAAGCCGAAGAGGAATTGAGCCATCGGCGGAATGAACTGAGCAGGGAAGATGACCGCTTACAGAAGCGGCGGGAAGAATTGGATCGGCGCCTGGAAAAATATGAGGAACGCGAGGTGCGCCTGAACAAACGTCAATCCAGCATTGACAAGCGCGCCAATGAAATTGACGAGATGCACGGCGAAATTTTACAGGAACTGCAGCGGGTATCTCAGATGACGACCGAAGAAGCCCGTGATATCCTGCTGGCAGAAACAGAAAAAGAGGCACGCGCCGATATGGCTCGCATCATCCGCCAGATTGAAAGCGAAGCCCGTGAAAAAGGGAACATGCGTGCCAGAGAATTGATCGCCGATGCCATTCAAAGGGTAGCTTCAGAAAAGGTCGCCGAGGTGACCACATCATTGGTGAACCTGCCGAACGAAGAGATGAAAGGCAGAATCGTTGGCCGCAACGGCCGGAACATCCGTGCCTTTGAACAGGTCTCTGGGGTGGACGTGATCGTGGATGACACCCCTGAAGCGGTGACCGTCTCATGCTTTGATTCTGTCAGGCGTGAAATTGCACGCAGAGCCTTATCTCGCCTGGTGATTGACGGCCGCATCCATCCAGCCAACATTGAAAAGATCATCAATGAAGAAACTGAGCAAATGGAAGATGACATCGCTGCAGCCGGTGAAGAAGCCGCCTATGAGGCTGGTGTTGCTGGCTTGCACAGCGAGGTGCTCAAGAAATTAGGACGGCTCAAATTCCGAACCTCCTATGGGCAGAATCAGTTAGCCCACGCTGTAGAAACGGCAAAAATTGCCAGCGTCATTGCAGCTGAACTGGGTGCCAACGTGGAAGTCGCCAAAGCCGGCGCATTACTGCACGACCTTGGCAAGGCAATGGACCATAACACGGAAGGCACACATGCCCAAATCGGCGCAGAATTTGCCCAACGTTACGGTGTCAACAGTAAGGTCGTCAACATCATTGCCTCCCATCACCATGAAGTAGAGCAGGAATCGGTTGAAGCGGTGATTGCCGAAGCAGCAGACGCCATCTCCGGCGCACGCCCGGGTGCGCGTCGTGAAGACCTGGAGCAATACATCAAACGCCTGCGAGCCCTTGAAAATATTGCCAACAGTCACACTGGTGTTGAGAGCAGTTACGCCATCCAGGCAGGGCGCGAGGTGCGCATCATCGTTCGTCCGGAAGAGATTGACGATGTCGAAGCCAACCGGATGGCAAAGAGCATCGCCCAGCAGATCGAAGAGACCATGCAATATCCCGGTCAGATCCGCGTGACCGTTATCCGTGAAAGCCGGGCGACGGAATACGCAAAATAATTTTTCAATCTGAAACAAGAAAGGGGCTGTCTAAAAAGGCAGTCCCTTTCTGATTAAAACATGCGCAAAAAGGCATTTTGGAATTAAGACAAAAAATAGCAGTTATTGGACTGCTATTTTGGCAATATTATGGGCTATGCAGAGGATACCCCACTCCGTTTTGACCTTATCACGACCTCTAAGCATAAATCTTCTAAACCCCCAGTTTTGTTTCAACCTTCCAAAAACAGCTTCGACCTCAATAGGTCTTTGTGATCGCGCCTCTTTTCCCCTTGGTGATAACAGCCGATCATGAGCCGCTTTCTTCATCTGCAATAATTCAATCCCCACTGACAATCTGCGCTGGTATTTTGATCTGGTACATTCCGTCATGACCGGACAATCCT
>DIXG01000096.1 GCA_002436005.1 Anaerolineaceae bacterium UBA6086 | reverse complement strand
CAATAATAAGCCATGACCCGCCCCGCCTCAGTTCATACCAATCAGGAACAGCGCCAAGCGCTGCAAGGGCTGCTGGATGATCAGATAGATCAGGTCAATGCCAAACATCGGCAGGACGAACAGGATCGCCAGCAGGATAAAGGGGCTGTAGGGACGAATGCGGTCGTAAACATCCACCCAGTGATCGGGCAGAAAGAAGGTGATCACCTTTTCGCCATCCAGCGGCGCCAGCGGGATCAAATTGAACAGGAATAATGCCAGGTTGATGGTCAGGAATTCCAGAAAAAAGCTGCCCCAGGTGGGCAAGAATGCGCTGGTGGTCGGGCGCAGGGGAATCCAGCCAAAGCGCAGCGGAATCGCTGCCAGCACACCCAGCAGCAGGTTGGTGGCCGGCCCTGCCAGCGAAACCAGCATCAGACCGGCAGGGGTTTTCCTGCGGAGGGCATAAGGGTCAACCGGTACCGGCTTTGCCCAGCCAAAGCCCGCCACCAACAGGGTGAGGGTGCCCATTACATCCAGGTGCGCCAGCGGGTTGAGTGTCAGCCGTCCGTGATAACGGGGCGTGGGGTCACCCAGGGCGGTGGCGGTGGCTGCGTGGGCAAACTCATGGAAAGTGAACGCCAGCAAGAGGGTGATTACCCTTGAGATAAGTGTGGGAAGGGAAAGGTTGAAAAACATAAGTTTGGGCAGCTTTCTGCTTGTGGACCAGCTATCCCATTATAACACCTGGGTAAAGCGAAGGCTTGTCACAGCTTGTGTTTGTCAATAGTTCCCATTTTGGATAGAATTAGGAATAATTACACAATAATAGAAAGAAAATAAATGATGAAAAATAAGCTTGTGTTGACCCTGACGGTGCTGGTTCTGCTGGTGGTGGGCTGTGCTGCCCCATCGGCGCCTGAAAACGAGTCCTCAGCCAGCTATAAGGACATCAGCGTTGAAACGTTAAACACGATGATGGACACACGCAGGGATTCCTTTGTGCTCTCAATACCCACATTCCCTTTGAGGGCAACCTCCCTGATACGGACCTCTCCCTTCCCTTCAACGAGATTCTGGATAACCTCCACCTGCTTCCTGAGGACAAGGACGCTGAAATCGTGCTCTACTGCCGCAGCGATAACATGTCCAACGCGGCAGCAGCCGACCTGGTGAGCGCAGGCTATACGAACGTCAAGAACCTGGCAGGCGGGTTTGTTGCCTGGAACGCCGCCGGCTATCCCTTTGAACTGGAACCGTAACATCTGAAAGTTGAGGCAATGCAATGAAAGAAAAACCCTATCGGTCTGTCCCGCTCGAACCGGGCGAGATCACACCCAAATACCTCTATAAAACTCGCCGCCAATTCATGAAGCAGATCGGCGTGGTAGGCCTGGGCGCCCTGCTGGCAAGCTGCGCCCCAGCAAATTCGGGGAATCCAGGAGCCCCGGGGATGGTGCTGCCCGGCGCTGGCGGTGAAGTCCCTGCTGACGTCCTGACGGCTTATGAGGCGGTCACAGGTTACTGCAATTTTTACGAGTTCACCACCAACAAGGAAACTGTGGACGAACTGGCGCAGGACTTTGTCACCCAACCCTGGTCTGTTCAGGTTGACGGATTGGTGGACAGCCCAAAAGCCTACAGCATGGAAGACATTTTGGCAAAGTTCACGCAGGAAGAGCGCATCTATCGCATGCGCTGCGTGGAAGGCTGGTCGATGGTAATCCCCTGGACGGGGTTTCCGCTGCGGCAGCTGCTGGAAGAGGTGCAGCCCACCAGCGAAGCCCACTATGTGGCGTTTGAAACAGCGCTGGTTCCTGAACAGATGGATGGCGCCCGTTCCCGCATGTTCCCGTTTCCCTACACTGAAGGATTGCGCCTGGATGAAGCCCTGCATGACCTGACCATCCTGGCAACCGGGCTGTATGACGAACCGCTGCCGCCCCAAAACGGCGCACCGATCCGGCTGGTGGTGCCCTGGAAATACGGGTTCAAGAGCATCAAATCCATTGTGCGCATCTCGCTGGTCGCCGAGCAACCCCCCACCCTGTGGAACACGATTGCCCCCAATGAATATGGCTTCTATGCCAACGTCAACCCGGCGGTCGATCACCCGCGCTGGTCACAGGCGACTGAGCGCAGGATTGGCGAATCGGGCAGGCGCGACACCCTGCTGATGAACGGCTACGCAGAAGAGGTCATGCCGCTTTACGAGGGCATGGACCTGACAGTTGATTTTTAATCACGGGGCAGATCGAAAAGCTTATGACTGACAGGTCAGATCGTTCAATCCGCAACCAGTGGGGCAGGATCAGCGCCCATCTCCTCGGCGGTGTGCCGCTGATCCTGCTGGGATGGCAGCTGGTGCAGGGCAGGCTGGGCTTCAACCCGGTCGAATCCGTTCTACGCTGGACAGGACGTTTGGCTTTAGGCTTGCTGCTGCTCTCGCTGAGCGTCACGCCCATCCGGAAAATCTTCAAAATATCTGCCATCAGCGCTATGCGCAAACCGCTGGGGCTGTATGCCGCCCTGTATGCTTTTTTACATTTTTCGGTCTTTGCCCTCTGGGATTATCAGCTGAATATCCGTCAAATCTACCTTGAGATCAGCAACAAGCCCTTCATCTTACTGGGAATGATTGCTCTGCTGATCCTGCTCGTTTTGGCGGCGACCTCCTTTCGCTTTTGGCAGCGCAAGCTGGGCAGAAAATGGGTCTGGCTGCACCGTTCGGTCTACGCGGCAGCCCTGCTGGTCATCCTTCACTACCTGCTGGCTGTCAAAGGGGATCTATTCAGCCTGCAAGGGGCCTATGCCCCGCCGTTGATCGCAGCGGGAATCCTGGTGCTGCTCCTGATCCTGCGCATCCCGGCAATTCAACAGTGTTTACGCCCAACATTTACACAACAAGAACCCGACCAGCCAGCATCGGACTGAATCCCGCACCACAGGGGAACAGAACTTGCCTTAACTGGTGTAAAATGAGGATGACGTTAACTCACAATCTCAGAGGAGTGCTATGACACCTAAGAAAATTCGCACCGGCATTATTGGCTGCGGCGGCATCAGCCGCTTCCACGTCCGCAATATGTTTCAAAACAAACACACCGAAATTGTCGCACTGTGTGACCCTTTTGTAGAATCGATTCAAACCCTGGCGAAAGAATTCACCGCTGTCAAAAAGCCCGTGCCCCCAAGTGAATCCGACCTTCAGAAATTCCTTGAAACCTTTGAGATGGATGCTGTGCTGATTGCCACACCGCACGCCATGCACCACGACCACACCGTGGCAGCGCTGGAAGCTGGTCTGGATGTGCTGCTCGAGAAGCCCATGGTGGTCAACACCCGTGAAGCCCTCAGCCTGATGGAAACCCGGGATCGCACCGGAAAAACGCTGGTGATCTCCTTCCAGGGCAGCCTCTCACCCCTGATCCGCCTTGCTTCCGATGGCATCAAGCGCGGTTTGTATGGCGATCTGCTTTCGGTCAGCGCCACCGTATGGCAAAACTGGGGACCCAACACAGCCGGCACCTGGCGGCAGGAACCAGCGCTCTCTGGCGGTGGGTTCATCTTCGACACCGGTGCACACATGCTCAACACCGTGGCAGACCTCGTCAACCAGGATTTTGTTGAGGTCGCCGCCTGGATGGACAATTACGGACGCCCGGTTGAAATTCTATCAGCGGCTATCGCCAAACTGGAATCGGGCGCTTTCGTCACCCTGCACGGCTGCGGCGAGACCATCCCCTCCTGCAGCTCGGTGATCAAGGTGTTCTGCAAGGATGCCATCCTGACGACCGGCGCCTGGGGCAGAAGCTTGCAAATTCAGAAATCGGGTGAGGAAGAAGCAAAGGACATCCCCTTCCCGCCTGCCTCAACCGTGTGGGATACCTTCCTGAAAGTGCGAGACAAGAAAATTGAGAATCCCAGCCCGCCTGAGGTTGGCTTGCGCATGATCCGCCTGTATGACGCCATCTGTCAATCGGCTGCTGAGGGCGGAAAGATCGTCAAAATTATCAAATGATCAAAACGGAGAGAAAAATGACAGAAAAACCACGCATCACCATTTGGAACGAATATCGCCATGAAAAATCAGACGAGGCTGTGCGAGAGGTCTACCCGGACGGCATCCACAACGCCATCGCCGCATTTCTGAACCAGGCAGGATTTGCCACACACACCGCAACACTGGATGAACCCGAGCACGGACTGACGAAAGCTGTGCTTGACCAGACCGACGTGCTGATCTGGTGGGGGCATATGGCGCATGGAGAAGTGGACGACGCGATCGTGGACCGCGTCCAGAAGCGCATCCAGGAAGGCATGGGTCTGATCGTCCTGCATTCGGGACACTTCTCAAAGATCTTCAAGCGCATGATGGGCACCACCTGCAACCTGCGCTGGCGTGAGATCGGGGAAAAAGCGCGCATCTGGACGGTGGCGGTTGGACACCCGATCACAAGGGGTATCGACCCCTATTTTGAACTGCCGCACACCGAAATGTATGGCGAATTTTTTGACATCCCCGATCCGGATGTGCTGGTCTTCATCAGCTGGTATGCTGGTGGCGATGTCTTCCGCAGCGGCTGCTGCTGGCAGCGCGGGCTGGGCAGGATCTTCTATTTTGCGCCCGGGCACGAAACCTTCCCGATCTATTACGACAAAAATGTGCAGCGGGTGATCATCAACGCCTGCCAATGGGCTGCCGCACACGAGCAGCCAGCGCTCTATTTTGGACATGTGCCCGAGCCGCTCGAAAAGGTGGCATGACCCATTTCCTGATCCTAAACTCGTATGAGTCGATCGATGAAAAAGAGGCGCCTCTTTTGATGAGTTATTCTGTTTTAGATACCAATTTTGATAAGTTTGGGATCAACCCTCTGAAAAATCTAAAATAGTCTCCCGAATCTCACCCCACCTGAGGGCGTCTTCGATGCCCTTTGTGATGGGCAGCTGCGCCTCCCACCCCAGCAGGGCTTTGGCTTTATCCGCATTGGCATAGGAGCCAGCCACATCCCCCGGGCGCGGTGGTTTTTCGACCACCGGGATTGGCTGACCATAAACCTGCTGAAAGGCATCCACCATCTCGCGCACGGTCACACCCTTGCCTGTGCCCAGGTTGATCACAGCGTAGGGGGTGTCAGGGTCTGCCGTCTCAGCAATCACTTCATCAAATTTTTCTACTGCCCTGACGTGTGCCAGCGCCAGATCCCAGACATGCACATAGTCGCGAATGCCTGTGCCGTCTCGTGTTGGCCAATCCGTGCCTGTGATATTGAATACAGGTGCCTTGCCCAAAGCCACATCCACCAGCTTACCAAGAATGTGGCTGGGATCTTTGATGTGCATCCCCGAGCGCAGCTGTGGGTCTGCACCAATCGGGTTGAAATAGCGCAGCGCAATCCCCTGCAAATTATAGGCATGAGAGAAATCCCTCAGCACCATTTCCATCATATACTTGGTGCGCGAATAGGGGCTGATAGGCCTCAGCGGTGATTTTTCCGTCACCATAAAGCCCGGCACCACATCATAGATAGCAGCAGAGGAACTGAAAACCACCCGCGGATAGCCCAGCTCTGCCAGCTGATAAAAAAACTGCATCGACTTAACGACATTTTCACGGTAATACTGGTAGGGTTTCAAGACCGATTCCGGCACCACGATCAACGCCGCGCAGTGAATAGTGGCAAAGATATCCGGATGTTCGGCAAACACCTGCCGTACGGCATCTTCATCCCCAATATCGCCCTGGTAAAAAATGGTATCCCGGGTGAATTCCTTCCGCCCGGTGACCAGCGAATCAAGGATGATCGGGGTGTGACCAAAATCTTTGAGGGCAGAACAGATCGTGCTGCCAATATAGCCAGCACCGCCGGTGATCAATATCTTCATCAGTAAACTCCTCTAGATACTCTGGAGTTGATTGTAACATCAAACGGGTAAAGAATAGCCCTTCGCCCTGGCACTGGTGCTCCGGAAATAGGGGATGGTGGCCACATTTTTATCTGTTCAGCAAGAGGATTCATCTATCCAGATACAGTTTTGTCGCCATCAAACTTCCAGCACATGTGCAGCGGCTGTGGCAGCCATCCCACCCAAACACTGGATCAATCCGATCTTTGCACCTTCCACCTGGTTGGCACCAGCATCTCCCCGCAGTTGAAGCGTGGCTTCAACCGCCTGGTACAGACCGGTCGCACCCAAGGGGTTTCCGCGTGCCTTCAGCCCACCAAAAGTCGAGATGGGCAGCCGACCATGCAGGCCAATGTCTTGTGGATTGGCAAACCTCCACCCCTGCCCAAGCGCAGCAAAGCCGGCTTCTTCAAGGGATAAAACCGCGTGCAAAGCAGTTGCATCATGCAGTTCAAAGAAGTCAGCATCCTTCGGCATGATCCCTGCCGCCCGGCAGGCGCGCTCAATGGAAAGCCGCGCCGCATCCCACACCAGGGGGTTCGGACGATCATGTATCGAAAGGGAATCCGTCACCAGACTGGACCCGATCACACGCACAGGGCGATGATCCCACCCCTTTGGTAAGACATCTTGCCGTGCCAGGATCACCGCTGCGGCGCCATCCGCGTAGGGCGCAAGATCAAACAGGGTGAACGCCCCCCCTGCCGCAGATGCCCGCTTGTGATAAGCCCCTTCGGATATTAGCTGCTGATACATGGCGTTTGGGTTTAAAGCGCCGTTGGCATGCGCCACCTCAGCAAAACCACCAAAAGCGAGCCTGTCTGCCTGATATTCTTCAAGATAGCGATGAAAGAGCAGCCCTGCCAGGCTGACAGGTGTCAGCCCCTGGGTGGCTTCAAAATCTGCATCCAGCATGTGGGATACATAGGTTTCTGCCTCAGGGCCAATCACATCGGTAAATTTCTCCACCCCCACAGCCATGGCAACATCCACCGCGCCTGATAAAACTGCCAGGTATGCCATGCGCAGCGCCGCCCCGCCTGAGGCATCCGCCGCCTCAACAGTCACACCTTCCACGCCGAACAACCCCGTATCATCAGACAGAAGTGCCCCCAGGTTTGCCTGCGCCGAGGCAGACGCCGCCAGCATGTTGCCAACGTACATGACCTTCGGTCTGAGTCCGCCCGAATCCTTCAAGGCTACCAGGATCGCCTGAGCAGCAAGTTGACGCAAAGAACGGTCCCAGTGCTCGCCAACGGGCGTTTGCCCGATCCCTGCAACGATCACTTCAGATTGTGTCCTCTTCATGGCTTACCTCATGGCAATCTTGCCGCGAAAACGGACATAGGTGGCGTAATCGATTTCCGTACGGCGGTCGATATATGCCTGTGTGCTGACTGCTGCATTCCTTCTCTCCAGCAAGGCTTCCTGGACAGTGATAACAAAGGAATCCGATCCCGCACCAGAGCCATAAGAGGTGACCAAAATACGATCCCCCGGCGCTGCCACGTCCAGAACCGCCGTCAGCCCGACCAGTGAAGCCCCGGCATAGGTGTTGCCAATCACCGGCGAAAGCAAACCTGTGCGTACCTGCTCGGGTTTGAAGCCGAGCTCTTTGGCAACGCGCAAGGGGAATTTCTCATTAGGCTGATGAAAAATGGCATAGGCAAAATCTTCAGCCTTCAGCCCCTCATGTTCCATCAAGGTGCTGGCAGCAGAAACAATGTGATGAAAATAAGCCGGGTCGCCTGTGAAGCGCTGACCGTGCTCCGGGTATTTCTGATTTGCCCGTCGCCAAAAATCAGGTGTGTCTGTCACATAGGAAAAATGGGCATCAATCGATGCCAGTGCGTTCTCTTGCGGACCGATGATATAGGCTGCCCCGCCCGACGCCGCTGTATATTCCAGTGCATCGCCCGGTTTTGCCTGAGCGGTATCCATTCCGATTGCCAGGGCATACTCTGCCATTTGAGAACCCACCAACCCCATTGCCGCGACAAAGGCTTCAGTGCCTGCCTTACAGGCGAATTCCCAATCCGCAGCCTGGATGTGTGTGCCTGCGCCAATCGCTTCTGCAACGATCGTGCCGGAGGGTTTGACAGCATAGGGATGCGATTCCGAGCCAACCCATACCGCCCGCAGCAATTCGGCGCTGATTCCGGACCTTGCCAGCGCATTTCGGGCAGCCTCAATCGACATGGTGATCACATCCTCATCCAGGCCTGCCACAGCTTTTTCTTTCACCGGCCCTGGCGAAGCCTCCCCCTTCCACACCCGCGAGATCTCCGTTCCCGGCAAACGGTAGCGTGGAATATAGGCGCCATAGCCGACAATACCGACCGGCCTGGCGGGTTTGTTGCTCATTCCTTCATACATTGAATCACTCATCTTTGGATGCGCTCCTTTCCTTCAAAATTGCTTCAGCATGGTCAATGCGAATAATCTGATCCCGCACCAGCTGCTCTGCCAACCACTCAATCTGCTCACCCGTTGCGCCAGCTGCCACAGCCACCTGCCGAGCGTGCAGCCGCATATGACCGCGCTGAATCCCTTCAGTTGCCAGGGCTCGCAGCGCAGCCAGGTTTTGCGCCAGCCCCACTGAAACCATGATTTCAGCCAGTTCACTGGCTTTTTCAACACCCATCAACTTCAGACTGGCTTTGGCTTGCGGATGGACCCGTGTTGCACCTCCGATCGTGCCAACCGCCATCGGCATTTCCAAGCTGCCGGCAAGGTTGCCCTCAGCGTTCCTGCCCCAGGTCGATAGGCTGGTATAGGTGCCGTTCCGGGCAGCATAAGCATGGGCGCCTGCTTCGATTGCCCGCCAGTCATTACCCGTAGCGATCACCACCGGGTCCACCCCGTTCATAATGCCCTTATTGTGCGTCGCCGCCCGGTAAGGGTCTGATGCGGCAAAAGCCCAGGATTCGATGATCCGATCCCGCACCTCTTCACCAGAAAAAGTATCAAAAGCCAGGTCAGCAGTACGAATGGTCACCTGTGCTCTTGCCAGACGCCGGTCTGCCAGGTTGGAGAGGATGCGTAAAAGCACCCGTCCACCGGTCAGCCTCTCAACCCGGCTTGAAAGCCGCTCGACAGCTGTATTGACCGCATTTGCGCCCATCGCATCCCGAACATCGTAGATCAGGTGAATCACAAGAAAAGGCCCGATAGGTGATTCTGCAATTGTGCGAATTTCCAAATCCCTTGGTCCTCCGCCCAGCTTCAACAGCACAGGATCTACCCTGGCAGCGTCTGCCAGCAAGGATTCTTTCTCAGCCAGGAGGTTGTCGCGCGCCTCTGTAAGATCAGCCACGTCCAGCACCTGGATCTGCCCGATCATTTCTGGTGCCGAGGTTTGCGCAAAAAAACCGCCGGTATTCAATGCCAGCTTCGCCATAAACGACGCACCAGCCACAACCGACGGTTCCTCAACCGCCATTGGAATTGGCACCTCGCGCCCATTTATCTTAAAATAGCGGGCGATCCCCAGCGGCAAACCAAACACCCCGACCGCATTCTCAATCATGTGATCAGCGTCATCGCCCGAAAGCCCTTGTTCGCCGCTCAACACAGCAAGATCAGAATCCGTTAATTCGGTTTCGGTTTGCAGCAGCTGCAAACGTTCAGCTCGGTTGAGTTTATAAAATTTTCTTTCGCTTTCAGGGTTCAAAGGCATCAGGGATGCACTCCTTTTGACTGAATTATAAAATCTTTTTCCGTGCAGGGCATAATTCTGCTGTTTTTAGTGATAAATCTCATCTACAGGGTTAATTTATACCGGATGCAGGCTCCCAAAAGCTATCAAATTGCGAAAAAACACATTTTCAACATGATTTACCCGGTTTGCCGCGTTAAACCATATCCCAATCCTTTGGGGTAAAATAATCCAGCTATGATCACTGAGACAACCCTATCCTGTGAGCAATTGGAAGAACGGCTGGCGGCGTTACACCGTGCCAGCCTGCAGCTTGTGCAGGATATTTCCATCGACTCCTTATTACAAAGAATTGTGCATATTGCCTGTGAGCAGGCTGGTGCCAATTATGCGGCGATCGGTGTGCGCGGGGATGACGGCGGAACTGAAGGATTCATCACCGTGGGTATGGACGAAGGTCAAATTGCACAAATGCCCCATCCGCCCCTGGGGGATGGCCTGATCGGTGCGATTGCAGAAGCAGACGGTCCCATTCGCATTGACTACATTCAAAAAGATCCCCGCCGGGCAGGGTTTCCGGATGCACATCCCATCATGACTTCGCTATTGGGTGTGCCCATTCGCCTGGGCGAGCAGCGGCTGGGGCAGATCTACCTGGCCGACAAAATTGACAACGGGACTTTCACTGAGGACGATGAGCGCGTCATCGAGACTCTGGCAGCCTATGCGGCTGCCGCCATCTCAAATGCCCGGTCCTATAGTGAACTGCGCGAACGTGACCGCACCCTCACCCGCCGAAACCAGGATCTGGCACTGCTCAACAACCTTGCCTCTGCGCTGGCGTCCATTACCGAGCTGGATGAACTGCTGGAAACCGCGCTCAACCGCATCATGGCATACTTCAATGTGGATGTGGGCGAAATTTTTCTGAGCGAAGAAAATCAACACACCCTCACAAAATCTTACCGCCAGGGCGAAGTCAACCTGGACATCTGGACCCAAGAACGCTTCACCCGCAAGGAATCGCTGATCGGACAGACCGCTCGCAGCGGCCAGCATGTGCTCATCAGCCTGCCCTACACAGAAGATCCCTACCTGAACAGCAGCCTGCTGATGGCAAACGGCATTCAGCACATTGCTTGTTTCCCGCTCACCAGCCGCAGCGAAGTGCTGGGCGTGCTCAGCGTTGCTCTCAGCAACCAGAAGCCGCTGGATGCCATGGACCAGCAGCTGCTTTCTTCAATCGCCTCCTGGGTGGGCACCACGATCGAGAACATCCGCCTGAATATCCAGGGGCGGCGCCTGGCTGTCCTCGAAGAGCGGGATCGGATTGGCATGGACCTGCACGATGGCATCATCCAGTCGATCTATGCTGTCGGGCTCACATTAGAACACGCTCGCCTGCTGCTGGTGGAAGAACCGGAACAAACCCGCCAGCGTATCACACAATCAATTGAAGACCTGAACAGCACCATTCGCGACCTGCGTGCTTTTATCATGGACATGCGCCCCCGCCAGCTTCACGAAGAAGACCTGATGGATGGGCTCCAAAGGTTGATTAACGAGTTTCAAGCGAATTCACTCATCGAAGCTAAATTGAGCGGACCTTCCGACACGCTGCAAAACCTGCCTGACGCCCACGCCATTGCCCTCTTCCACATCTGCCAGGAAGCGCTGGCGAATGTCGCCAAACACGCCCAGGCAAAAAATGTGGACATGCTGGTCTGGACCACACCCGATCGGGTGTTGATGGAAATTCACGATGATGGACGCGGATTTGACCCGCAAAAGATCCAGTTCACCCTTGGGCACGGCATCTCAAATATGCAAACTCGCGCCCGAAATGTGGGCGGCGACCTGGAAATCACGACTGAGCCTGGTGAGGGTACAACCATCCTGGTGTGGATGCCCTACATTCAGGATATTGACCACTCAGCCCTGGAGTGACCGATGAGCCAACCCCATGACATGCAAAAAGCAGCTTTGCGCGGAGAACCCTCTTATGTCTGGCGGGAGGGTCAGCGCCGCCGATTAAACATGATATTGGATGCGGCTAACTCGCGCGTTTCCGGCTGTGCCCTGGTGGATGGCTGCGGCGTGGGCATGTATCTGGAACACCTGGGGCAGGACATCCGTGACATCGTTGGACTCGATATCGAATTTGAGCGACTGCAGACCGCAAAATCACTGGATGACCGCGTAGTCAACGGGATGGGCGAGGCGCTTCCCTTTCCATCGGGCTATTTTGACCTGGTGTTGAGCCATGAAGTGCTGGAACACGTCACCGATGACCAGCAAACGATCAATCAAATTGTGAGGGTCTTGCGGCCGGGTGGCAGGCTGGTACTTTTTTGCCCCAATAGGGGTTATCCTTTTGAAACCCACGGTATCTACTGGAAAGGCAAATACCGGTTTGGCAATATCCCGCTGGTCAACTACCTGCCGCGTAAATGGCGTGATCGGCTTGCACCCCATGTGAACGTCTACACACGCAAAGATCTTCGACGGCTTTTCAAAGGCCTTCCGGTGAAGATCGTAAAAAGGACAACGATCTTTGGTGCGTATGACAACATCATTGCCCGCCATCCCAAAGTCGGCAGTCTGATCCGCAACATATTGCAGTGGCTGGAAAAGACGCCCCTGCAACGGTTGGGTCTGTCACATTTCTGGGTGGTCGAAAAGCTGTAATTCCATTCTAAGGGGGAAAGTGATCACAGGCGCATTTTTTCAAAGATTTTAACATTTTGCTTACTTTTTTTTGATAGTTTTCATACACACCCGCAGTACATTAACCTTGTCAGTTAATCAATAAATCAACTGGAGGTAAGAGATGGCTAATATAATTCGACGTGATCCTTTTCGTGAAATGCTTTCGTGGAACAGAGCGATGGAACACATGCTCAATAATTTCTATGAAGATGGCGAACTTGGGTTTGGCGAGCCTCTGAACCTGCGAATGCCCCTGGATGTGATCGAAAGTGATGAGGAGTTTATCGTCAAAGCTGATGTGGCAGGGATTGATCCTGACAATATCGAAATCACTTATACCGATAACAACCTCTCCATCAAGGGTGAAATGACGGAAGAGCGGGAAGAAGAGGGCGATGAAGGTCGCTATCATCTGCGCGAGCGCCGCTATGGCACGTTCTCCCGCACGATTTCAATGCCCGGCTCCGTGGATGTGGAGAATATCCAGGCAGAAACCAAAAATGGTGTCCTGAAGATCCACCTTCCCAAGAAAGAAGAAGTCAAACCACGCCGCATTGAAATTAAAGGCGGGACTAAGCAGAACGTGATTGAAGGCAAATCAAAGAATAAGTAAGATCACAAAATCACATAAAGTGGCAGCCAAGGTACTTGGCTGCCGCTTTGCGATTCCCGCAGGCTAATCCTCTGTATCCACCGGCACAAGGCGAATCTCATATAGATAGGGCCAACGCTTTCCGGTGACAAACAGCCGATCCGTGTCGGGATCGTAGGCAATCCCATTCAATACATCGGTTCGTACTGTGTGCTCGCTGGCGGGAAGTAAACCGCTCAGGTCAATCCACCCGGTCACCGCGCCGCTTGCCGGATCGATGCGAATGAGATCATCTGTCTGCCAGATATTGGCAAATATCTCACCGCGCACCCACTCCAGCTCATTCAAACGCTGCACACCTGCCCCCTGCCAGGTGACGGCGACTGCCCCCATCACCTCAAAACTAACCGGATCCAGAAAATAGAGCTGGTCGGTGCCGTCGCTCAGGATCAGCCGAGTGCCATCCTGCGTCAACCCCCAGCCTTCTGTTGCATAACGGAATTCATCAGTCAATCGAAGTTCAGAGCGATCATACACAAACCCGGTGCCCTCCCGCCAGGTGAGCTGTACCAGGTTTTCTTCCCAGTCCGTCATGCCTTCAGCAAAGAACTGGGGGGGAAGATCAGTCTGCGCCAACACCGCACCTGTTTCCAGGTCCACCTTCCGCAGGGAAGATTCCCCATACAGCCCGGTACTCTCATATAGATACCCATCCACATAGATCAACCCCTGTGTGAACGCGTCGGGATCATGAGGGTAGATATGGATCACTTCATAGGTCATGTGGGGAGTCAGCACCTGTGGGAGAGAGGAGGAGACTTGTTCAGGCGGATTGAGAACAATTATCAACGTGATAGCCAGTAATCCTACCAGCAGCACACCGCCGATCACGATCCAACGTTTGACAACACTACGCTTTGGCTTTGCCTGCTGCTTGTTCTTCACCCTGACCACCACCTTCATCCAATAATTACGGCATTCCTATCTTACTACACAAGAAAATTTTCACCTGACATTTCACCAGGATGAACCGGATAAACAAGCGCCTGGGACAATGAGATATGTTACAATTCCCCTGAACAATAAATCATTGATACATCTATAAAAAGATTGGATCGACATTTTCTCAATTGCAATATTCACCATTCTCTATTCACCAATCACTATTCACCATTCACTTACAGAGGCACTCATGCAACCCGTTGTTGAACGTTTCATCCGATATATCAAAATCGATACCGAATCTGCACGAAAATCAGAGACCTACCCCAGCACGCTTAAGCAGCTTAACCTGGCGAACCTGCTGGTGGAAGAACTGCTGGCGCTCGGGCTGGAAGATGCCACAGTGGACTCCTACGGCTATGTCACTGCCACCCTGCCAGCGAACACAGACCGGGGGGACATCCCCGTGGTCGGTTTCCTGGCGCACATGGATACCAGCCCCGATCTTTCAGGCAAAGATGTGAACCCCCAATTTATTGAGGGCTACGACGGCAGCACCGTCGTTCTGAACGCAGAAAAAGACATCACCATGTCACCCGTTGAGTTCCCAGACCTGCTGAAATACGTGGGCAAGACCCTGATCACCACCGATGGCACCACCTTGCTGGGGGCGGATGACAAAGCAGGTATTGCAGAGATCATCACTGCCGTGGCGTACCTGCTGGACCATCCCGAAATCCCACACGGCACGATCAAAATTGGTTTCACGCCCGATGAAGAAGTAGGGACCGGCGTGGACTACTTCGATGTGGAGAAATTTGGCGCCGATTTTGCTTACACCGTCGATGGTGGGGAAGTGGGAGAAATTCAATATGAGAATTTCAATGCCGCAGGCGCAGAGATCCTGATCCATGGGCGCAACGTGCATCCTGGAAAAGCCAAACTGAAGATGCGCAATGCGCTCATCATCGGCACTGAATTCAATGAGCTGCTGCCTGTGTTTGAACGACCTGAATTTACCGATAAATACGAAGGCTTCTATCACCTGTTCCAGTTTGAGGGCACAGTAGAAGAAGCCAAAATGTCCTACATCATTCGAGACCATGACCGGCAGAAATTTGAGAACAAAAAGCAGTTGATCCAAAAAGCCGCTGATTTCATCAACGAAAAATATGGCGACCACATCATTGAGATCAAGATCGAAGATCAATATTACAACATGCTCGAACAGGTGGAAAAACATCCCCAGATCATGGCGATTGCCACACAAGCCATCAAAAACGTTGGGGTGACCCCCATCATCGAGCCGATCAGGGGCGGTACCGACGGCTGTCGTCTTTCCTATATGGGTTTGCCAACGCCCAATATCTTCACCGGCGGGCATTACGGTCATGGAAAATACGAGTTCATCCCCACCTTCGCTATGCAAAAAGCCGTTGAGGCACTGGTGGAAATTGCTCGCCTGGTGGCAGAATAATGATCACCTTCATCAAACACTTACACCTACTGCCATCAGAAATACCGATTGCGGCAGACATGGAATGATCAATGAATTCTCGAGAACGCATTCAATGCACGCTTAATCATCAGGAACCTGACCGGGTACCCCTGGACCTGGGTGCCAGCCCGGTCACGGGCATGCACGTCAGCTCGGTTTATAAACTCCGCCAGGCACTGGCGCTGGACCCACCCGGCACACCGGTGAAGGTCGTTGAGCCCTACCAGATGCTGGGTGAGATCCAACCAGACCTGATGGATGCGCTGGGCGTTGACGTGATCGGTCTGGGCAGCCGCAGCACCATGTTTGGCTTTCCCCTCGATAATTGGAAACCCTGGACCTTTTTTGACGGCACACCGGTGCTCGTACCCGGGGATTTTAACACCCTTCCAGAACCCAATGGCGACATCCTCATGTATCCTGAAGGAGATCGCTCAGCCCAACCCAGCGGGCGAATGCCTGCTGGCGGTTTCTATTTCGATGCCATTGTCCGCCAGTACCACTTTGATGATAACCAGCTAGACCCCGCTGACAACCTGGAAGAGTTTCAGCCTATCTCGACAGATGAACTGGCTTATTATGACGCGGAAGCAAACCGCTTATTCACACAGACCGACAAAGCCATCCTGGGTAATTTTGGCGGCACAGGCTTTGGCGATATTGCCCTAGTGCCAGCCATCCAGCTGAAAGACCCCCGCGGCATCCGGGATATGGAAGAATGGTATATGTCCACCGTCACCCGGCGCGACTACGTCTGGCAGGTGTTTGAAAAACAATGCGAAATAGGGCTGGAGAATCTGCAGCGCATCTATGAACGCGTTGGGGAAAAGATCAGTGTGTTGTATGTTTCCGGGGCAGATTTTGGCACCCAAAACGGGCCTTTCATCAGCCTCAAAGCCTATCGCGACCTTTACCAGCCTTTTCACAAAATCATCAACACCTGGGTGCACCAGCACACCGGCTGGAAAACCTTCATCCACTCCTGCGGCTCAGTCGTGCGACTCTATCCCGACTTCATCGAGGCGGGCTTTGATGTCTTTAACCCGGTGCAGACCTCCGCCGCCGGAATGGACCCGCAAACCCTGGCAGACCAATTTGGTGATCAGATCACCTTCTGGGGCGGCGGGGTCGATACACAGCACACCCTGCCCTTTGGCACACCGGAAGAAATCCGGGACCAGGTACGTCAGCGGATGCAGATCTTTGGCAGGGGCGGAGGGTTCGTGTTCAACCCCATCCATAACGTGCAGGCGGGGGTGCCAGTTGGGAATTTAATGGCGCTATATGCTGCCGTGGACGAATTTCGGGCTTACCCACTGCAATGAACCGGGAAAGTCAATTATAAAAAACCAATCCTGGTAATCAACTGTGATTGCCGATAATCTGAGCTATACAAACAATCCCCCGAATAACACCACAATAAGCGCTGCACTGAGCGTGCAGGCTGCGTTGACCCAATCGTTATTCAGCCAGCGTAATCCCCGCTGGCGATAGGTTTTCGCGCCACATCCATGCAGGGGATGCCGTTCTGTTTGCTTTTCACACCGTGGGCAAAAATATAGCGCCTGAAAGGTAGCCCCCAGGAAAGAATCCACCCACGCCCCCAGCCAGCCAGCAAAAGCAATCACGCCAAACTGCTGCCAGAGCGGGACACCAACTGATGGCGTCCACCCCAAACCGGTGCTTAAGGCTGCGGCGCCTGCCACCAATGCCGACCCTGCCAGGGCAGACAGCGTTCCAACCAGGCTGATCGCGCCAGAGGTACCCCGGGGTACTCGCCGAAAGGTCCGCAGCAGCATTGGAGTGCGCGGGTTGAGCACGCCCAGCTCCGTCGCCCAGGTATCGGCGTTCGCCCCGGCAAAACTGGCAGCAAATCCCAGCCACAGCAAAGGCAGCCACTCGCTGTTGGGCTGAATGAACTGAACCAACACATACAAGAGCACCAGCGCGCCCCCCACACCGCCATTTGCCAGCACCTGCACCGCATCTCGGCGTGAGCCTTTGGCAAAGTTTTGATTGATCTCAGATTTTTTCGCATCCAGAGTTTTTGAAAGCGCACTGGCAGAGATAAAGAAGGTCAGCAGCACCACCGCCCAACCAACGCCACCCAAACCAAACACAATTGTTCCGAGGATTGCAGCTGCGACTGCACCGCTTCGGTTGAGCACCCGTGCCAAGTAAGCCAGTGCAGCAATCCCGGTGCCGATGACGAATCCCAAGAGCAATTTTTCCATCCGCGTTTCCTTATCTCGCTTTCAGTCCATGTTGACTTGCATCAAATCTCTAAAAAATGAGCAGTAAACTGACGATGAGCATCAACATACCAATCAAGATCGCATTCCCCCATAAAAGATAGGCTGCCATTTTCAGATCGCCACCGCGGCGATAGAGGAAAATGCCCAGAACAAGGTTAAAGAGCCAAACCATGCCATTCAAAACCGGCAGTAAGAGCATACGCTCAGCCGGCGCAAGATCACTTGATCCAGGCCACAGGACCAGATCCAACCCGGGAATCGCAATCACCACTGCTGCCAAATGGAGCAGCCCTGCGCCAAAACCCGCCAGGATGAGGATCCGTGCCAGGCGATCTTCCATCACCCTTCCCAGTAAAACAGCAGGATAAACAGACTGTGCTTCAAGGGGCACCAGGCTGCCCAATTCGCTCATCTGGCTGAACTGGGAAAGAAACTGGTTGCTCTCTGCAGGGGAAATCGCATAGACTCTCTTGTCGGTGGCAACCAGAATCATCTGAGCGAGATTGGCGGACAAAAATTCGACCGTACCAAGTTCACCAACCTGGCGTGTACCCAGGATTGCGCCCGGCCACTTCAGCCAGGGCAGCGGCAATCGAAAACCGAGCTCTGCTGCGGGGCGCATCCACTCAATTTGGCTCAGAGGAATATCCTCCCGGCGTAAGCCCCAACGGAGCATCAGCCCTTCTCGCCGCAGCGTGTAAGTTGCGTTCAGCAGGGCATATAAGCGGTAGAGCAGGAGGGGAGAAGGCGCCAGGATCACCAGCGCAATCAGCATGTGCAGTAAAAAATCCAATCCCGTTTGATCCAGGGTGGCACGATAAAAAAAATATCCCCCTGCCAGAAGCATCACCAGGATCACACCACCCTGAAAGAGGATGCCGTTGCGCCTCGGAGGAAGGAATTCATACACCATCTACAACAACCTCAGGAATGCTTCTCAGCGGCAATGATCGCTTCAGCAATTTGCTGACAAACAAACACCACCTCTTCTTCCGTCATCGTCCCCGAGAAGGGCAATGCCAGGCTGCGGTTGCCCAGATCTTCAGTGACAGGAAAATCGCCGGGCTGATAACCAAACATCTTAACCATGTAGGGTTGGAGATGAATTGGGGCAAAATAAGGCCGCACTGGAATCCCATTTTCCTTCAATATCTCTGCCAGCCGATCCCGATCAATCGATTGATCGACCTTGATCACATACACAAACCAGCTCACACGGGTTGTCGTTTCCACCAGCTGCGGCGGCGTAATTTCTTCAATCTTGCCCAGGTGCTGCGCATACCAACCCGCCACCTGGTCACGTTTTTGTAGTAGCGTATCCAATCTTTCCATCTGTGAAAGGCCCAAAGCCGCACTCATTTCATCCAGGCGGTAGTTATATCCAAGGAACGTATGCTGCAGCCAGGTGTCGCCCGGGGCACGCCCCTGGTTGCGCAAAGCACGCATCAAATCCGCTGCACGGTCATCATCCGTCACAATCATGCCGCCTTCCCCGGTAGTGATCTGCTTGTTAGGGTAAAAGGCAAACACACCATAATCTGCCAGCATGCCAGCCGGGCGTGATTGATACTCGCCGCCCAGGGCTTCACAGGAATCCTCGATCACGGTCAGGTTGTACTGGTTGGCAATGGCATTGATTCGATCATAATCTGCCGGCTGTCCAAAGACATCCACTGGCAGGATTGATTTCACACGTTTCAGCTGACCCTGGTTTGCTGCTGGCAGCCGTTTCGGCAGCCAGCGCAGGGCTGCATCACCGCCCAAGAAAAGGTCTTCAACCGCTTGTGCCAGCAAACCGGTGTCGATATTGCCGGTCAACGGATCCACATCCACAAACACCGGCACAGCCTTTTCGAACAGCAGCACATTGGTGGAGGCAACAAAGGAGAAGGGCGTGGTGATCACGATATCGCCCTGGCTGATCCCAGCCGCGCGCACGCACAAGTGCAATCCGGCTGTCCCTGAATTGACGCCGATAGCGTGTTTTGCGCCGGTCAGCTCGCAAAAAGCGCGCTCAAAGGCTTCAATTTTCGGTCCCATCGAAAGATTGGGGGAGTTGATCACATCCAGAACTGCCTGACGGTCAGCTTCAATAAGGTCGGGAGAAGACATGCGAATTTTCATAATACCTTCCACGGTTGATGGGCATGCGGGGATCGTTGATCGCCCAGTAAATCAATTGGATTTGCCAATTAAGTATGTCCTATTATAACGTTAATGCAAAACCCGGGGACGGTCACTCCCCGGGCTAATTGTCTGATTACTGATGGGTATTTTAGCTGACTGAGGTGACTTCCGCCTTGAATTCAGCACCCTTACGCAGTGCTGCTTTGTTGTCAGGCAAAAAGCGCTTGTGCCTTTCGGGCAGGTGGGCATCCAATGCAGCTTCAACATCATCGATTGTGAGCAAATCCAGGTTTCCGAGCAGTGCACCCAGCATCAGCATATTGGTTGAGCGGTGGCTACCAAGTTCTTCAGCAATATCATTGGCAGGTAGCATCACCATTCTAATATCTTTTCTCTTCACCTCCCGGTTGACCATGGAGGAATTCACTACAAGTACACCGCCGGGTTCTACCAAATCTTCAAATTTCTCCAAAGACGGTAAATTCATCGCAATCACCGCGGTTGGATTCTTGACCAAAGGAGAGCCAATTTCCTCATCCGAAATCACCACAGTGCAATTAGCAGTGCCTCCCCGCATCTCAGGTCCATAAGATGGAAACCAGGTCACAGCTTTACCCGCATCCATAGCAGCATAAGACAGCAGTTGTCCGGCAAACAGCACGCCCTGGCCACCAAAGCCAGAGATAATCACTTCTTGTTGCATATTCATCCCTCCCTAAAACTTAAGCTCTGCGACCGC
>DIXG01000100.1:14629-107135 GCA_002436005.1 Anaerolineaceae bacterium UBA6086 | reverse complement strand
GTTCCAGCTTTCGATCAGCAAACGATAGCCGGGATTGAAAATAGCCCGCCAGGTAAGCGATCAGGAGTAATTTGAGCAGTTCTGAGGGTTGGAAATGAACTCCCAGGAATTGCAGCCACAACCTGGGACCGGCACCGTTTGGGTTGAGACCAAAGAGGATTGTCAGACCGGTCAGTGCTAAACCGGAGACCAGCCAGATGTATTTATACTTCTGCAGGTAGTCCAGGAAATCGGGGAATTTGATGCCAATAACCACGATTCCTGTTCCCAAAATGATCCAGACTGTCTGGCGTGCGCCCAGGTTTGGATAGAGTCTCCAGATGGTCATCAAACTGATGCCAGTCAACAGAGCGACAGCTGGCAGCAGGAAGGGGTCTCTGTTTTGCAGGTGTCGTTTTGTTTGGGCATTGAGAAATCCAAAGCAAAGGACCCATATTATCGCACCGAACCAGTGTTGAAACTGGAAATCTTCAATACCTGAATGCCGCCTGATGGCAGGTGCCAGGGTCAGGACGATCGCCATCAAACCGATGATCACGGCTGCGATGATGAGTAATCGGTTTTGGATCTGATCTTTGTTTGCGTCCTGGCTTTTGATTGAGAGGAACCTGCGCATGGGTAGGATTAATCCAGATAATTTTTGACCAATAGATCCAGTTTCTGCCTGATGGTCGAATCTATGTGGTTTTTGCTGGTAATCAGAGCGTCTTGCAGGGCATGCTCACAATTGCAACTTTCTGATGGATCGATCTTTTCAACCATCTTTTTAATGGTGTCCTGGGCAAGTTTGACATTTTTCATTAAGGTGCGAATCACCATATCCACGCTGACGGTTTCCTCGCTCACATGCCAGACATCATAATCCGTTACATGCGCCATTGTGGTGTAGCACATTTCTGCTTCTCGTGCTAAGAAAACCTCGGGGGAAGCAGTCATTCCAATGATGTCCATGCCCCATTGGCGGTAAAGGCCAGATTCTCCTTTTGTTGAGAAACGCGGTCCTTCAATTGTGATATAGGTGCCTCCACGGTGATATTCAGCCCCGGTTTCTTTAATTGCTTCCTCGAGTACATCGGATAAGTTTTCGCAAAATGGATTGGCAACACTAACATGGGCAACCAGCCCTTTCTCAAAGAAGGTGCGATTGCGATGATGTGTAAAGTCGAAGATCTGGTTGGGGATGACAATATGCCCCGGAGCATAAGCCTCACGCAGTGATCCGCAGGCGCTCACGCTAACAATTCGCCTGACCCCCAGCGACTTCAAGGCATAGATATTTGCACGATAGGGCACTTCGCTGGGGGAAAGGGTATGTCCAATGCCGTGTCTGGCCAGAAATGCAACCGGTTTTTCGTTCAGGGTTCCAATGGTAATTGGAGAACTGGGTTTTCCAAAAGGAGTGTCAACTTCGACCTGTCGTATTTCATTAAGATCATCGAATTCATATAAGCCAGAGCCGCCAATAACAGCCAATACGGGTTCATTATTCATTTGTAACTCCTGGTAAATTGTGTAATTGTATTGATATTTTGATGTGTCCAAGCTGAAGCTGATCCCCATCCGTGAGGATAATTGGGGAGTCAATCAGCGTATTGTTTAGATAGGTGCCATTAGTTGATGCCATATCTTCTGCCCACCAATGTTTTTGCTGATATGAAAGTTTGCAGTGCCGCTGGGAAATAGCCTCATCTTGTAGTGAAAAATCACAGCTGGGGTCCCGTCCAATGGTGATCTCATTTTTTGTAAATAGTTTTTCACTTTTCTCAGATCCAATTTCAACCTGCAGTTTGATTGGTAAAATTTCTGGTGTTTTTTGGGCTCGGATGATGTTACGAAAATCATAAAAAATCCAATAGGCGACCCATCCGACAAACACGTATGCAAGCAGGATCAAAATCAGCCTGAGGATCAGTGCGATGATTGCGTTCATTCGGAAGGCTCCCTTAGGGTCTCCCCGGATGAGTTATCTTCTATATCCAATGTGAGCGCTGTTGTTGCATGTGAGGCTGTTGTATCATGGATGTAGATCAGGTTGATCATGCCAATGCGGATAACATCACCGGAATGGAGGGTTGCCTGTGAAACCTGTTGGCCATTCAGAAAAATCCCCCCGGTTGAGCCTACATCAAAAATGACATGCTGGTTCCTGATCACCCTCAGTTGGGCGTGATGGCGAGAAATATGAAGATCTTCCAGAGTCAGGTCGTTATCGGAGTGTCTCCCGATATTGATGATCGGTTTCAAAAGGGGAAAATGGGTTGTTCCACCAATCACAAAATAGGCATCCTGCAGGATGAGCTGTTGACTTTCGTTTTCTATGGGCTGTGTCATGGCAGCCGTATCCGTGAGTGGTTTAGAAAAGTCTGAAATAGAAACGGTTATGGCATAATGCAATTTTTCTTCGATCAGATCAGAATGAATAGAGATTGCAGGTGGTCGATTGAAGGTCAGGCCTTCCTCTTTTCCAATTATGAACAAAGATTCTGCCATTTGATCCAGGATGGGTTGATTAGATTTCCAACCAGGAAAATTATCAGGGGATACGTGGATCTGGAATTGGTCGGGGGCAAGGTTTTCACTATCGGGAGTTATCTGGATATTTGTGCGCATGGCAGCAATCAGGTCTGCAATGAGCGAATGTTGAGGGTGGCCGCCAGTGAAGACTCTCAGTAATTTTTCTTCAAATAAGTTGCGCAGTTGCGCTTCGACTCGATCCAGATGATGGTTCATAATAACAATCCTGTATAATTATACTCAAGTATGGTTACATCCGGTTATGAAGAAGTAGATCATATTGCCGATCTGGCACTCCATGTTTGGGGGAAAGACTTTGAAGCGCTCCTAAGAGAGGCGGCATGTGGTGTGTATGCCTTGATGGACATCGAACCCAATCTCAAGGTGCAGATTTCGGCTGCCTTTTATGTTCCGCAAGGGTCCGCGGAGATGATGCTGGTTGATTTTTTGTCTGAATTGCTGTATCTGACCGAAGAAAACAGGGAATTGTTCACTCAATTTGATATTTCGATTGAGGATGAAAATTTCCTCATCAGGGCGAGTGGTCACCCAATCTCATCTATAAAGCGTGTTATCAAAGCTGTCACCTATCATAACTTGAATCTAATTCATACCGACAATGGCGTAGAAGCAACAATCACTTTTGATGTATAGGAAGTCATTTTATGTCTGAAATTTCGATAGATCGAATAACTCAAATCAACGAATTTGAGTGGGAGATACCGAAGGGATTTCGCTCTGATATGCGGGTTCCAGTCCGACTCTTTGCCGCAAGGAATCTGCTTGAGGAATCCTTTAACGATAAAACTATTCAACAGGCGATCAATGCCAGCACGCTTCCCGGACTTGTTAAGGCTGTGATGGTGATGCCTGATATGCACCAGGGATATGGGTTTCCAATTGGCGGGGTTGCAGCAACTAATTTGGAAACGGGTGTGGTCTCGCCGGGGGGAATCGGGTATGACATCAACTGCGGTGTGCGGCTGCTCTCATCAAGGATTTCGCTGGAAGAGGTGATCGACTGGCTTCCAGAGCTTGCCTCAATGATTAACCAACTCTGCCCGAGCGGTGTTGGCGTGGAGAGTGATTTTCGTTTGTCTGTTGACCAACTGGCAGATGCCTGCCAGGGAGGCGCACAATGGGCAAAATCAAAGGGATATGCGACGGCGGTTGATGTGGATTTGACCGAGGATAACGGCTGTTTGCAGGGAGCCAACCCCGAGAAAGTGAGTCAGCGGGCACTACAGCGGGGCAGGACACAATTGGGCACCCTTGGTGCTGGTAACCACTTTATTGAGGTCGATCTCATCTCCGATGTGTTTGACGAACAATCTGCCCGTGTTATGGGGCTGTTCAAAGGGGAAATTGCTGTCCAGATCCATACAGGTTCAAGGGGGTTTGGCCACCAAATTTGCACAGATTATGTACGCACGCTGCAGGGTGCTGTGAGCAAATATGGGATAACCTTACCTGATCGACAGCTGGTTTGTGCGCCTATTCGTTCTCCTGAAGGGCAGGATTACCTGGCGGCGATGCGGTGTGCAGCAAATTTTGCATTTATTAACCGGCAGCTGCTTTCTAATAGAGTGCGGGACGCTTTCGAATCTGTTTTAGCCGGGAAGGTGGATAATTGGCAACTCAGGCAAGTTTATGATATCGCCCATAACATTGGAAAATTTGAGAAACATTTGATAAATGGCCAGGAAATGACTGTGTGTGTCCATCGCAAGGGTGCGACACGCGCATTTGGTCCCAAATCTCTTGGTGTTCCGGAGATTTACCAGGAGATTGGCCAGCCGGTTTTGGTGCCCGGGTCCATGGGCACGTGCTCCTGGGTATTGGCGGGCACAGAAACCAGCATGGAGCGGTCTTTTGGTTCTTGCTGTCATGGGGCAGGCAGGGTGATGAGCCGATCACAAGCGAAACGGGAAATTTGGGGAGAGGATTTGATGCGGCGTTTGGAACAGCAGGGTGTGCATATTCGCGCAGGTTCTATGGCGGGATTGGCAGAGGAGGCGCCGCAAGCATATAAAGATGTGGATCTGGTAGTTGAAAGTGTGGTCGGCGCAGGTATTGCCAGAAAAGTTGCGCGTTTGACGCCATTAATTGTGATTAAAGGTTAATCCCAGGCATAAATTGGGTTGCTGAAGATCCATCCGCGCAGTTTGCCCTTGTAGGGTATGTAGGCTTCGACCCGGTAAGTTCCCTTTTCAGTGGTCAAATGGGTGCAAACTTCGCGGTCAGCCCACTCTTTGACGATTTTTCCATCTTTGAACAACCGGCAAAGGTTGCTTCTAGGGAGGCGAATTTGGAAAGTGAGCCCACCAGATACAGTGATCCGATCCCCCATGATAAAATGGCCTTCTTCGGTATCAACTGAGAAACGGAATCCGTCTGTTGGATGTGGTAAATCATAGGCAACAAAGCAATGTCCACGGCGAAGCGCTTCCATGATGAGTTTTTTGTCTTCAATAAAATTTCCGGAAAATGATTTTTCAGCAAGGATGTGAGTCCGCACGCTTTTGAAGTGATGCAAGTAGGGATAAAGTTTGATAGTGACTGGACCAAACTTCTTAAGGATTTGGTGCGCATCCACACCACCGACAGCGACAATCGGGCGTTTGTGTTCGGCGATCAAATGATCCCATAAGGTCAGAGTTCGTTCCAGTGGGCCGAGGGACATCCTTTTAGGGAAGAGGGCATTGATGAGCGCTGAAGCAAGGCTTTGACTGACGCTTTTGAATTCACTCATCTGATTCCAGAGCTCGATCCCTGTATATTGATCGATATCCCAGTTATGCCAGGGATAAGCCTGCTCCTTGAAGCGCTCAAGCGAGTCTTCGATGGGGTGGGCAAGGAAGGACAGCCCACCTGCACGATTGATTTGGTCAATCAGTTTTTGGGGATCTGCCCCAAAGGGGGACATTTCTTTTTCAGCGCCAAATACCAGCATGTGGTTGCCGGGCGGATTCAGTTGGCGATCGTTTACCTCTTCTCCCACCATCAGCATGGTGCGCTGTTTCTTGTCCCCATAATAGCCATCCAGCCCGTTAATCCAAATATTGTGATCCGTTGTAATAATGCCGTCCAGATTTGCACGGGCAGCAATGGCGATCAATTCCTGGTGGGTGGCGTTCCCATCGGAGTAGTTTGTGTGAATGTGGAGAGCAAATTTCTTTTCAATCATTGGGTTGACGTATTTTTGCGATTGTGGGTATAATCAATCCTGTTAAAGGAGGCTCGTGTGGCTAATTACTTCAGTATTGCGCTTATTATAACTTCAATTGCACTGGTCGCGAGTATCATTCTGCAAAGTAAAGGCGTTGGCCTTGGTGGGTTGACTGGCGGCAGCAGCGCTGGTGGCGTTTACACCAAACGTCGTGGTGTGGAAAAGATCCTATTTTGGATCACAATTGGTCTGAGTGTTTTATTTTTTATTCTGACGATTTTGACCGTCATGTTTGGTGCATAATTCGGGGTCGATTTGTTTACCCCTGGCAATTATTACCCTAACTAAACCAATCAGGGCAACTCAATCAAAAGGGTTGCCCCTTTTATCTTAAAACTATGAGAAAATTTCGCTGGCAATTGCTAATTATTATGGTCACAGGCCTGATTGTAGGTGTGTTATTAATCATTCAGCAGATGGGTGATGGGGTTGATGTTGAAAAGACGCCCTCTCCCATTGCTGGTGGTATTTATACCGAAGCGCTGATTGGTAATTTCATGCGCCTCAATCCGTTTTTGGATGTGTATAATGCCCCCGATCGTGATGTGGATCGTTTGATCTTCAATGGATTGGTCCATTTTGATTCAAGAGGAATTCCACAGGCTGACCTGGCGGAATCCTGGGGGGTGTCTAAAGATGGCACCATCTATAATTTCAGCCTCCGAACCGATGTATTTTGGCATGATGGTGAGGCTTTTGACAGCCGTGATGTACTATTCACAATTGATCTGCTGAAAAGCCAGCATAATTTAATCCCAAGAGATCTGCAGAATTTTTGGTCCGAGGTGGAGGTGGTTGCCCTCTCCGAGTCACAGATCCAATTCTTACTGCCTGAGCCTTTTGCACCCTTCCTGGATTACCTGACATTCGGTATATTACCCGAGCACCTGCTGGGAGATTTGGGTTTGGAAGAAATGATTGACCATCCCTTCAACCTTTCACCCATCGGCACCGGACCGTTTAGGTTCCAACGGTTGTTGGTAGAAGGTGACACCATTGTTGGTGTTGTTTTGGAAGCGCATGAAGGTTATTACCTCGATCGACCGTTTTTAGATCAGGTGATTTTTCGTTACTACCCATCTTCAGTAGAAGCTCTGGCTGCCTATCGCCAAGGGGAAGTGGAAGGTTTTGGTAAGGTTGACGAGTCGATTCTTACGGACGTTCTTTCTGAACCGGGATTATCCATTTACACTGCCCGTGAACCCATGCTGACGATTGCCTATCTGAACCTGGACAATCCACAGGTGAGCTTCCTGCAAAATCCTGATTTTCGAAGAGCGATGTTTACTGCGATCAATCGAGATCTAATCATCGAGCGCACTTTTGAAGGGCAGGCAGTTCCAGCCAATGGTCCAATTATGCCCGGTACCTGGGCTTATTATAATAATCTTGAAAAGGTCACTTACGATCCTGTTCAAGCGCAGTCATTATTCGAATCGACGGGTGTTAGTTTTGATGAGGAAAAAGAAATCTTCCTGACAGAAGAGGGTCTGGATGTTTCCCTCACGCTGCTGCACCCGGATACTGAAAAGTTTCAATCCATTGCAGAATTGGTTGCGTCTGGCTGGGAAGCTTTGGGGATTCGGGTCACTTTAGAAGCTAAGCCTTATGAAGAAGTGCTGGCAGATTTGGAAGCTCGCAGCTACCAGACCGCATTGGTGGATATTAACCTGACACGCTCACCCGACCCTGATCCTTATCCCTTCTGGGGACAAGCGCAGATCCAATCCGGTCAAAATTATGCGGAATGGGATAACCGCTCTGCCAGCGAATTTTTAGAGCAGGCACGGATGACGGTTGACCTGGCGGAGCGTGAGCGGTTATACCGGAATTTCCAGGTTCTGTTTATGCGTGAACTGCCTTCTTTCCCGCTACTTTATCCCGTTTACACCTACGCGGTTACAGAAGATATCAACGACGTGAACCTGGGGCCGATTTTTGAACCTGCAGATCGATTTAATAACATCAACGAATGGTATATTCTCTCTAGCAGGGAATCAGCGCCTATAGAAGCCACTGAAGCAACTGCTACCGCAGAAGAATAAGAGAATTAAAATGGCGCCTTTTTATACCGGTCAGGGTGATTTTGGTGATACTGGATACTTGGGAGAGGGCAGGATATCAAAAACATCGCTGAGAATTGAGGCGCTGGGCAGTGTGGATGAAGCCACTGCTGCGCTTGGAATGGCACGCGCCCTTTCTCACAGTGAAACCACTCAATCCATCATCCTTCATATTCAGCGAACATTGTATTATTTAATGGCGGAATTATCTGCCGACCCCAAAACGGCACCCAGGTTTGATAAGATCAGCCAGGGCGATATTACCTGGTTGGAAACACAGATTGAGACGCTTGAAAATACTGTTGTTCTGCCAAGGGAGTTCATCCTCCCGGGAGAATGCCCAGCCAGTGGGGCTCTGGCTTTAGCCAGAACAATTATCCGGCGGGCAGAGCGGAGAACGATTGCCTTGTTTGAGGCAAAGGGATTTGAAAAATCCCTCTTGATTGCCTACCTGAACCGTCTGTCTTCGTTGATCTTTGTGCTCGAAGTTTACGAAAATACTCAATCCGGGTATTCCACCCAGCTTGCTAAAAAGGAATAACACGTGACCGGGACGATTATCAATGCTGCTACCATCATTGCCGGTTCGCTGCTGGGGGTTTGGATTGGCGCGCGTCTTTCACCCAGGTTACGCGATACGATCGTGACCGGGCTGGGTCTGTTTACTTTTGGGTATGGGCTGCTCACCTTTATCCAATCTGCAAATCCCCTGGTCCCCCTGGGTGGATTGTTGATTGGAGCTCTTCTTGGGGAATGGTGGAAAATTGAAGAAGGTTTAGAAAAAATTGGCGCCGGATTGAGAAATCTTCTGGTCCGGGATGAAACGCGGCGCGCCAAGGAAAACTCCTTTGTAGAGGGGTTCGTGACCGCATCTTTGGTGTTTGTGATTGGCCCTATGGCGATTCTTGGCTCAATCCAGGATGGAATGACCGGAAATTTTGAGATGCTCACCATCAAAGCGATTTTGGATGGTTTTGCATCGATTGCCTTTGCTTCCTCTTTGGGAATTGGGGTTGCATTTTCAGCACTCTCGATTTTTGTTTATCAAGGCGCAATTACCCTGCTTTCTGGTTTCTTCAGTCATTATTTCTCGCCCGCGATGATCACTGAGATGACTGCGGTTGGGGGACTGATCTTGATGGCTATTGCGTTGACCAGTTTGCTGGTGATCAAAAAAATCAGGACCGGCAGTTACTTGCCTGCATTGTTAGTCACCCCTTTGATTGTGTTCATTTTGGAGCGTTTTTTTGGGGGTATGTAAGGGGACGGATGATGTATAGGTGGAGTCTTAACAAACTTGGGGCACGTTGTCTCTTGTTAATCCAGAGATAAGGTGAACACCGGAATCTTTTCACCTGTGAGCTTGAAACCCAGGGAATGATATAAATTGAGTGAGGCAAGATTATCCGACTGCGTATTGACCGTCACCCGCCACATTTCAAGATTATCGAAACTTTGCATCAAATCACTCACCAGGGCGTAAGCAATGCCCTGACGCTGGAAATCTGGGTGGACTGCAAGACGGGCAAGGTGCCCATAAATTGTCATCGTTGTGCTGATTTGATACCCCACAATATTGTCATTATCCTCTGCGACCGTTGCTATTCCATTTTGCTGGTATGCCTTACCTAACGCATTTAGAGAATTTTGCCAAAGCGGCGGAAATGCCAGACGATCGATTTCCTGAACTCTTCTGAGATCCTCGGGCTGCATTGACCTGATCCTAAACATTCGGGATCTTTTTGAGGGCATAAGGTGTTTATCCAGCTCAAGAACGACTACATCCTGTTGGTGGGAAAATCCGGAGGTGGTCAGGAGGTCCTCATACCAGGGTTCGATCGCCAAAGACGCCATCTCGTGGGTTCCCGTCTCCCTCAGGGTCTGAATGGCTTTTGAGAGCAGTCTTTGCCAGTGGATTTTATTGGGGATGGTCTTCCGAATCCCAAAGGCGCGAATCCAGGACGTCTCTGGGTTCTCTTTGGCAGCACAAAGCATGGCAAGGATCTGGTTTTCATTTGTCTCCAGGAGAAAAGGTTGTTCCCCCAGCCATTCCAAAGCAGTAAACCAGTCCAGATGACGGTGGATGCGAATGTTCTGGGTGAGGAAACCGGCTACACGTTCATAATCCTGCGGATCAGCCTGCCTGATTTTCCCCTTAGTGTCAGTAAACAGGTGGTTTTGTTCCATTTTGTTCAACTTTCAACAACTCGGACGGTCTGGAAATGCTGATCGTGTTAGTTCTCTTTGAGCTTTTGCAGGATCGTTTTAGCGATTTCGGCTTGATCCTGAACTGGCATTTGCTGGAAGGCTTGCAGCACAAAGTTATCGGCAGAGGCATGTTCGTCAACGCTGTCTTGTTTTTCCTGTTCATCGTTCTGCTGCTGGATGGATAGGTGGGTCTCGGCTGGCGCTTTTTGGGGTTGGTTGTTCTCGTAGCCAATTTGATCTGGCAGGTGAAGGGTTTCGTGCAGAAGGATGTAATGGCTCACAGGAACAGGTTGAGATGCGTCGAAATAAGCTTTCAGACTTTCAAGAGGGATTTGAGTGGTCTCATGTAATTGTGAAAGGTCGAGGTTCTGTTCCGCCAAACTGATGTTCAACTGTGCACAAATCATTTTATTACGTAATTGCGTATAGCCAGGGTGGATTTCTTTATCCAGTAAGGGTAATGATGCCGTTTCATCGAGGTCGGGTTGGAAAAGAATACCAACAGGGACGCCGAAATAATGTGCCAGCAGTTCAATCTCAGGCAGAGAAAGAGAAGTTTGTCCTTGCTCAAACTTGAGGTAACTGCTTTGTGAAATATTCAAAAACGCGGCACAGTCATGGATGCTGCGTTTTTGTAATTTTCTGATTTTCTTGATGTTATCGAGAACAATCTCTGAATTTATGTTCATGGTCATTTCCATTGATCAAGTTGATCTTGTCTTAGTTTAAATTATAGCCCACCCTTGAACAATTTTCTAATAAGGTTTCAGATTGAAACTGAATGAGCCACTAATAATCAGCGTCTGCAGTTTCCGATAGATAAACACGTTTACCCTCGGCAAAAGTAGCAATTGGTCTGATTTCAGCCACGTAGTGAGGATCAATCGTGAATGGATCCTCCTGCAGAATAATAAAATCCGCTTTGTAGCCTGTTGCGATTTTTCCTAGCCAGGATCCTCTATTTGAGATTTCAGCAGGTTTTGAGGAAAACCCTGCCAATGCATCCTGGAGGGTCAGACGTTGCTCAGGATACCAGCCGTTTTCTCCGGGTTGACCGTTGATTTTGCGCCTTGTGATGGCTGCGTGGATCCCTTGAAATGGGTTAATCGGCTCAACAGGTGCGTCAGAGCCACAGACAAGCTCGGCGTCGCTGTCTAACATGGCTTGGTAGGCGTATGCATTTTGAGCCCTGCTGCCCAGGTATTTGTCCGCCATTTCCATATCTGAGGGGGCATGAACAGGCTGCACAGAGGCGATGATTTGAAGCTGGGCAAGGCGGGGCAGATCCTTTGGATCGATGATCTGAACGTGTTCGATTCTGTGACGATAATGTGGTAAATTTTTGGTTTGCTCAAAGAGCCTGATGGTCTGATAGGCATTAAGCACGACATGATTCGCTAAATCCCCAATGGCGTGAATGGCGAGGGCAAACCCATTTGAGGATGCAAATTTGCCAATTTCCTCAATCTCTGCCTGGTTCATGAGCAGCGTGCCGGCTGTCTCTGTATTTTCATATGGGGTCAACATTGCTGCGGTTTGAGGTCCTAACGCGCCATCGGCAAAGAGTTTGATACCACCGATGTTCAACCAATCATCACCATGATCTGTGCGGTAGCCAGCCTCGATAAAAGTGTCGATAAGATCACGGGGCACGTTCTTACGCACTCTGATTTGCAGCTCGCCCTTTTGATAGAGCTCCTGCAAGGCTTTCCAGCACTGAATGCCATCAAAGTCATGAACCCCCACCAATCCATGCTGCCAAAGGCTGGGAATCAAACTCTTGATTTTTGATGTGACCTCAGCATGGGAATCTGGGGGGATAACCCTTTCAACCAGCGCCATGCCGCCCGATTCAAACAAAATCCCGGTTAGCCGGCCTTGCTGATCCCTTTGAAGCGCGCCATCAGGTGGGTCTGGTGTGGATTGGGTGATCCCGGCAAGGTTCAGAGCCTGGCTGTTTGCCCAAGCGGCGTGTAATGATTTCGCGGTTAAGTAGGCAGGACGGCCATCGCACACCTGGTCCAGCATGGCTGCTGTGCCATAGCCTGATTCCCAGCGGTTTTGGTTCCATCCATGCCCCCGAACCCAGGCGTTGGCTGGGAGTCGAACGGCTGCTTGCCTGATGCGTTCCAGGCATGCATCAAGGCTGTCGGTTTCACAATCGACCATTGCCATGCTGTTAGCAAGGTGGTGCAGGTGGACATGAGCGTCGGTCAGCCCTGGCCAGATGGTTTTGCGGTTGAGGTTGATTTGCTGGACAGTATTTGAAAAGCCATTCAGAATATCTTCGTCTGTTCCAAACGCGATGAAACGGCCATGATCAACGACAAAAGCCGTCGAACCGGGGTGATCCGGGGCAAAGATATTTGCGTTGTAATAAATCTTCATACCTGTTATTCAGTCAGGAATTTTTCGAGAATGGTATTCAGCTCTTCTTCCGAGTAATAGTAAATGACCAGACTGCCGCCTTTTCCGCTTTTATTCAGGTGCACTTTGGTTCCAAAGAAACTTCGAAGTTTGTTCTCCAGGGCAAGAATTTCAGGGGCAGGCTCAGGTTTGGGAATGGATGGTGGTTTTTCACCGCTCAGCTTTTTGACCAGGGCTTCCGTCTGACGCACATTGAGGGACAGATTGAGCACGGTCTGCAAAGCGGCTTCCTGGGCTTGTGATTTTGATAACCCCAGAAGTGCCCGTGCATGACCTTCGGAGATCTTTTCTTCTGCAAGCGCGATTTTTACAGCATTCGGCAGGCTGAGTAATCGCAGGGTGTTGGTGACGCTCGTCCGACTTTTCCCAACCCGCTGGGAAATTTGATCATGGGTGAGCGAAAAGTTTTCTGCAAGCTGTCGATAAGCTTCTGCCATTTCCAATGGGCTCAGATCCAAGCGCTGTAAGTTTTCGATCAGCGCAATCTCAAGCTGACCCTGCTCTGAGACGGATCGTTCAATCACGGGTACCAGCGAGAGTCCAGCCAGTTTTGCCGCACGCCAGCGTCTCTCACCTGCGATCAGGGTGTAATTTTGCCCATCCTCATCTTCAGAAACAATTAACGGCTGAATGATGCCATGTTCCTGGATGGATGCTGCCAGATCTTCCAGTGCTTCCTGATCCATGTTCGTGCGTGGTTGTTGTGGGTTGGGATGAATCGCATCAATCGATACCTGGAGGATTCCCTGCGTTGGGGTGGGGCTTTTAATATCTTGCTGTTCTTCGTTTCCGGGGATGAGTGCATCCAATCCCCTGCCTAAACCAGGTCTGCGTGCCATCAGTTAGCCTCCTGAGTGATTGGAACCTGAACATCATCTGAAATGAGCAGTTCTTTTGCCAAAGCGGCATACGAATGCGCGCCTGTTGAATCCGGTGCAAACACCGAGATGGGCATCCCGTAGGATGGTGCTTCTGCCAGCCGGATGGAGCGAGGGACAACGGATTCGAAGACCTGTTTTCCAAAGACGCGTTGAACCTCCTGGACAACATCTGCAGCCAAATTTGTTCGTCCATCATACATGGTGAGAATCACCCCTCTGATCTCCAGTTCCGGGAACAATGAATATTTTATCCGATTGATGGTTTGGGTCAATTGACCAAGCCCTTCCAGCGCGAGATATTCGCATTGGACGGGGATGAGAATGCCATCTTTTGCAGCAACCAGGCCGTTGACCGTCAGCAGCCCGAGGGAGGGGGGACAGTCAATCAGAATATAATCGTAGCGACTGGCAATAGGCTCAAGAACCTGAGCCAGGCGCCTTTCCCGGTTTGGCAAATCAATTAATTCAATTTCTGCACCAGCCAGAGCAGGTGTTGAGGGAAGTAAAGAAAGTTTGAAACGCGGGTTGTGAAGGATCTGGGTCAGGATGGGTTGAGCGCCGATCAGCACTTCATAAGTGCCGCCGCCAATTGTATGCCTGTCAACCCCCAGACAGGAGGTAGCATTAGCCTGTGGATCGATATCAACAATCAGGACTTTTTGGCCGAAATACGCCAAGTAGGCACCAAGGTTAATGGCTGTTGTTGTTTTGCCCACGCCTCCTTTTTGATTGACAATTGTGTAAATCTTCCCTAATCCCATACTGAGCCCTTCAGTAACCTATCAATTCAATTTTTGCTTTTTCGATTTCTTTTTCTGTGGGAATACTGTCCAAATATTCCCGGGTCACTGACCACGATGCAAGCAGCACTGCAAACCGGCCTGCTTCCCACGGGTCTTTAGTGAACAGGTAGCGGCTGAAAAAGGCTGCGGCAAAAATATCGCCTGCGCCGGTGTCGTTTACATATTTTACCTCAGGAGCGTTAATAAATCGCGCATCGTTATGCCAGTAGACTCTTGCGCCTTTATAGTTTTCTGTGACGACAAAGATGGGAATCATGGCAGCCATAGCAGAGATCATTTCTTCGTCTTTTTCCACATCATCCAGGCTGATGACAGCGATATCTGCCATTGGGAGGTAGGTCTCGAAGTCCTGCCAGGGTTTCAGGACCACTTGGTCCGCCTCATTGGCATGTCTGAACCAGCCCTGGGGGGTTAAGCATTTCAAACTGTCAGGAAATTCAGAGAGGATGTTTGGGTCAACCTCATTTGCCACAGGACCCAGATGGACGATCGCTGGCGGCTTGGAAAAGCGGGTCACATCATTGGAGGTTAGAGGTTTAGCGGTTTGATATAAGAGCTGTGTTCGATGGATGCCATCTGAGATATTTTTGAATGTGGTGGTGGTCGCGCTGGGATGATTTAATTTCCAGATGGATTGCAAAGGGGCGGTGTCGAGATCATCCGCATGTGAAGTGATGATTCCCGTGTTCATCCCCAGGGCTTTTGCTGTCAAGCCAGAGAAAGTGGCTGTGCCCCCCATTCGGATGCCGTCGTCAGTCAAATCAGCTGTCAGATGACCAATGACAAGGTAATCCAGAGGGGGGGCGGTAGCAAGCGTTGTTTGATGGGCTTCAGACATATTTTATCCAGAAAAGCGATTCTAAAAAGTGGTTTGACAGTCCTAAATCTTTAGGAATTATAGCATGATAATGTTTATGGTCGATGATCATGGCACCTGATATGAAACGTTGCATCCAATGATCGGGCTTGGTTTATTTCTCTGAGCATGCCCAGATATTGTCTGTGTAGGGGATTATGATTTGAAAGATAAGAGGAATTTCAGGATAAGGAGCGGCAAATCGTGAGGACAGTCGTATCATCACTCAGCGGTGAATTTCCACGAAAATCGGCAATCTTGGTAATCAGATGATTAATGACAATGTGTGCATTTTCCCCGATGGTTTCTTTTAGAGTTTCCATCAATCTTTGCTCACCAAACATCTGATCCTGCGCGTTAAACGCTTCAGTTATGCCATCCGTGTAGAGCACCAGGCAATCGCCCGGATCTAATATAACTTGATTTTGTGTGAGATGGATGTTAGGCAGGGCACCCAGGGCAATTCCGCCTTTACTAAATTCGATCACTTCATGATTGTGATGACGCAGCAAGATGGGTGGGTTGTGGCCGGCAATGGTATACGTGAGCAGCCCTTCCTCCAGGGAAAGAATGCCATAAAAAGTGGTTACAAATAAGCCATTTTGTGAATTGGCAAGCAACAGCTCATTCACATGTTCCAACGTTCTGGCGGGCGAATCGCTTTCGAGCGCAGCAGCCCGAAGCAGCGTACGGGTGACAGTCATGTAGAGTGAGGCAGCCAATCCTTTATCGGATACATCGGCTATCACAAAAGCCAACCGACCATCCGGAAGAAGGAAGTAGTCATAGAAATCACCGCCCACCTGGCGTGCTGTTTCCCAATAAACATCCATATCCCAACCTGGAATCTGGGGTTTTTGCTCGGGTAAAAAGGTTTGCTGGATTTGCCGCGCCAGTTGAAATTCTCGTTCAAGATGCTGCCGTTCAATCATCTCTTTTTGAAGCCGGTCATTTTGGATTGCGAGTGAAGCCTGCTGTGCCATCCCCATGATCAATTCATAGCGGCGTTGTCGATTGGTTCGATAACTGATTTCTTGCGCCAGCAAAACGCCAAACACCTCATCTTGCATTGAGAGCGGAAAGCCCATCAACAACGGGTAGCGGCTATTCAATACAGGTGTGGGGTCCACTTGCCCCTCATCCGGAAGCGCAAGGTCCCAGTCCTCTGGTGGCAGGGTGGTTTCAGTGAAGGGATAGACCACCGGGTGGTTGTTTTGGTAAACTGCATCGAGCATCGGGAAATCCCCTTTGGTATAGGTCAGACCGATTAGCGGTTGATCTTTGGTGATTCCTTTTGTGGCCGCATGTGCCGTCCGAAAGACTGCCTCGTCTTTATCCCAGAGATAGATCACACTGGCATCGATGCCAACCAGGATCGGCATAATATTGACGATTGAATCCAGTGTATCCTGCAGGTCAGCGCTGCTGACAGCCGCCTGGGCAGATTGAAGTAAGACAGTGGAAACATAAGCTTCTTCCTGTTTTTCTTCCAGCAAGAGGATATTTTCCATGGCGACTGCAGTTTGCTGTGTGATGCCCTGGATGATTTTCAATCGCTCATCGCTGATCCCGGTGCTGGTAGGTGTGAAGAGGGTGTTCTCATTTTCGTTGATCACCAATAACGCGCCTAAAGTTTCTTCTCTGGCAGAAAGTGGCAGCAAAATCATTGTGTCCTCAGATCCTATTTCAGGAAGGACGCCTGGTAGGTTGAAATCAACCGCAGGGTCCTTAACCATGAGGATGTCTTGTTCAACGATTAACCTTTCTAAAATCGGAGCATTCTCCACACGAATAGGTTGTTCAAGAACTATGTTTTCGCCAAAGCCTGCGATGCCATAGGCGGCATAAAGGGAAAAATTATTTTCCCCGTTTTCCTTTAAGAAAAGGGTACACGCCTTTATGCCGGCTACCATGGGCGTGAGACGAACAATGGTCGTTACCAATTCATCCAGATTTGTCAGTGATTGTGTTGCTGTGGCAACCTGCAAGAGCAGCGTAGCAATCCACGCCTGTTCCTGTGCTTTGTTATAGAGCCGTGTATTCTTGATCGCAATGGCTGCATAACTGGCAAACGCAGAAGTAATCCGCTGTGTTTCTGTTCCATATCGACCCGCAGTGTGGTGGTCCAGTGTTAGCATTCCAAGAAGTTCATTGCCTGTGTAAAGTGGAACAGCGATGGAAGAGTAGTTTGTAGGCAGATGAAAATGCTGAGCTATTGGTCCAAGGGGATCCTCTTCTTTTCGGATAGCGGGATCTGTGCTGAGAAGTGCATTCTTCAGCCATGCATCCGGGTAGAAATTCAGGTTTCCCAGTGTGCTTGATGGGTAATCTGAGGAACCTTTCGCTGTAGCAAGAACTAATTTCCTGGATTCAACAGGCAACTCCGGCTTGCCCTCTGTGTTGTCAAAAAGCCAGATGCTGGCAATATCACAGGGCAGGGTTATATGAAGTTGCTCGAGGATCTCGTTGAGCACTTTTAGCAAATCGGTGTTATCTGAAAGCATCCCGGCGATATCTCGCAGGCTTTCAGCAACCTGCCGGCGCCAGCGCTCAGACCGGTAAAGTCTGGCGTTGCGAATTGCAATGGCGACATTGTCTGCCAGCGTTTCCATCAGTCTTTGGTTGTCACTTGAAAAAGCATTGACCTGATCACTTTGAATATCCAGCACGCCCAGTGTGTCCTTCCCAAAAATAAGTGGGATTGACATTTCCGAACCGACTTTGGGCGCATTTTCCGGGAGGAAAAACAGAGGTTCATCACTGACATCGTTGATGCGTTTGGTTTGCCGATTTCTGACCACCCAGACAAGAATACCTTTTTCGGAATCCAAGTCGTAGGAGATGGCATTTTCCTTGTAATAGGCACTGCGTTCCCCACTGCCGGCTCTATATGTCAGTAAATTTTGCACAGGGTCCACAACAAAAAGATGCACATAAGGAAACTCAAATCGCTCCCTGATCAGATTGGTGATCTTCCGGAGTAATTCATCTGTATCGAGAATGACGGTAATCGCCCGGGTGACTTCGCCGACAGCAGCGATCTGGTCAGCTCGCTCCTGGATGTTTTGCATCAATCGAGTGCTTTCAATGGCGATCGCAATATTATCGGCAAGGGCGTGCAGTACGACCAGGTCATTTTCATCAAAGGCGTTCAGCTGATCGGATTGAACGTCAAAAACGCCAAAAATTTTGTTCTCCATTTCGAGCGGAAGCACTGCTTCAGATTGCGTATTTGATAGCGAGTCGACCTGTTTGTAGCGAGGTTCACTTTTAACATCATTGGCAATCAATTCCTCGCCGGTTGATGCAACATGACCGATGATGTGTTCGCCCATGGCAAAACCGGGATGCGTTTGCAATTCAAATTCAGGACGGCGAATATCCTTTTCCGAATGATCATCGGCGAGTGCACTGGCTTTAAAGTAAAGCCTTCCATCTTCCTCGTTAATCAGGAAGATAGCAACATAACTGTAAGCAAAGGTCTGCTGGACCAGTTCAGTGATTTGAGATGAAAGCGTTTGCAGATCTGTGATCTGAGAAATCTGTTCACTGACGGAGCGGACAAGGGCGAGCTGTTTTTGGCGCCAAAGATTGAGCTGTGTTTGTTGGGTGGCGAAAATGGCAAAACTGGTCACCTGGCTGATGTGTTTCAGGATCTGGAGCTGGTCGTTTGTGAAGGCTTCTTCTCGGTTCAGAAGGATCAATCCCATGTCCAAACTGCCGTAGACCAGGGGCAGGATCACCCAGTTTGAGTGATCGGTCTGAAGGGTGCAAAACCCTTCCTCTGCTAGGTTTGCGCGTAAATCGAAGGAGTCAGGGTCGATGGGGAGAACAGATTTCTCATCTTGGTTTTTGATTAGATGAAATTTTGTTGACGGCTTCAACCAAATTTGGCTATCCGCCTGAAACTGCTCCTTCAAGAACGCGATCAGCCATCTTTCCTGCTCTTCATAGGTTTGTTGTGCAGCAAGTTGTTCACCAAATTGCAGGATGAGGTCTGAAGATTGTCTTGCTAAACCCTGAGAGTCGTCGTGCATGGGCAAGCTTATCCTCCTCGAAATTTAACAAGGGTAAGCGTGTTGCCAATTGTCTGGGAAAAATCAAACCTGACTTCGTCCATTAATTTTCGCATAAAGAAGATACCCAGTCCACGTTCCTCCCTGATTTCAAGCGGGGAGGTGATATCTGGTTCTGGTACGTCTTCAGGATCAAAGGGGATGCCGTCATCCTGGATGATAATCTTGATCCCGTTGTTGATGATTTCCACGCAGATATTGATCAGTCCCTTATTCTCTCCCTGATACGCATGATCAATGACATTTGAGCAAGCTTCATCAACTGCGGTTTGAATGGCGTAAATCTCGTGGCTGGAAAAGTCAGCTTCTTGTGCCTGGTCAACAATAAAATTACTGATCGCCTCGAGGTTTTGATAATTTCCCGGAAAGGATTTTGTCTTCATCTGGTTTTCCTTTAGAAATGATCCAAAGCTGAGGTTTGGTTCGGAAAGAACTCAAAGAGTCGGTCAAAGCCCGCCAGTTTGAAACCTGACACGACCAGATCAGAGACACCTGAAAAGGCGATTTTACCCTCATTTTCGCGAAGAAACTGTTTGAATAAATTGACAAACAATAGGATGCCAGAACTGGATATGAAAGTAACTTCTTCCATGTCGATGATAAATTGAGAGCGTCCCCTTTCAATCAGCGCTGTGATTGCCTTTTCCAATTGGGGCGCTGAATAACTGTCAATTCTTCCTTTAATTTTTATGATGTCAATCTGTGCATGCTCGGTAATAATGAATTCCATGCTTGATCCATTCTGAGATGTATTTACATGATATTATACTTTATGAAATTATCCTTTGATTTTGTTTGCCGAAGGTCGCTGGCAAGTGGACCATCTTGAACAAGCATCATGAATTTGAGGAGCGTAATTTTATGTCAGATCAGATTGGTGGGTATCGTATCAAGGACATTGAAGAATCTCAAAGGCCGCGTGAGCGACTGGAAAAGTTTGGTCCCGAAGTTTTATCTGATGCAGAATTGATTGCGATATTGCTTCGGGTCGGCACAAAGGGGATCAGTGCTGTCCAGGTTGGTCAGAAATTGTTGTATGAATTTGAAGGCTTATCTGGATTACAGAAAGCCACGATTCAAGAAATGTGTACCGTCGTGGGGGTGGGAGAAACTAAAGCCATCCAGATCAAGGCTGCAATTGAATTGGGACGGCGACTTTCCCAGGCGAAGACAGTTGACCGACCGGTGATCAGCAGCCCTCAGGACGTGGCAGACCAGGTGCGCTATAAGATGGCGCGATTGGAGCAGGAAGAGCTGTGGGTGTTATTGCTTGACAGCCGCAATCGGCTGCTGCGCATCGATCAGCTGTATCGCGGATCGCTCAATTCTTCTCCGGTCAGACCTGCAGATGTATTCAAAAATGGGATTCGCCATAATGCTGCCGGGTTGATCGTTGTGCATAACCATCCCAGCGGAGATCCGTCACCCAGCCCGGAGGATATCCATCTGACGAGAATGCTGATTGAGGGTGGGCAATTGCTGGATTTACCGATTTTGGATCATGTCATCATTGGAGAAAGAGGAACAGCCTCGATCAAAGGACTTCATCCAGACTTGTGGTAAATTGAAGCTTTGCATAAGTATCTCTGAAATCATCAAAATATGGCGCTGTGAAGTCCTTCGTCTCCCCAGTGGTGGGATGGCTGAAGGAGATTGTTTTGGCGTGCAGCATAGTCCTGTCGGCGTCAATGGGGGGCAGGGGCAGCCCTGCGCTGTAAAGTGGATCACCGATCAGCATCAGATCGATGGCACGCAAATGGGCACGGATCTGGTGTGTGATCCCGGTCTCAATCTCGATTTCAAGCAGGGCTCCGAGCGGAAAACGTTTGATCACTTTGCATAGAGAGAGTGCCGTTTTACCATTCTCTACGTTGACCCGCGTGCGGTGTTTGCGGTCCGCATTGATGGCAAGTGGAAAATCAATTGTGAGCTCTTGCCAGCCTGGTGCCGGGGTGACCAGGCCGTGATAGATCTTTTTCACCATGCCAGATCGGAAACCTTCGTTCAGCTGACGATGTGTTTGCGGATTTTTTGCAAGGATAATGACACCGCTTGTATCCTTATCCAGGCGATGGACCATCCATAAATCGCCAAAATTTGGTGTTAAAATGCTTCTAAGATGGGGTAATGCGGGATTGTATCCATCAGGAACACTGAGCATACCCGGGGGTTTATTGACCAGAAGAAGGTCATCATCCTCGTATAGGATCTGGACAGAATCTACAGGGTCATCAGCGTGTGTCATGGTTTGATTATCTCACAAATGTCAACAGGCACAACGTCGCACTCTCAGCTGCAATCCCTTTCAATGACCTGATCTGATAACTTCGTTTACAATTATGGATGATTCACGGAAGGTCAATGAGAGGAGTACATTATGTACATTGTACAGGTTTTTGTTGATGTCAAACCAGAGTGTGTTGATGATTTCATTGCTGAAACAAAGATCAACGCGGCGGCAAGTTTGCAGGAAGCAGGTATTGTCCGATTTGATGTCCTGCGTTTGATTGGGGAGCCGAACAAGTTTCTTCTGACTGAGGTATATCGCACAGACAAAGACCCGGTAAAGCATAAAGAGACAGCACATTATCAGCGTTGGAATCGAGCGGTTGCTGATATGATGGCATCTGGGCGGACAAAGCTGATTTATGAAAACATTTTCCCTGAAGATTCAGCCTGGTGATCACATGCAATTTGAATTTGTCACTTCAGACCGAATCATTTTTGGAAATGGTGCATTATCAAAGCTTATAACGGCAGCACAGCAGATGGGGCAACATGCGCTAATTGTCTGCGGGAGCGGATCGGTTGCCCTGGATCCGCTGCTATATGTGCTTGAACACGCCGGAGTAGAGTCTGATATATTTCGGATAGCCAAAGAGCCGGATATTCCCACTGTGGAAGCAGGTGTTCGACTTGGCAAGAGCGCTGGTTGTGATTTTGTGATTGGGTATGGTGGCGGCTCCTCGCTGGATGGGGCTAAAGCAATTGCCGCGATGCTGAATAACCCCGGGGGGTTGATGGATTACCTCGAGGTGATTGGTGGTGGAAAGGAGATTCCAAACCCCTCCCTCCCCATGATTGCCATTCCGACCACAGCAGGTACGGGTACCGAGGTTACCCGCAATGCCGTGATCAGTTCACCAGAAAAGCATGTCAAGGTGAGTATGCGGAGCGTGAAGATGATCCCCCGATTGGCGGTGGTGGATCCCGAATTAACCTACAGCATGCCCCCCTCAGTGACCGCCAGTACCGGGATGGATGCCCTCACCCAGGTGATTGAGGCTTATGTTTCTTTGCGAGCAAACCCGATGACAGACGCGATTGCCAGGGAAGGCATTCAACGGGGAGGACGATCGCTTTTGAATGCTTATCAAAACGGAGCGAACACCCAGGCAAGAGAAGATATGGCTGTTGCCAGCCTGTTCGGCGGGTTAGCGCTGGCAAATAGCGGCCTGGGGGCAGTGCACGGTTTTGCAGGACCAATCGGTGGGATGTTTGACGCACCTCATGGGGTCATCTGTGCCTGTTTACTGCCTGCGGTGATGAAAGTGAATGCCATAGCCCTGGACGAAGATGAGGAGGGTGGGGAAGGTAAAAGGCGGTACCGCGCGGTTGCCCAAATGCTGACTGGTGTCCAGGAAGCTTCGATTTCTGAGGGCGTTGCCTGGGTGGCAGCACTGGCAAAAGATCTCAACATCCCTGGATTGCATGCAATGGGCATAAAAAAGAGCGACTTTCCGGCAATTATCGAAAAAGCGAAAGTGTCTTCAAGTATGAAGAGTAATCTGGTCAGGTTGACAGATGGCCAGCTGCTCATCATCTTGGAAGAGTCTTTTTGACCAGAATGTATAAAAACAGCCCGAATAAACGATCGGGCTGGGATGAATGCATTAGAGAAAATCCTATGGCTGTTTGAAGAAACTAACCTCGATTATCCCGGGACCACCATGCACGACAATCGCTGGGGGAACTTCGTATACAGGGATAGGGCTGATATTTAAGGCTTGATCAAGTTCCTTTGCCAGTTGTTCGGCGCGAGCCTGACCTCCGCAATGGCTGACCGTGATTTCCGATTCATTGCAGGTGGGGCATTGATTCAGAACCAGTTCCTTGAGCCTATTGAGTGCTTTTACCGAAGTGCGCTGTTTTTCAACCGCAGTTATCTTGCCATCTTCGAGCCCAAGGATTGGCTTCATTTGAAGCACACTGCCAATCAGGTAGGCGGCATTTCCGATCCTCCCGCCTTTATGAAGATACTCGAGCGTATCCACGAGAAAATAAACCACTTCGCGTTGTGCTAAGGCTTTCATTTCTTCAACAATTATTTCTGGTGCCATGCCCTGATCTGCTCACTGTTTTGCTTTCTTCACCAAAACCCCCAATCCTCCAGCAATTGTCCGGGTATCGAGAATGTGGACATCAGCCTCAGGCACCATTTCGGCTGCCATCTCAGCAGATCGAAAGGTGCCACTCAGTTCAGTCGATGGCGCCGGGATCACGATGCTGTGGCCCTGTTGAGCATAGGCGCGGAAGAGCGGTTCGTAAAGTGCGGGAGGGGGTGCGGAAGTTTTTGGGAGATCTTTGGCGTCTTTTAACTTTGCAAGAAAGGTGGGGGTGTCAATTTCGTAGTCATCGCGCAAGGGTTTCTCATCGAAAATGATGATTTGTGGGATGACATCCACCTCCATTTCTGCTAATTCACGCAGGGGTAATCCGCAGGTTGTGTCTGCATTAATCTTGGTCATGATGAATCCTCCAAAATAAATTACTGAATAAAAAATTTGTGCAACTTCTAATGCTGATAAATCAGATCAGAAATGCTAAAGCCGTGATAAATACGCTCAATAATTTTTGCCAGTAGAGGCGCGATGGAGACCACTTCAATTTTTGAAGATAATTTTTCGGGAGGGATCGAAATTGTATCAGTGACGACAAGTTTTTCGATGCGATCATCCTCATTGAGCTGCTGGATTGCCGTGGGCAGAAGCACAGGATGGGTAACACAGAAATAAGCTTTACCTTCTGCTCCTGCATCGTAAAGGGCATCAATCTGCTTTAAGACACTGCCGCTTGACATCACGTCATCGATGATGATTGGCCGGCGTCCGCGAATATCACCCACCACATGGGTGGTGTGTGTTTCGGTGGCAGAGGTGCGTCGTTTGTGCATCACCACCAGGGGGAGGTTCAGCAGCTCTGCGTATTTTCCTGCGACACCTGCTCTGCCCACGTCCGGGCTGACTATGACACAGTCCTTGTAACAATCTTTTCGAAAGTATTCTGCTAACACTGGTATGGCAGTTAGCGGATCAACAGGGATATTAAAGAATCCCTGGATCGCCTGATTGTGAATATCGACATAAATGACTCGATTTGCGCCCTGATTTTCTAACAGGTTTGCCACGACCCTGGCGCTGATGGCTTCCCGCCCGTTCGCCATGCGGTCCTGCCTGGCATATGGAAAATAGGGCATGAGCACGCTAACGGAGTGAACACTGGCACGTCGGAAAGCATCCAGGTAAAGTAATAATTCCATCAAGTGTTCGTTGACCGGGATGCTGCAGGGTTGGACAATAAAGATATCCTGACCTCTGACCACTTCATCGATGATCACGTAAGTTTCACTATCAGGGAAAATGACCGTTTTTGATTTTCCAAGGGGGACATCAAGGATATTAGCGATATCGTTGGCAAGTTGCGGGTGGGCATTCCCGGTAAATATCCGTAAAGGGTGTTCAGCCATAGTCTTCCTTTGGGAGTTGATTGAATTCTCAGATCATCTTGATCACTGCAAGTATTATATAACAACTTCGTTTGGATTGAAAAGAATGCTTTTTTATTGTGGATTGGTTTTAAACTTCGATTGAATTGGCGGTTTCTCTGGTAGATCTCTTCTCAAACAAACTCGAAATGGTGATAATAGATCATATTTCTAGTACAATTGGCATAATTAGAATAATTATTGTAACCGAAGCAGCAGGAGTCTTTATGCCCGAGATTGACATTGAAAATAAACCTTGTTCAGACGGCGTCGCAATTGTCATCTTTGGTGTAACGGGTGACCTTGCACGCAGAAAGTTGTTGCCAGGGTTATATGAAAACGCAAAGAATGGTCGCCTGCCCGATCCCTTTTATATCATTGGATTTGCGCGGCGTCCCTGGTCGCATGAAAAGATGCGAAATGTTCTCAGGGAAGGGGTCTACGAGTATGGGAGAACTCAACCTATTGATGATGCCATACTGGAAAAATTGCTGGAAAAATCGTTTTATGTGGAATCTACCTTTGAGGACCAGGCTGGTTATCAGGAATTAGACCGGGTTTTACAAAAAATCGGCGTAAAAAACACCTTATTTTATTTATCAACACCACCTGGAAACTATTCGACGATTGTGAAGAATATTGGTCAATCCAAACTGGAGGTATGCCCTGCGGGTTGGCGTCGAATCGTTGTTGAAAAACCTTTCGGGCGAGACCTTGAGACGGCGCTTTCTCTGGATAACGAACTGCATGCTGTATTCAACGAAGATCAAATTTATCGCATGGATCATTACCTTGGCAAAGAAACGGTTCAAAATATTTTGGCGTTTCGGTTTGGTAACGGCATTTTTGAACCTTTGTGGAACCGCAAGTATATCGATCATATCCAGATTGCTATGGCAGAAACCGAAGGCGTTGGTACGCGGGCGGGCTACTACGACAACGCCGGGGTGGTTCGGGACGTCTTTCAGAATCACCTCTTGCAGCTTTTGTCCCTGACCGCGATGGAGGCGCCTGCAGTCTTTAATGCAAAAGCAGTACGCGATGAAAAGGTAAAAGTTCTCAAATCAATTAACAATATTTCCGGAGACCAGGCAATCAAGAACACTTTCAGGGCGCAATATGTTTCTGGCAACATCAATGGACAAAGGGTGGCGAGCTATCGCGATGAGCCGAATGTGGCATCTGATTCGATCACAGAAACCTACATGGCAGCCAGGTTGTTCATCAACAACTGGCGCTGGGCAGGTGTGCCTTTTTATCTTCGTTCAGGTAAGCGGCTTCCTGCGCGCGCAACGGAAATTTCTATCCAATTTACCCAGGTTCCGCTTGCTCTTTTTGGGCAGCGCAATTTGGCGGGTGATGCGCCTAATATGCTGGTGATTCAGATTCAACCTAACGAGGGCATCACCCTTTTCCTGGGCGCCAAAGCCCCCGGGAGTGCAATGAATATTGAACCAGTGGAGATGCGGTTCAACTATGCAGAAGCTTTTGGCGGTGAACCTCCGGAAGCCTATGAGCGGCTGTTGCTGGATTGTTTGACCGGCGATGCGACGCTTTTCACCCGGAGTGATGAGGTGGAGGAAGCATGGCGGCTGACTCAGGGGATTATTGAAGCCTGGAAATCGCAAAACCTGAAAAACCTGCCCATATACGAGGCGGGCACACAGGGACCGCACGGCGCAGATGATTTCATTTCGGCAGATGGGCGAAAATGGCGCGAATTTTAACCTTTGATCAAGCGTTCAGTTAGCTATTTGAGGTAGTTTGGCGTGGCAGTTAGGACATTCACGTTCAAAATTCTTGACAACAAAGCCACAGTTGAGACAGGTTAACGGTTGAATATCGCCCAGGGGTGCTCCGCAAGCAATGCACAGGTTTTCTCCTTGGGGGTTTGGCGTGTTGCAGTAGGGGCAAATATAACGATTGAGTCGGTCTGATAGGGCTTTGCCGACCCCGTGCTGACGGGAAGACCATTCAATAACCCCCCACACATCCTCTGCAAGCTGTAGTGATTCGATATCCTGGGCAATATCATCTATGCGTCCCAGCAGGGAAAGAGGGTTTTTGAGTGCACTGAGGGCTGTCATCCCCAAGCTCGCTGCGACACCCAGCCATGCCTGTTCGCCAACCTGGATAGAGACCCCATCCTCAACCTTGTGAATGGTTACCGTTAAGGCTGTCTGCCCACCTGAACGACTCATTTGATGTGTGGCGATTTGAACAGCGATTTTTGGGTCCTGTCCGATCAACTGTACGCGAAAGCTGCCCCGGTTGAAGTGGGCAATGAGATCACGCGCGATGTCGCTGGGGTTAAGGTTTCCATGATAGATGCGTGTGACAGCCATATCTGATCTTCCTTCATAAACCTGATGTTTGCTGGTGCCGACTTTCATATTATAACTCAATGGATTATAATCCCTTTGGTAAGTCATTTTGATCTAATCTTTGGAGTCTTTGATGAAATATCGGTGGGTTCACCCGATCGTTTTCCTAATTTTGATTGTGATGATCCTCATCCTAAGCATGAGCACCTCTGCCCAGGCTGGTTCGCTTTCGCAACAACCAACAGGGGAAATCCCAACAGTGACCAGCACACCGCGCGGCCCATTCGTGGTTGTCAATGCGATCACTGCAACTGAGCTGCAGGTCAATGTTCGTGCTGGTCCTAATGCATTGACTGAAAAAGTTGGGGTATTGCTGATTGATCAGCAAGCTAATGCCCTGGGACGATATGGCGATTGGATTCAAATTGAATATATAGGTGGGCCCAATAATAAAGCCTGGGTGTATGCAAATTACGTCACACTCTACGGCGGAGATATTCCCTTACTGGAACCGCCTCCCACCTCTACACCCAACATGACCCGCACCATCGACCCGACCCTGGCAGCCCAATTCCTGGTCACACCGGATGCCACCCGATTACCTACTTTTACCGAACCTGCACCGCTGGAAATTCCAACTTATGCTGCAGGTGCTGAAAGTTCAACGGTTGCTGGAATTCCGATGGGTTTGATCATTGTCGGTCTGGGTGCTTTGGGCCTTTTCCTGGCGGTGATAGCTCTGATCAGTGGTCGCTGAGCAGTGTCATCCGAAAAATTCGCCCAAACCTGAAAAACAATTAGCACTGATTTTGTGACCAATATCTGCCTCACAAAATTCAACAACAGCACCATGATTCTCAAGCCAGCTGACGGTTTGTTGCGCTTTTTCAATGGGCACAATTTCATCCTTTTTGCCATGGGCAACAAAGAAAGTTTTACCGCTGAGTAAGGGTTGATGGGTGTCGGTTTTCCAGGATGCAGGAATAAACCCTGCCAGGGCTGCGACTTTTCCTATCCTTTCAGGAAATAATAAAGCAAGCGCATAGGCCATCACTGCACCCTGACTGAATCCCATTAGGTCGTATTTTTCAAACTGCAATCCGTTTTCCTTTTCCCAAATTCTCACCTTCTCCAGGAGGTTTTCGGCAAGACGCCCGTAGTGGTCAAAGTCAGGCCATTGGGGCGTAATTTTGTGCCAGCTAAACTGGTTTTCACCCAGCTGGATGGGGGCGCGCGGCGCAAGGATAAAATAATTCTTGGGCAAAGGATCGGCAAGAATCCACATCACGTTTTCATTGCCAAGATGGCCATGAAGCAACAGTAACGCTTTTTGGGGTTGGCTTTCCGGATCAGGTTTTTTAACTCGGAATATCGATCCGTCGACCAGCATTTTTTCGGGTTCCTTGCTTTCGCTCATCACTTGAGACTCATTTTAATTGGTTAACTATCCGTCGACTGACAGGGCTGGCAAGCGTTAATGTGCACCGGAAGGGTTATTTGTCGCTAACGATTTCCCACTCCTCCGGGTAAGGGTCTGAGACGATGCGGCGTCTGACTTTTCGCTGAATTTTGCGCATCCAGTTAACCTCTGAGCGAATTTCGTTTAGCGTTTCTTCAGCTGCCCTGACCCCTTCATCTATTAATTCGTTGGCAGCAACCTCTTGTAAAATGCTGTAGTGGCCAACGCGAGGTTCAATGATCACCTCTGGTTCATATAACCGCAGGGAAAGCTCGGTCAGGTGTTTGCTGGCTACCTCAATGGATTGAGCGAAAATCTGGAAAGCTTGCACCGGTCTGAGTTTGGTCAGATGTTCAATGATGGTGGTTGAGCCCGGAATAGGAAGGGTTAGGGGCGGCAGTTCTTCACTAAACCCCTCCGGGGTTTTATGCAGCATCACTGCCACGACGGGAAGATCGGGCTGCAACCAGCGAGCTACCCTAACCGGAACTGGGTCCATCACACCGCCATCGATCAGCACTCTGCCGCCAATTTCCTGGCTGGGAAACACACCGGGAACTGCGATTGTGGCTAATACGGCATCAATGACTTTGCCTTTTCCCAATATGATTTCCTTACCAGAATGAAGGCTGACAGCTGTGGCTGCAAAGGGAATTTTTAACTCTTTGAATGTGGTATCACCCAACATATCTGAAAGAATGTCGATAATGCCAGATAAACCCAATAGTGAAGGTCGATCGTTGGATTTTCTCCCAAAGGACCAGTTCTGGTTCATCTCGTTGACTTTGGCTTCAATTTTTTCTGTGCTGAAACCAGCCGCATAGACAGCGCCGAACAAACCGCCTGCACTTGTGCCAGCAATAGCTCTAATTTTAAAGCCATGGTTTTCCAATGCGCGTAAAACACCAATGTGAGCGATCCCCCGAACGCCGCCCCCGCCTAATGCCAGAGATATATCCATCGCTACTGCTTCCTCCCAAATTTGTTTATGATCTAAATTTTCCTTGAGTAATCATTATACCTTTCCGACAGGTTTATAACAAACCTCAGGATTTGATCAGCGGAAACGGTGGTTTGATAGGAGGTGAGGTTATTTTTAAAGCCAGTCTGTGTTAAAATGAGTGTCTATGAATGGAATGAAGATTGTTTCGAGAAATCGAAAAGCAAAATTTGAATACACACTTTATGAGACCTTTGAAGCTGGGATTGAGCTGCGTGGAACCGAGATCAAGTCGATCCGAGCAGGACAGGTCTCGTTATCAGAGGCTTATGTGCGGACGAACGGCAAGCAAGCCTGGCTGGTTGGCGCGCACATTGCGCCTTACGATCAGGCCAGCGCTTTCAATCACGATCCTGAGAGGGAGCGTCGGCTACTTCTGCATAAACGAGAGATCCGGGCGCTATGGGATGGCGTGCGCCTGAAAGGGATGACGATCATCCCGACTGTGATTTATTTGCGCGATGGGTTAGCAAAGGTTGAGATCGCGCTTGCCAAGGGCAAACGTCAATATGATAAACGCCAGGATATAAAGAAGCGTGATATGGCTCGAGAAGTTGATCGGGCGATGGATCATCGAGCGCTGGATCATCGCACAAAACGAGTGGATAATTAATCAGAGATTTCTAAACTGAAAGTGGCCGGATATTGTTTACGAGTAATGTATTAGCTCTGGGTTTAACTTTCCTTATCGCGCTGATTTGGCTGCGTCTGAATGATTTCTTTGCCCACAGAGGCTGGATTTCTAGCTCGCTCAGCCGGAAGATCATTCACATTGGCACAGGGCCGATTTTTCTTCTGTGCTGGTTGTTTTTTGCCGAATCCAAGCTTGCACCTTATATGGCGGCTTTGATCCCGCTTGCCATCACTATCCAATTTGCGCTGGTCGGAATAGGCGTGATTAAGGACCCTGCTTCTGTGGATGCTATGTCTCGCACAGGAGATCGACATGAGATCTTGCGCGGTCCCCTTTTTTATGGTGTTGTTTTTGTTTTACTCACGATTTTATTCTGGAGACGCAGCCCAGTCGGGATTGCGGCATTGATGATCCTGTGTGGAGGCGATGGGCTGGCGGATCTGGCGGGGAAGTGGTTTGGTGGCCCCAGGCTGCCCTGGTCTCGGAAGAAGACGATTGTGGGTTCCCTCACCATGTTGCTCGGAGGCTTTATTTTGGCGATGGGAGTCCTGTGGGTGTTTGTTGAGTCGGGGTATTTTCCAAAACCAATCACAGACTATCTTTTGCCTGTTGGGATCATTTCTCTGGCTGCAACAGGAGTAGAATCCCTGCCCTTTGCTGATATTGATAATGTCACCGTCCCATTAACTTCAGTTGTTTTAGGCTTGTTGTTTTTCTAATTTCTGGAGGAAAAGTTTGAATCAGATCATAATAGATGGTGAGAGTCTTTCAATCGATGATGTAGTCGCTGTAGCTCGCTATGGCGCGCCTGTGATCCTGGGGGAGAAAGCGAAGGCGGCAATCATGCGTGCCCATGATTGGGTGGAGAAGATCGTAGAGCAAGGTGCACCTGTTTATGGAATCAACACTGGCTTTGGGATTTTTGCCGAACAGCGCATTCCCAATGAGGACTCTGCCCGATTGAGCCGAAATTTAATCCTGAGTCATGCGGTGGGCACAGGACCTGCTTTAGACGAAGAAGTGGTTCGCGCTGCCATTTTGGTTAGGGCAAACACGCTGGCAAAGGGGTATTCCGGTGTCAGGGTCAGTGTTGTTGAAACACTTCTATCTTTGTTGAACAAAGGCGTGACGCCGGTTGTTCCTTGTCAGGGGTCATTGGGTTCATCGGGAGATCTCGCGCCATTGTCTCATCTTGCGCTGGTCTACACGACAGATGATCGCAATCTGGAGGAAGAATCGGGTTGGGCATGGTATCAGGGCGAAATCCTCTCAGGCAAAGAAGCCATGGCAAAGGCAGGTATTGAACGGATCATATTAGGCGCAAAAGAGGGGCTGGCTTTAAATAACGGTGCCACATTTTCTGCGGCTATTGCTGCGCTGGCTGTTTATGATGCCACCACATTGCTGGATGCGGCAAATGTCTCACTGGCAATGACGCTTGAAGCTGTGATGGGGTGCCTGGCGGCTTTTGATGAACGGCTTCATGTCGCTCGCGGCCAAATCGGTCAAATCCAGGTGGCTGCCGCAGTGCGGAAGTTAACTGAGGGGAGTGAATTAACAGACGCTTACGGTCGGGTCCAAGACGCCTACTCATTACGCTGTGCACCACAGGTTCAGGGTGTGAGTTGGGATACATTGGCGTTTGTAAAAAAGATTGTTGAAACCGAAATCAACGCAGCGACAGACAACCCGCTTCTCTTTGACCCGGGCGTTGCTGTTTCGGGCGGTAATTTTCATGGCGAACCGGTTGGGCAGGTGATGGATTTCCTTGGGATTGCACTCACTGAAGTTGCGTCAATATCTGAACGGCGCACATTCCGTCTGACAGATGGTCATCTGAACGCTGATTTACCGCCTATGCTGGTGGATCGGCTGTCTGCTGCTGGTTTAAATTCGGGGTTGATGATGCCACAGTATACGGCTGCCTCTTTGGTGCTGGAAAACCAGACCCTGGCGACACCCGATTCAGTGCACTCCTTGCCAACTTCTGCGGAACAGGAAGATCATAATGCCAACGCGATGACTGCTGCGCGCCATACACGCCAAATTATTGCCAACACGGCACATGTACTGGCGATTGAACTTTACACAGCAGCCCGTGCACTTGATCTTCGGTTGCGGCAATCTCCGCAAATTAAGTTTGGGTCTGGTACGAACCAGGCTTTCGGGATCATCCGTCAATCTGTAGCCTATCAGCCTGGCGATGCCTGGTGGGGGCCAGAGATTGATAAGGTGCACGCTCTGATTATCGAAAGAAAATTAGAATCATCAACGTTTAGTTGACAATTAGGATAATTTGGATTACTTTAATCATAATATGACTCAAAAAGACAGACTAACAAGGCGAGATTTCTTAAAATATGCAGGGATGGCTCTGGGGGGGCTGGCTCTGAGCGGAACGAACACACCTGGCGTACTTGCTTCACTTACAGGACAAAACCAGGATGAACCGCTTACTCCCGACTTTCCGGCAAATGTTCAATTAGGAAGGATGTGCGTTGGCGAGCCTGGCACCCGAGTGGATATACTGACGGAGCCCTATACCAATGCCCCGGTGGCTGGCACTGCCTGGTTTGATGATGTTTTCGAGTGGAAGCAAGAGGTGATATCAAAACAGCTGGATCCCATTCGGGTCAACCAGCGATGGGTGGAAGTGCCTGAGGGGTATATTTATGCGGATTATCTGCAGAAGGTCAAATTCCTTCCCCAGGAGCCTTTACTTCAGCTGCCTGAAACACCCAATGGGGAGCGCGGCATGTGGGTAGAAATTGTTGCGCCGTATACCAGTCTGACCTTTGAGCGGGGGCCATCACAACACTGGGCGAGAACAGCGGTGCGCCCACGCATTTATTATTCGCAGGTGTTTTGGGCATTTGATGTTCGAAACGATCCGCTTACCGGGCGACCGCAATATTGTCTGAAACAGCTGTATGGCGCCTTTGATGATGCCTATTGGGTGGATGCAGCAGTGTGCCGACAGATTACACCAGAAGAAGTTTCGACCATTCATCCTGATGCTGAGGACAAACTAGTTGTTGTCAACCTTAATTACCAAACAATGTCCTGCTATGAAGGTGATGAGGAAGTCTTTTTCAGCAAGGTGACAACAGGTGGTTACAACTACGATGACGAAAAGTGGCTGACACCACCTGGCGTCCACACGATCTGGCGAAAAATGATTTCGACGCACATGAGTGCGGGTCCTGCTGTAGGCAATTATGATATTCCTGGTGTCGGCTGGACCACTCTATTTGACAATAATGGCGCAGCGGTGCATTCTACATTCTGGCATAATTATTATGGCACAGCGCGCTCGCATGGTTGTGTGAACGCCAAACCCGAAGATGCTCAGTGGGTCTGGCGCTGGACAGAGCCTGCAGTTTCCTATTACCCCGGTGAATTAACCATTCAAGGACTCAACCAATCCACTAAAGTTGATGTCGTTGTTGCTTAGCAAGGATTGGCTATGGATTTTGTGAACCTCTCTGTTGGTCTTGCGTTTTTGGCAGGATTAGCCTCTTTTTTTTCACCCTGTGTATTTTCACTTGTTCCCGCCTACATTGGTTATCTTGGTGGGCGTTCCATGGCATCGGCTGAAGCTGGAAAATTAGCACAGCGTCGTAAGACTTTTCTGCACGGCATTGCATTTGTCTTAGGGTTTTCATTTGTTTTCATTTCATTGGGGATTGCGTTTTCTGCCTTAAGCCAATTTTTCTATCAGACCCGGGACATCCTGGCTAAAGCGGGTGGTGTGATCATCATCTTGTTTGGACTGCACATGGCCGGACTGATCCACATCCCTTTTCTTGAGTATGAGCTTCGCCCCCAATCCAAGCTTGGAGAGGGAGGCAGCTTTTTATCCTCATTCTTAATGGGAATCTTTTTCTCAGCAGGTTGGTCGCCCTGTGTTGGTCCGACATTGGGATTAATCTTGACACTGGCGATTGAGCGGGCAAATATTGGCCAGGGGTTGGTTTTATTGAGCGTGTATTCGGCGGGGATGGCGATTCCGTTTCTGGCTGCTGCGCTTGGTGTGGGTTGGGTGACCCACATCCTCCGAAAACACAACAAAGCCATGCAGATTGCTCAAGTGATGATGGGTGTGATCCTCATCATTGTTGGGGTGATGTTATTTCTTGGCATCTACCAGCAATTGATCACATTTGATTCATTGATCGATTTTGGGATTTAACCATGAAACCGGGTGTTGTTTTTCGGAATCAAAGCCGCATTCTTGATTTTCTTTTGGTAGTTGTCATTATTGGCCTTGCAATTCTTATTTATTTTCGTTTTGAAGAAATGTTTAGCGTTTTCCGTAATGACGAGGTAGAGAGTGAAAAAAACAGTCTTCCAGCAGCGGAGTCCTTTGTAGAGCCTGATGTGTTTACGCCGACCGCAACTTCTGAGCTGCAAGCAAAACTTGCAGCAGATTTTGAATTAACGAACCTGGATGGCGAGACTGTTGCCCTTGCTGATTTTGAAGGAAAATCCGTGATGATCAACTTTTGGGCTACCTGGTGTCCACCTTGCCTGGATGAGCTGCCGTTGATCCAGGATTATGCGGATCGTTATGCTGATGAATTTATTGTTCTGGCTGTGAATGCCGGGGAAGAGCAAGCGAAGGTGGCACAATTCGTTGCAGAATATGGCTATGACTTGGTTTTTCTGCTGGACCCTGAGAATATTGCAGGAAATGCCTACCGTGTCATGGGGCTGCCGACCTCGATTTTTATTGATGAAGATGGCTATTGGCGAGCAACGCACATCGGCCAGCTTGATGAGCTCTTGTTGGCCGGTTACTTAGAAAAGATAGGTGTGATTGAATGATACAGACAACGCTTTTTATTGCCAGTGATGATCCTCAGTTTGGGAGAATTGTCGATGATCTCTCAAAACTTCAATCACAACATCCTCATGATTTGAATATTGTGAGAATCGAGAAGGAGGATGTTTTACAGGAGGAGTTTGCAGAAAAAAGCCCGGTCCTGGATATTGGCATTTTTCGGCTGGTTAAAAGTTTTTCCTATGACGAAATGGACTTTGCGTTTGAGAAAGCGGAACAGCGTTTAGAAGAGGCGCAATCCAAGGGTAATGATGCCCTGGTCCAAAGGATAACGCAGCCACTGGCGATGACAAAATCTGATCAGTTCTCGCACTGGTTTTCGCACCACTATATGGTGATCGTGAACATGTTCACCTTTCTGTATGTTTTTCTTGCCTTGTTAGCACCTGTGATGATGAAGGTGGGATGGGAAAGACCGGCTAAAGTCATCTATAAGGTTTACAGTCCGCTGTGCCACCAACTGGCTTTTCGCTCCTTTTTCCTCTTTGGTGAACAAATTTACTACCCCCGGGAACTTGCCAATGTGGAGGGCATTCTCACCTATGGGCAGGCGACAGGATTGAGTGAAACGAATATTGGGGAAGCAAGGAGTTTCCTTGGGAATGAAACACTGGGCTACAAGACAGCCCTTTGCCAGCGGGATTTAGCTATATATGGTGCGATGCTGTTATTTGGTATCATATTTTCATTGACGGGCAAGAAAATTAAGCCATTACCCTGGTATTTGTGGCTCATTCTCGGTTTAGGACCGATTGGATTAGATGGCTTTTCACAACTGCTCAGTCAGACAGGACTGGCGATCTTTGAATGGCTGCCATTGAGAGAGAGCACGCCTTTGCTGCGCACGCTCACCGGTGCGTTTTTTGGCTTGGCTACAGCCTGGTTTGGTATTCCCTACCTGGAAGAATCAGTCATGGAAAATCGACGCGAAATGCATTTGAAACAAGTCATTGTGGATCAAATTGAAGAAAGCAATCAATAACAAAATGGGTTTTTCGGAAAAAAATGGGCTCCGTTATTTTCAATTTGACAGCTTTCTAAGACTCCCGTTATTTCATGCTGTGCTGACCCGCAAAGGGGGATTCAGTCAGTCTCCCTTTGCTCAACTGAATACTGGGGGAACAGTTGGGGACAACCCCCAGGCAGTGCTGAAGAATCATCAATTAATTTACGACACTTTTGGATACGATTATTATTCCAGATTTGATGTGTGGCAGGTTCATGGAACGAAAATAATTTGTACCGATTCCCCACGGAAGGCTGGCGAACCCCATCAGAAGGCTGACGGCATCCTGACCGATAACCCAGAGGTCACTTTGTTTATGCGATTTGCTGATTGTGTTCCTATTTTACTTTTTGATCCTGTTCATCATGTGATTGGGATCATCCATGCAGGTTGGCAGGGAACATGTATGAAGGTGGCTCAGTCTGCCATTGAAAAGATGGTGTCTTGCTATGGGTCTGACCCTGCGACCATTTTAGCAGGGATAGGTCCAAGCATTTGTCAGGCTTGTTACCAGGTGGGTGAGGAAGTATATGCAGCCTACCGGACCAGTTTTGGTGATGAAGCAGAACGATTCTTTATACGCAAGAGTGATGGACTATACTTAGATTTACGTGGTGCAAACAAATTCGCACTGCAGCAGGCGGGTGTGAATCAAATAGAAGATTCCGGACTTTGCACAGCCTGCCACCTTGAGGATTGGTATTCTCACCGGGCAGAAAATGGCAAGACCGGCCGATTTGGGGTCATCCTTTCCCTCAGGGCTGGATGATGTAGAAGGAAAGAAAAAAGATGGAAATTGAAGAAGCAAAGATTGCGATAATTGGCAGCAACCTGGAGAAGGTTCAGCAACGAATTGCAAAGGCAGCAGAAAGATCTGGCCGTCATTCCGGGAGCGTTAAATTAATTGCTGTTACAAAATTGGTCTCTCTGGATGTGATTCAAGCAGGCATCCAAAATGGCATTACATGTTTTGGCGAAAATTATGCCGACCAAGCAGCTGAGAAGATCCAGGCTTTGGAAGGACATACGGGTGTCGAGTGGCACATGATCGGTCATATCCAGAGCCGGAAAGCCCAAACTGTTTGCGAATATTTTGATTTGGTTCATTCGGTTGACCGGATGAAAATTGCCAGATACCTGGATCGATATTCAGGTGAGATGAACAGGGTGTTGCCTGTGTTGATGGAAGTGAACGTAAGCGGTGAAGACAGCAAATTTGGCTGGCCTGCCTATGATGAGGAGGGATGGGAAAACCTTTTGACGCCATTTCGTCAAATTGCAGAACTGCCCAATGTCGAAATTCGAGGGTTGATGAGCATGCCGCCTCTGTTTGAGGATCCGGAAAAAACCAGGCCGCTTTATAAAAAACTGGTCCGTTTTCGGCAATATTTACAGCAAGAAATCCCAGATGTCTGTTGGGACGAACTTTCGATAGGCACCAGTTTTGATTATGAGGTTGCAATTGAAGAAGGTGCCACAATGGTGCGGGTTGGAACGGATATTTTTGGGTCACGACCCGGATAATTAACGACGCTTAATTGGGTTATGGAGAATTTATGAATATTGTGATAGCAATTGTTGATGCAACCGTTCGTGTTTTATCCTTACTGGTGTTTATTTCTTCTCTGTTGAGCTATTTTATGGACCCGTATCATCCCATCCGACAGGCATTAGGCAGGGTTGTAGGCCCATTGCTTTCACCAATCCGGAAGTTGGTACCACCCATGGGTGGGGTGGATTGGAGCCCGCTGATTTTAATCATCGCGTTACAAGTTTTGGGGTCGATCCTTGTTACGATTCTGCGCAGCTTTTAGTAAGCAGATCACCCTTCAAACAAAATTCTGCCGCAAGACGGGCAGAAGACCAGTTGATTAGACGCACGAATCGATTGCTGATCGGCAGGGGTCAGCGCCTGTCCACAAATGCTGCAGCCCCCATCCGTGACCAATGCAACGGCTGTTCCATATTTTGTTTTTCTTAGGCGGTGATAGAGGGTGAGGTTTTCAGGTGGAATGGACTGTAACACGGCGTCCTTTTCACGCAGCAGTCTTTTCAAATCGGTTTCTATCATTTTACGCTCTCCCAGCATTTCAGCATTTTCCTGCACCGTAACTGCTTTTATCTGACTCAAGCGTTTCTCTGCTTTTTGCTCCTGGTTTTCTGCAGATTCGAAGGCAATCATGATCTCCAGCTGTTCATCTTCAAGCTGGTTGATGTAACGTTTGAGTGCTTCTGTTTCCATCTGTAGTTCTTCCAATTGCTTGGGATTCTTGATTTTGCCACTGAACATGGATGCCTGGGTAGTTTTCCTCTTGATCCTGAGGTCTTCTACTTTGTTTTCCAGCTGTCGCAGTTGGATGCGAATTTCCTTTGTTTGCCCTTGAGCTTTTTCAAGCAGAGCTGTAGCCTTTTTTACCCTCAGATCACTGCTCAGGGCTTGATCAATTTCAGAAATACGGAGTTGGTGTTTGTCGATCAGTGTGTCGAGTTTTTGTAAACGGAACAAATTTAGGGTTTCACTGGTCATGGGCAGCCTTTCGAAAAACAATTACACGCAGGCGAAGGGTTCAGTGTATTTTTACTGAACATCAGATTTTTCTGACTGTTTTATTTTATCATGTAAATTTCACAACAATTAACAGGGCTGTGCCCATGAATTGGTATTGCGGGGCTGGTTTATTCGTGGAAATTGACTCCAGTCGTTTTTAGAATGCCAGCAAGGCAAATCATTTCAAAATAAGATAAAATTATGAGAAATCGTTATTACTCAGTGATGAATTTCCTCCGCATAAGGGAGTAGGTAAATGGCAGTAGACATTTCATTTGTTCAGAACATTGGTGAAAAACTGAAGACAAATCTGGGAAAAGTCATCATTGGAAAGGATGATGCAATCACACAGACGATTATCTCCTTTCTCTGTCAAGGACATGTATTGATTGAGGACGTGCCTGGTGTGGGTAAAACAATGCTCGCTCGCAGCCTGGCAAAATCATTAGGATGCACTTTTAAACGGATTCAATTTACACCGGACATGTTGCCAAGTGATGTAACAGGTGTGTCGATTTACAACCAGAACACGAGGGAATTTGAGTTTCGGCCCGGACCTTTGATGGCACAGATTGTTTTAGGAGATGAGATCAATCGTGCCACACCAAAGACGCAATCCGCATTGCTTGAGGCTATGGAAGAGCGCCAGATGACCGTGGATGGCATGACTTACCTTCTTCCCCAGCCTTTTATGGTGATGGCAACCCAAAATCCAATCGAATATGAAGGGACTTTTCCGCTGCCAGAAGCCCAATTGGATCGATTTTTAATGCGGATCGATCTGGGGTACACCTCACTCAGCAACGAAATTAAAATACTTGAGCAGCAAAAGCTCAATCATCCCATCCTTGACCTGGAACCAGTGATTTCACTCGATGAAATTCTGCGTGCGCAGGAATTGGTTAAGTATGTTCACGTTTCTCCGCCTGTGGAACGCTATATTGTTGAATTGGTCAGGGAAACACGTCAGCATCCTGAGGTGTACCTGGGTGCCAGTCCTCGGGGAAGTTTAGGGCTTTTTCGGGCGGCACAGGCTCGGGCAGCGCTTTTGGGGCGCGACTATGTTCTGCCTGATGATATCAAAACGCTTGCGCCAAACATCCTCCCTCACAGGATTGTGGTCAGTCCAGCAGCAAGATTGACGGATGTGAGTGCGGCAAAGATTGTGAAGGAAATTCTGAATGCACTCGCAATTCCTGGGGGCGACCTTGGCGGTGGTGCAATGTGATCAAGATGGGTCGTTCCTTCTGGTGGATGGTTTTACTGATTTTTATCAGCTTCATCATCTCAAGACTACCAGATCTTTCAAACAACCCAATTTATCAGCGGTTATTTATCGCGCTGCTGATCGTGCTGTTGGGCAATTTTATATGGACAGTTTTCTCTCTCCATGGCGTTGAACTGACGCGATCGACGCGCAGCACACGTAAACAGGTGGGGGAAGTCTTCTCGGAAAACTTTGAGATCGTCAATCGCAGCTTCCTGCCAAAAATCTGGGTAAAAATCACCGACCAATCAGAGCTTTCGGATCGCGCTGGATCAAGCATCCTGACATGGATCGGAGGGCATCATACCAGGCAGTATATTGCCTATTCCCTTCTGGAAAAGCGCGGCTGGTTTCTATTGGGTCCGACTCTGGTTGAATCTGGTGATCTATTCGGTTTATTTCTATTACGTAAGCGGATCGATCCTCAATCGCATCTGCTGGTCATTCCATATACAGTGAATATTTCGAATTTTCCTGCGCCATTTGGCGTCTTACCGGGTGGGCGCGCGCTGCGCCAAAAGACCCTGGACGTGACGCCTTATTCGGCAGGAGTGCGAGAATTTGTGCACGGTGATCCGTTGAAAAGAATTCACTGGCCGACATCAGCCCGCAAACAACGCTTGATTGTTAAAGAATTCGAAAAAGATCCTCTGGCTGAGGTGTGGATCTTTCTTGACGCACGGAGGGATGTTCACATTCATCAACCTGCCAACGCGATTGAACCTGGTGCGGATCGATGGCAGCTCAGACAAAAAAAAGATTTTACCCTGCCGCCAGATACAGAAGAGTATGCGGTCTCGATTACTGCCTCAATTGCGCAATATTATCTGCGCAATAAACGGGAGGTGGGTTTGGTCTCTGTCGGGCAGAATTACTCGGTTCTGCCAGCGGAACGGGGAGAGCGACAACTGGGCAAAATTTTGGAAACATTGGCTGTTTTACGGGCGGAAGGCGATATGCCTTTATGGGGGTTGATCAGCTCGCAAATCACTCATTTGGCCCGGGGCAGCAGTATTATCATTATTACCCCAGCGACTGATGAGGACATTTTGTCCGTTGTGATGGATTTGATTCAGCGTGGATTGATGCCTGTTATTATCTTGATTGATCCGGCAAGTTTTGGTGCAGAAGAGGATATTTCCGATCTGGAAACCGCCCTGGTGAACCGAGGCGTTCTAACTTTTGTCGTGCGGGAAGGAGACAATCTCCAAGCGGTTTTGGAGAGTGCCCGGGCGTAGTGCCCAATGTTCTGCGGATTTATCATCATAAGGGTTAATCAAGTGATAGGGTAATTCTTTTACTACAGCAGGTCATTAAAATGGAGAAAATCGGGCAGGATTACATCAGTGATGGGTCTTTGAGTGGGTCTTTGAGTGATTGACAGCAATTGTGCGGAAAGGTAAACTGGTTTTTGTGGTTGCACAATTTCCAACCATGATCCTATGGTATAATTTCAAGGGTTTATTGGTAATGTGTACATTACCAATCTTGTTTAAACGAGGAGTATTGAATTGGCGTTTTCCCCGCTAAATTGGTTTTGGGGATTATTTTCCCTGGATATCGGTATCGATTTAGGTACTGCCAATACATTAATTAATATTCGTGGTAAAGGCATTGTCATCAATGAGCCTTCCTGGGTTGCGCTTGAAAAACGAACCCGGGAGCCTGTTGCAATTGGCGGGCAAGCAAAGGCTATGGTTGGAAGAACACCCGCCAATGTTATTGCCCTTCGGCCGCTGCGGGATGGCGTCATCTCGGATTATGATGTCACCCAGGCAATGCTTGAGTATTTCATTGGTAAGGCACACCAGCAGAGTATTGTTCCCCTTCCAAAGCCGAGAATTGTCGTTGGTATTCCTTCAGGTGCTTCTGAAGTGGAAAAGCGAGCGGTGTATGATGCGGCAATGGCAGCGGGCGCAAGAGAAGTCAACATGATCCATGAAACGGCTGCGGCAGCTATTGGCGCAGGATTGCCTGTAAATGATGTTCAGGGTGTGATGATTGTGGATATTGGTGGTGGCACGACCGAGGTTGCTTTGATTGCTATGGGCGGGATTGTGGTATCGCGTTCTCTGCGTGTGGCGGGTGATGAGCTTGACCAGGATATCATTAACTATATCAGGAATAAATATAATTTATTTATTGGTGAGCGAACAGCTGAAAAAGTGAAAATGACTATTGGATCTGCCTATCCGCTGAAGGAAGAGCAGACGATTGATGTACGGGGTCGAAACCTGGTAACCGGCCTACCGGAGGCAATTGAGATCTCTTCCATTGAAATTAGAGAAGCGATCTCCAGTTCAATCGCAGTGATCGTAAAAACCATCCGCGATGCGTTGGATGAAGCCCCACCCGAAGTACTCTCTGACCTGTTTGATAGTGGAATCTGTCTTGCCGGGGGCAGCGCCCAATTAAAGAACCTTGCAGAAAGATTATCAGAAGACTTAAAAATTCGAGCCTGGGTAGCTGAAGATCCAATGACCTGTGTGGCCAGGGGGTGTGGTATGGTCCTTGAAAGTAAGAATGAATTTTCAGGTTTTTTGGTTGGGCTGGAAAGAGAACCGGTCAAACGGACATTAATATAAATTCTATTTCTTTTACTAAATGCTGATCATCAAGAGAGTCGATCCAGTTGCGAAATCAGGGATCGGTCAATTATGAAATTCTTTAACAGAAAAAATATTCAAACGATTGTTCTTTTATTGGTTATTAGTGGGCTGTTGTTCCTTGCCATGAGCGGGTATTTGACCCCAATCTTTAATTTAACGCTTAACCCATTGATTTCCATGCAGAGGTGGCTATCTGTTCGATATCTTTCAGCGCGCGACCTGCTGACAACCCCAAGCGATGTTGTCCAGCTCAGGCAGCAAAATGCGCTTCTGGAATCACAGGTAACTCAGCTGCAAACGCAGCTTATTGAGCTTGAAGAAAGGTTAGGGGAAGCGCAGGTTTGTTTTGCGCTCCTTGATTTTGGTCGAACTAATCCCCAGTATGACTACATTGCCGCTACGGTGATTGGACGGGAGATCAGCCCTTTCCTGCAATATATCATGATTGATAAAGGAACAGAGGATGGCGTCCGTTATGGCATGCCTGTCGTCACTCAACAGGGGTTGGTCGGAAGGGTAGATGCTGTCATCGCAGGTGCTGCCCGGGTAAAATTAATCAGCGATTCCACGTCAGTGGTTAATGTTCGATTGAAATCAGCAGAGATTGAGGTTCAGCTTCAGGGGTCGCTCACGGGCGATATCTTCTTGGATATGATTCCGCTTGATGAGACGGTTGAACTGGGTGATGTGGTGTTAACTTCTGGATTAGGTGGGAATTATCCTCCAAACATTTTTGTCGGACAGGTCCTTTCAACCCAAAGACGGGATAATGCCATTTTTCAGACTGCTTCAGTTCAACCGATTGTGGATTTCACGGCTATTAACGCTGTCCTGGTCATCAGCAATTTTCAATCCGTTGATGTTTCTCCTCTGATTCCGGAGAAGTAAACCTATGTCCCATGTCGTTTGCGCGCTGGCATTGTTAATCTTTACCGTTTTACAAATGACGGTTTTCTCAAGGATTAACTTGATCGCGGGAAGTCCCGACCTGGTTCTTTTATTTATTGCTGCCTGGTCGTTGCAGGAACATGTAAAGAATGCCTGGCTTTGGACGGGTGTGTTTGGACTGATCATCAGTGTGATTTCTGCCATGCCGTTTTATGCACCGTTAATCGGTTATCTGGGTGTTGTGTTGATCTCGAAACTTTTGCAAAGACGTGTTTGGCGTGTGCCGATCTTAGCGATGTTCATAGTGACGTTACTTGGCACTTTTTTTCAACAGGCGGTATATATCATTGTGTTGCAAGTTAGTGGCTCGCCGATCTCCTGGTTAGAAAGTTTGGATTCGGTTGTTGTGCCAAGTGTTTTGTTAAATCTGATATTCGCACTCCCAATTTTTGCTGTTGCAAGTGAACTGGTGAGTCGAATTTACCCGCTGGAGGTGGAAGCATGAGTGTTTTCCCCCAAAGACAGAGTAGATTTGATCGATGGCGTTACTTAGTGTTGTTTATCCTGATAGGGACGATTTTTTCGTTTTACATCCTGCGTTTGTTTGATATCCAAATCTTGCGTGGTTCAAATTTTGTCAATCAGGCGAATGAAAACCGGACGAGAATAATCAGCGACCCTGCCATTCGCGGAACAATTTATGATCGCAATGGGGTAGTTTTAGCGCAAAATGTCCCCTCTTATAATGTTGTGGTCATCCCTGGATACTTACCGGCAGATGAGGGTAATACCCAGCAAATTTTCAGGGAACTCTCGGAATTGATCGATATACCGGTCAGCAGCGGGGATACCGATGAAGAAGCGGCGAGAAATTTCACGCCTTGCTACAATGAATTAGGGATCAGCGAAATTGTTTATATTGCGACAACCAACTGGCCGTTCCAGGCAACCCCGCTGAAATGTAATGTTGACCAGGATGTCGCCATGGTTGTGATGGAAAACAGGGAGGAATGGCCAGGTATTGACGTTGAAATCACTGCTGTACGCCAGTACCCCACTGGAGAGTTAACCTCAGAAATCATTGGATTTTTGGGACCAATCCCTGCTGCGCTTGAGGAATATTACGTCAACCTGGGATTTGTTGCCAACCGGGACAAGGTTGGATACGCGGGTGTTGAGCAGACGCTGAATGACACACTTGCTGGGATTAACGGTACACGCACGGTTGAAGTGAATGTGGCAGGTGAAATCATCCGCAATCTAGCTGAACCGATTGAACCGACCCCGGGCAGTGATGTTTACCTGACGATTGACACTCGACTTCAGGCAATTGCGCGGGAAGCATTGATCAGCGAGATGGAATATTGGAACACTACTGCGGGGCGCACAATCACCAATAATGGCGTTGTGATTGCTATGAGTCCCAAAACGGGTGAGGTTTTGGCGCTGGTTTCCTATCCAAATTTTGAAAATAATCGGATGGAACGCATAATCCCTGGATATTATTATGAGCAGTTGAGCAACGACCCACAACGGCCATTGTTCAATCATGCCATCTCGGCAGAGCATCCGCCAGGATCTGTCTTCAAGATGGCTTCGGCGCTGGGTGTGCTCAATGAGGGCGTTGTCACGCCGGAGTATGAGGTTGAAGATCCGGGAACAATTACCGTTATCCAGAGGTTTTATGAGAATGACCCCGGAAAACCGCAGCAATTTGTGTGTTGGGACCGCAATGGCCATGGCATGGTGAATTTCAAGTGGGGTGTGGCATATTCCTGCAATATTTACTGGCATAAGGTTGCCGGTGGATTTGAGGACGAAATTCCTGATGGAGGTTTGGGGATTTGGCGTATGAGCGAATATGCAAAAGCCATTGGATATGGAACAGTGACAGGAATTGAGCTCCCCGGTGAGTCAGATGGGTTGATCCCGGATCCTACCTGGAAACGCATCAATTTGGGTGAAAACTGGGCAACAGGCGATACCTACACTGCCGCAATTGGTCAGGGGTATGTTCTCGCCACCCCGCTCCAGGTGTTGAACTCGATTTCGACCATTGCCAATGGCGGGAAGTTGATGGATGTGACTCTGATCGACAGGGTTCTCTCTAAGGACGGCACAATCCTTCAGCAGCTAGAACCCAGTTATCGATGGGATATTACCCAGGACCCGGTGATCAATGTCTATAACGGCAATAACCCTTCAGGCGAAACCAAAACGGTTGAGCCCTGGGTGATTGAACTCGCTAACCAGGCGATGCGTCTGGTCGTTACCGATGGTACAGCGAGTGAGTATACGATTCCACGCCACGCAGAACTGTTCAGAAACGATTCTAGCCAGTCAGCTGGAAAAACGGGCACTGCAGAATATTGTGACAACGTGGCACAAGCACAAGGAAAATGTGAATTTGGCGCCTGGCCTTCACATGCCTGGTATGTGGGGTATGCGCCTTGGGACGATGCTGAAATTGCAGTGGTTGCTTTCTTTTATAACGGTTCTGAAGGTGCCACCTTGTCAGCGCCAGTGGTGCGTCGGGTGATCGATGCCTATTTTGAATTGAAGTCTATTGATGCAGCTCAAAGCCCGTAAAGCTCCAATCAATTGATGATGGCTGGAAAATAGAGAAAAGCTTTATCTTGATGCAAAACTCACGCAATGCCTGGCAAAATTTTGACTTCTGGTTGTTCGGTGCAGCACTGCTTCTTTCAATTATTGGTATCGCGCTTATCCGGAGTTCGATTGCGGGCAACATTGAACTGGTGGATCATCCCCAGAGGCAGACGACTTTTCTTATCATCAGTCTGGGTGTTCTCTTTGTGGTTTCAGCAGTCCATTACAACTACTGGATCACTCTGATTCAACCCATGTACCTGGTAACGGTTGCATTTTTGCTGTTTGTTTTCACGGCTGAAGCGAGGTTTGGCGCTGTCAGGTGGCTGGAAGTTGGTACTATTTTGGTTCAGCCGGCTGAACTGGCAAAAATTGTCGTCATCTTGGCACTGGCAAACTTCTTTGCCAATCATGAAAAGAAGGCACTTGATTTAAAGACCATTTTTCAGAGTGCGTTGCTGGTGGGTGGATTAGTGATCTGGATCTTCCTGCAACCAAACTTGAGCACAACGATCGTCTTGCTCGTGATTTGGGCAGCAATGCTCTGGATTACGGGGATAAGGATTCGATTTATCCTGATTGCGATTGCGATTGTGCTTGTTGTTGTGCTGATTGGCGCTGCTACAGGTTTTGCCTTCCTTCAGGATTATCAGTTGGATCGCATCTCCAATTTTTTCTTCCCTGACCCTAACGCCCGTTATGGAGAAACATATAATGTTGACCAGGCTTTGATCACAATTGGCACTGGCGGCTGGTTTGGACAGGGGTATACCCAGTCCACCCAGGTTCAGCTCAGGTTCTTGAAGGTGCGACATACAGACTTCATCTTCTCTGTGCTTGCTGCTGAATTTGGCTTTGTTGGGTCAGTGGTCGTGATTGGTCTGCTCGTGTTGGTGATTTTTCGATGTATGAAGATTTCACAAAATGCTTCAGATACCTTTGGTTCACTGATCGCCTATGGCTTTGGTTTCCTGATTTTCTTCCAAACGATTGTTAATATTGGCGTCAACATTAATGTGATTCCGGTCACAGGGTTAACCTTGCCCTTTGTAAGCTATGGCGGCAGTTCTTTGCTTTCGCTGATGCTGGGAATTGGCATGGTTGAAAGCGTTGCCATGCGATCGCCCAATCGTAAACAGATCAAGCAACCTTAACAGGTCAACAGGGTGGGGGCGTATGATGTGAAGAAGTGATGTGGATACCGCATTATCCCCACAAATCTTCCTCGACAAGCAAAATAATTTTCAAAACTTCCACTTGATACTTTTGGCTCTTTTTGGTAAAATAATGCCCAGTTCAAAATTGGGGGTTCGTCTAACGGCAGGACAGCAGACTCTGAATCTGTATATGGAGGTTCGAATCCTTCACCCCCAGCCTGCGAAGCCCGACAGAAGTCGGGCTTCATCCTTTAACCCTGGAAGTCTGTGATTGTGCTTGCAAATGCATTTGGATAGGGATGCCCACAATCGTTAAAAACTAGCCACAAGGTGTTAGGGGGCGTTTTTTACACATAAACCGCTTATAAGGGGTCTGCTGGCTTCTGAGGGGATACTATAGTTTTCTCTGGCAGTGAAACTACCAGGGATGGGCATAGAAGTTTATAGAACCGTTATTAGGCGTGCCAGCATCATGTGACAAGACTTTAACCCTCAACGAGTGATTTCCGTTATAATCCTGTGTATTGACATCCTCTGGAGGTAAAGATTGAAAAAAGTTTACCTGTATATTACGGTTTTCTTCTCAGGCATGACGGCACTGGCTGTTGAACTTTCTGCTTCGCGCCTGATTGGAAATGTGTATGGCAGCAGCAATCTGGTGTGGGCGAGCGTGATTGGTCTGATCCTGATCTACCTGACGCTTGGCTATTGGTTGGGCGGGAAATATGCGGACCGGTGCCCAACATATCATGCTTTTTACAGGATACTGATGTGGGCAAGCATGACTGTGGCGTTGGTACCGATGGTATCAAGACCCATTTTGCGGGTCACAGCTAATGCCCTCGATCAATTGCAGGTACCAATGATTGCGGGTGCGTTTGTTACCATCCTTTTGCTTTTTGCTGTTCCCGTGACATTGATTGGGATGGTGTCGCCATTTGCGTTGAAGTTAGCTTTGAAGGATGCCCAATCTGCCGGGAAAACCGCAGGAAAGTTATCAGCCATATCGACTCTGGGCTCATTTTTGGGTACGTTCTTGCCAGTTTTGGTGTTGGTGCCGTTGATTGGCACCTATCGCACCTTTTTGTTTTTCAGCAGTTTATTAATGCTGATTGGGAGCATAGGTTTTTTTGTTTATGTTGGAATGAAACCATGGCTACGGCACGCCTGGATGCCTGTGGTGCTGATCCTTCTGTGGGTGTTTGGAACCAGGGGGGTAGATAAAGCTACTGAAAATATGATTTACGAAGCAGAGTCTGCTTATAATTACATTCAGGTTGTTGAACAGGGGGATTATCGTTATCTGCGTCTCAACGATGGTCAGGGCATGCATTCGGTTTACCACCCGACCCTTTTGAATTATTTTGGACCCTGGTCGCAGGCACTGGTCGCGCCTTTCTTTAACCCTGCGCCTCATCCGATTGACTCGGTGGGAAAAATTGCGATTGTAGGTTTGGCTGCAGGCACGACTGCCAGGCAAGCGAATTTTGTCTATGATGAGCCTGAGATCGATGGCTTTGAAATAGACCCTAAAATTGTCGAGGTGGGACAGCGCTTTTTTGAGATGACTCAGCCCAATTTGACGGTGTTTGTTCAGGATGGACGCTGGGGATTGGAAAATCGCCCGAATCGGTATGACATTATCAGCGTTGACGCCTACAGACCACCCTATATTCCATGGCACATGACAACAATCGAATTTTTTCAAATCGCATATGACCATTTGACAAACGACGGTGTCCTGGTGATCAATATTGGGCGCAGTCCTTTGGACCGGGCATTGGTGAATGACCTCGGGACAACGATTGGAGCAATTTTCCCTACAGTATTTGTGATGGATCTTCCTAATTCATTCAACAGCATCCTGTTTGCAACGAAGCAACCAGGGAGTTGGGATAATTTCTTGAATAATTATCTACTGCTTGCAGAAACTGATGTTCATCCCCTATTACTTGAGGCGATGGCAATGGCTTATAACAACCGCCAACCTGCGCCTGAGAAAACACGAATTTACACGGATGACCTTGCACCGATTGAGTGGGTGTCCAACAAAATTGTTCTCGATTTTGTCCTTTCAGGCGGGGTAGGAGATTTGAAATGAAACTCAGTGATAAGACATTAAAGCGTTTGGGGTGGGCGGTCACGCTTCTGCTGCCTTTGCTTATACTCATGATTGCAGTTCGGTTGACGATCTCGCCTCTTTTTGCGAAAGTTGAATATCGTATGCCTGGCTTTCCAAGGGATACTTATGGCTTTTCTTTGCAGGACCGCTTGAAATGGTCAGCGCCATCTATCAAGTACCTGGTTAATTTTGAAAGTATAGACTACCTCGAAGCGTTGAAATTTGAGGATGGAACACCGATTTACAACGCAAGCGAGCTCAGTCACATGGAAGATGTGAAGGCTGTTGTCACCGGTATGCGGATTGGCATGGCTGTTAGCCTTGTGTTGGTGGCATTGTTTGCTGTTCTCTGTATAAAAAGCAGCAGGAAAGACATTTTGTTGACTGCGCTTATGCGCGGGGGATGGGCGCTGATTGGATTGATTGTCACGATTCTTCTTTTCGTTGCAATCAGCTTTGACAACTTATTCACCTGGTTTCACAAACTCTTTTTTGAATCCGGTACCTGGCAGTTTTACATGTCGGATACTCTCATTCGGCTTTTTCCAATGCGCTTTTGGCAGGATGCCTTTATTTTCGTCGGATGCCTGAGCCTGGTTCTGGGTGGCAGTGTCCTTATCCTGGGCAAAAAATTGAGAGAGTAATTTTTCTGCCTTCTCTGCAGTTAAAAAACAACGGGCTGCTTGGATTAGCAGCCCGTGTTAGTTTCTGTTTCTCTAACGTACTACGACGGGATTCTTTGGATCAACTGAAGGATCGAAAATATGCATATTGTCCACGTTGAAGGCAACTGTGATCTGCTGTCCCATTTCAACCCTGGTTCTGGGGTCCACTCGAGCAATGAAATTGTGGTCACCATTCACCAGGTATAGCAGGATTTCGTTACCCATCAACTCGCTAACATCCACCATCGCTGCAACTGATTCCGAAATGATCGATGGCGGTGCAAATTCCGGGTTGTGAATGTCTTCCGGTCGGATGCCCAGGACCACCTTCTGGTCCACAAGGTGTCCATAGATTTCTTTACGGCTTGCAGGCACCTTGATCTTGAAACTCGCTAAGTCAACAAACAGCTCATCATTTTCTGCGACGATCGTTCCGTCAAAAAAGTTCATGGAAGGCGAGCCAATGAAGCCGGCAACAAACATATTCGCAGGGAAATCATAAAGCTGCTGGGGCGTATCGATTTGCTGCAGAACGCCATAATTTAATACTGCTATACGGGTTGCCATCGTCATGGCTTCCGTCTGGTCGTGGGTTACATAGATAAAGGTTGTTTGCAATCGTTGGTGCAGTTTGCTGATCTGAGCCCGAGTCTGCACTCTTAATTTTGCATCCAGGTTGGAAAGCGGTTCGTCAAAGAGGAACACTTTCGGCTCACGGACGATTGCCCGGCCGACAGCAACGCGCTGACGCTGACCGCCCGAGAGCTCTTTGGGCTTTCGTTGCAGCAACTGGTGAATGTCCAGGATTTCAGCTGCCGCTTCCACACGGCTATTGATCTCGTCTTTCGGGAATTTTCGCAATTTCAGCCCAAACGCCATATTGTCATAGACGGACATATGCGGATAAAGCGCATAACTCTGGAAGACCATTGCGATATCCCGATCCTTTGGTGGGATGTCGTTGACGACTTCGTCACCAATCATGATCTGTCCATCTGAGACTTCCTCCAGGCCAGCCAGACAACGCAGAGCGGTTGTCTTTCCGCAGCCTGAGGGACCTACCAGCACAAGAAATTCTTTGTCCTCAACCTCAATGGACATATCATTGAGAGCGACGACATCCCCAAATTTTTTCCAAACATTTTTATACGTAACGCTTGCCATAATTTATGTTCCTCCTATCTAATCAAGTATTGTGAGGACATTTTACCACTGTTTCGATTTTGGGAAGGAAAAAGGATGGTAAAAACCACGAAATTCAATGAATTGATAACCGTAACTGGATTATCCTGGGTCAGACAAAGAAAAGCCCCATCTTAATTGAACAGATCGGGGCTTTTTATGAACTGATGAGCCTTATTTATCGGTGTTTTTTCTCGAGGATTGTTGTTCGTGCGTTCTTTAACCGTTTCATCGCATTGTTGTGACCGTATCCAAAATAATCATGCAAAAGTGTGTATTCAGAGTAAAGACGATTGTATGTTTTTTTGTCGTTATTATTGGGTGCAATTGTTTTCTTGCTGAGGTGAGCCATCTTTTTGCTGGCTTCAGGAACAGAGGCATAACCGCCGCGGTTCTCACCTGCTGCAACAGCTGCGTAGATAGAAGCACCCAGTGCTGAGGGATAAGGGAAGTCTGCTATTTTTATTTCCATTCGTGTCACGTTGGCAAGGATGTTGAGGAGAAGGCGATTTTTAAGAGGTTCGCCGCCAGTAACAATAATTTCATCGATCGGCACGCCGCTGGCGATGAAAGTTTCAAAGATTTTCCGCGTGCCAAAAGTTGTTGCTTCTAACAAGGCTCGGTAAATTTCTTCAGGTTTTGTTGCCAGCGTGTATCCCAACACTAAACCGTTCAGGTCGCCATCAGCAAGGATGCTGCGGTTGCCATTCCACCAGTCGAGCGCAACCAGACCAGATTCTGCGGGTGCTAATAAAGCAGCTTTTTCCTCCATCAGGCGGAATAGCGAGATTTTTCGTTTTCTGGCTTCCTGGTAATATTCGTAGGGCACTGCGTTTTTGATAAACCACGAAAAATGATCCCCGCCACCTGCCTGGCCAGCTTCATATCCGATCAAACCGGGGATAATACCGTCTTCAACCATGCCACATATGCCAGGAACTCGAAACTCCTTCTTTGACAAAAGCATATGAACAAAACTTGTTCCGAGGATTAACGCCATTTTCCCGGGTTCGGCGACAGTTGCTGCAGGGACAGCTGCATGTCCGTCCAGGATACCTGTGGCGACGGGCGTGCCTGGCTTGAGTTTCATCCATTTTGCCGCTTCTTCTGTTAATTCCCCTGCTTGCTGCCCCAAAGGAGAGATATCGCGTCTCATTTTGGCATCGACCACATTTGTCAAACCCTCATCCATTGAAGAAAAGAATGTCTCAAGAGGAAAACCTTCTTGCTTTGACCAGAGTGCTTTGTAACCCGCAGCGCATAAATTACGAGTCTCAACGCCGGTCAGCTGCCAAACAATCCAATCAGCAGCCTCAATGATCCGGTCTGCAGCATTGTAGACAGAAGAAGATTCATCATAGATCTCCCATACTTTTGGGAAGAACCATTCAGCATTGATGCGTCCGCCATAGCGATCCAGGAACGGTTCAAACCGGTCCGATGCCAATTGAGTGATTTGGTTTGCTTTCTCCTGGGCGGCATGGTGCTTCCACAGTTTAGGCCATGCATGGGGGTCTGTGCGGTACTCGTCCAGTAAAGCCAAGGGTGTTCCATCGTCCGTCGTGGGCAGTACCGTTGAACCTGTGAAGTCGATGCCGATGCCAATTACATCATCAGGGTCGACCTGACTCTCCTTCATGATTTTTGGAATCGTGCGCTTCAGACCGGTAAGATAATCCTGGGGGTGTTGAAGCGCCCAATCCGGATCAAGTTCAATATCCGAATCAGGTAGAAATTTTGAGATCACGCCATGGGCATACTGGTAGACGGATGATGCAATCAAAGCACCTGTGCTGACATTAACCAGAACTGCTCGTACGGATTCGGTGCCAAAATCGATGCCAATGGTGTATTTGTTCTCGCTCGGCAAAATTCTCTCCTCTGTTGTTGTGGTCGAGATGATCTGCCTGAAGGCTTACTGACGGTTTAACAGTCCAGATCCGGCGGCAAGCTCTTGCATCTCCTGTGTAATTTTCCGCTTTCTTTCTGCATTTATCACAAATGTTAATTCTTCAATTATTTCTTCTGCATTTTCTTCTGCTTCTTGCATCAGCCGATACCTGGAGGAATTCTCAGCTGCGCTTGATGATAATAAGATTTTATAATAGCTTGAGGCGACATAGTGCTCAATGATCTGCCGGTACATACGGAGTGGATCTGATTCAATGATTGGCGGGGGCCAGGAGGATTTTATTGAGACAGCTTCTGTTGAGACCTGGGGGCTCTGATAGGGAAGCAAATGGAATGTCGCAAATTCGTATAGACCCCCTTTTTTGATTTCGTTGTAGTGGATGAAAAATTGATCAAATGCATATGCTTCATACTGGTCCAACCAGTTTTGTGTGGTGATATAAGATTCTGAATAGGATAACAAGCCGCCAGTAGGGACGGGTGTTTGTTGTGTGATGGCAATTTTCATTCCCTCTAATGTTCTGATTAATTTTGAACCGATTGCCCAGACCTGGTAATTGGCGAGGTTCTGCTTCTCAATCCATGTCATTGAATTATCAGCTAAAACTGTGTTGTATTTACCGCAAAGCCCACGTTCACTGCCAATAATCAGAATAATTGTTTGTCCCTGACCAGGCTCCCGGTTAATGGGTTGATTTTTTGTCACTTCATTGACATCCAAATGGCGAAGGACTTCAAAGAGAATCCGATCGAAATTTTCCTCATAGGGAATCATCGCGGATAGCTTATTGAGAGCCATATGCCAGGCTCCCATGGAAAGCGTTCGCATTGCGCTCAGAAGCGGCTTGATGGTTTCAATATTGTTGAGTCGAGCGACTGCGGTTTCAAAACTTTGAGACATGGGGGATTAGAAGGTGATAATTTGATTGATATCCCAGATGAACACGACTGCGCCGCCGAGTTCGGTGGTGACGGGTGTTTTATCGGGTTCACCGAATTCACTTTTTGTACTCAGGTTTACCCTGGTGCGGCAGTTCTCTTTTACGATGTCAAGAATAGTTTGTAAGTCTTCTTTGTTGACAGCAATGAAAAGTGAATACTGGCTTTGCTGCAACATACCGCCATGGGTTTCTGCATAGGTTGCTGTAAATCCAGCATTTACCAGCCCGTCCAAAATTTTATCTGCGGTATTGGCAGGTACAACCACCATGACCATTTTCATAAGATGGTGCCTTTCTGGATGTCCCAATCATCGATGAATTCAGTCAGCGCCTGATTGAGCTTGTCGACGATCGAGTTGGTTAATATTGCTTCTGTTGAAATGTCATGCATCAGCACAGCTTCTTTTTGAGTGAAGAATTCCCGTAACTCCTTCTCAAAAGCGGGGACGCTTTCAACGGGAATCTTGTCGAGGTAGCCTCGAGACAGGGCAAAGAGCTCAATGATTGTCATGGCAAAAGAAAAAGGTTGATTCGGTCCCTGATTGAAGATGCTTAAAATGCGTTTCCCTTTTTCAATTTGTTGATAGGTTGCTCGATCCACTTCTGTCCCGAAGCGTGTGAAGTGCTCCACCTCCTTGTATTGGGATAGCTCAAGCTTCAGGTTTCCAACCAGGGATCGCATGGCAGGCTCCTGGGCAGAACTGCCGACACGTGAGACGGATCGGCCGATGTCAATGGCAGGTTTTTGACCCTGATTGTAGAGGTCAGTATCCAGCACGATCTGTCCATCTGTGATTGAAATCAAGTTTGTTGAAATATATGATGAGATATTTCCGTTTTGCGTGGTGGTGATGGGCAAGGCAGTGATGGAGCCACCGCCATGGGCTGAGCTCAGCTTACAGGCTCTTTCGAGTAGTCTTGAGTGAATGTAGAAAATATCGCCAGGATAAGCTTCTCGTCCTGGGGGACGTCTGAGCAGAAGGCTTAGTTCTCGATAGGCGTTGGCGTGTTTGCTAAGGTCATCAAAAACAATCAGGACATCCTGCCCCTGGTCAAGGAAATATTCTGCCATTGTAATCCCTGTGTAGGGTGCCAGATATCTCAGTGCTGGCTGGTCCTCTGGACTGCTGAGGATGATGGCTGTGTTTGATAGTGCATCATTTTTCTGCAGGGTTTCGACCACAGACAACGTAGAGGATTTCTTTTGGCCGATTGCCACATAAACGCAATGAACATTGGTGTTCTTCTGACTGATGATGGCATCAACTGCTAGCGTGGTTTTACCCGTCTGGCGGTCGCCCACAATTAATTCACGCTGACCGCGTCCGATGGGAAAGAGTGCATCAATGACCTTTGTGCCAGTGAAAAGGGATTGGTGTACAGGCTGCCGATCAATGACGCCCGGTGCCATCCTTGAAAAGAAGCGATATTCGCTTGCCTCGACCAGTTCATCCCGGTCAAGCGGATTGCCTAATGGGTCAAATATCCTTCCCAATGTATGGGATCCAACCGGAATTTTGAGCCTGTTCCCGGTTGCCTGAACCATGTCGCCACCCCGGATATCCTTTTCGCTGCCAAGCATGATCAGATCAACATGTTTTCGTTCAAGGTTGAGTGCCATTCCCTCTGCGCCAGTTGGAAATACAACAATCTCATCAATCGATACATTGGGTAAACCAGAAACAGTTGCCACACCATTGCCAATGTGCTGGACTGTGCCAACGTCCTTAAACCTGACACGTGTGGACATTGCGGCAGATTTCTGCTTAAGCGTTTCGACAACGCCTTTAATCCGCCTTTCGGTGATTATCGCGCTTTTTTTGACGACTTTTTGCTTGATTTGAGACAGAAAAACCTCAGGATTGGTTAAGGATTCCCAATAATTTTCCAAACTTTCAGAAAACAATCTGAGCTTTTCAATATCTGGGCTTGGTGCTGTGATTTTGTTATTCACCATCAACGCTCTCTTCAAGTGATTTCAGGACTTCAGTCTTGAGATCAGACAGCTCCATAGCAAGAGAGTTTTCAATGATCAGATCACCAATTCTTGCGTGGATACCTGCAATTAAATCAGGATTGATTTCAATTTCCATATTGACGTTCTTATCTGCTAAGGCGCCAAAAGTTTTCACCAGGCTTCTTTGTTTCTCAGGAGTCAGTTCTCTGGCAGATGTCACATAGACGGTGGGCGTTCTTTCTGTCAGTGAATCTCGCAGCGTTCGCACTTGCTGCATATCCCTTTTCCCCAGGTCCCATATTTCAGTCGTTAACTCATCTACAAGATTTTCGTGCACAACATCGGGTGTAGATCTGCGAAGGATTTGGGAACTGATGTTCAGGATGGTGCTGACGAGGGTTTCTCTTAACTGATTAAATTCATGCTTTTTAAATTTTTCCGCTTCTTTTTCTGCTTCAATCAAAATCATTTCAGCTTCTTTGTGCGTCGCCTGAATCAGAGAACCGGTGTCTTCCTGTGCTTGTTGATAAGCTTTCTGCAGTCGCTCTTCGATTTCAAAATCAAGATTAGAAAGTCTTTCCTCAATCATTTTGAGCTTTTGTTCTGCTTCTTCTTCTTTAGCTAATGCAGATTCCAACGCTGCATTTTTTGCGTCTGCACGTTCCATTACACTTTTTACCATTGGCTTGAATAACAGGAAGTACAAAACAACTGCCAAAATTAAAAAGTTAAATATTTCGGCCAGAATTGTGACCGGATCGATCTCCAGCATTTGATCTCTCCTTAAAAACCGTTTAGAAGAAACGATTCAAGACAGGGTTGGCAAAGAGCAAAACAAGGATCACAAGAAGCACGTAGATTGCTGTTGATTCCAGGAGAGCCATTGAAATCAGCAGTGTCGTTCTCAGATCATTGGCTGCATCTGGCTGTCTGGCAATCCCATCCAGCGCTTTTTTGACCGCAATGCCTTCCATGATTGCAGGAACAATGCATCCCAGGACAATGCCGAAGGTTGCGACAAAGATTGTCACGATCGTAATAAGGGTTTCTGGTTCAAGCTGCCACATATAAAATAGTCCTTTCTATTTGTCGTTATGAAGATTTTGAGATTTCTTCCTTGAGTTTGCGTCTTTCTTCTTCCATTCCCTGAACTTCTATTGCAGATGCGATATAAAGAGAGGACAGGACCAGGAAGATATAAGCCTGAAGAACGCCTGTCAGCATTCCTAATAAGGTTAATGGGAGAGGGACGATAAATGGGATAAGTGCAAATACAATGATCACAATCAGGTCAGTGCTCAATACGTTGCCAAATAGCCTGACCGCTAATGATAAGGTGCGGGAGAATTGACTGACAATCTCCAAAGGCAGGATAAAAATCGGGTTTGCCAAATCCTTAGCGTAACCCCACAGCCCTTTTTCACGGATACCATACACATGGACGGCAAAAAACACAATGATCGCTAACGCCGCAGTGGTATTAATGTTCGCTGTAGGTGAAACCATCCCAGGAAAAACACTGAAGATATTGCCAAGTAACAAGAAGATTGCCAGAGTGCTTAATAGGGGGAGGTATTTAGAAATGTTTGCTTCTTCTGGCATCACTGTACTGACAATGTTGTCAATCATTTCAAGGATGATCTCACCTGCGCCAGGTTTGTACTTTCGGATGAGCAGCATCACGATAACGATCAGAGCCATCATGAACCAGGTGGATACTACGGTGTTCGTGATGGATATGCCAAAAATCGTAAATACAACTTGTGGCTCGATTGCCTCCATAAAAAATCCTTTTTCTTAGAGTGCTCGATCCGCCTGTACCGAAAGCTTGTGCTGATATCGGTAAAGCAGGAGCAGTCTTGTTAGACTGAATGACACAAAGATGAGCAGTAGCGATAAGAATGAGTGGGATAATGCCAACCAAAAAGTAATAAAGATAATAATCCATCGCAAAAGGGTGCTCAGCAAGATCAACCTGGCACTCGTTTTTTGCTTATCAGGTTGAATCCTGGCGATGGAACCCTGAATGGATTTCAGGAATAAAATTGCCAGCCCAGCTCCAGCAAGAAACCATAAAACGTATATCAAGAGATTCATTCTTCTTTTGTGTCTTCCTGTTTGATCAGTTGACTAACTTTTGTTCTGAGCATTTCGAGTTGAATGACCTTATAGAGATTATAGAATCCCGTTGTAATGCCAAGCAGTAGTAAAACGATGGTGAAAACCAGGCGTGAGCCTAGCAATTTATCAAGCTGGTAGCCAAGCAGGACGCCAATGAAGATCGGGATCGCCAGCTCCCACCCCAGGGATAACAGGGACAGCCCTTTTATAAAATTGGTCTTGTTTTCAGTTTTATTATCCATTGAATTAATTATTCTTCCTGCAAGCCATTCTCTTCCTCAGTCAGTTGACTGATCAGTGTTTGGAGGAGCCTTTCATATTTTTTATCAGAATCATAAAACGCGCCTTTTTTCTGCTGATTATCTTCTCCTGCGGTCAGGATTGTGATAATGTTATCCCGAATATCAAGAACACCAGCAAAAAGGGCAATTTCCATATCTTCGGTTTCATTGCGATACTTAACCACACCTTGATGGGTTTCTGCAATCAGAGGCGCATGGCCGGGCCTTATCCCAATTGAGCCACCGTCTCCAAGGGGAATAGTGACCGCTTGAATTTCGCTAACATCCAATATGACACTTTCGGGTGTCAATATTTTTAAGGTAAGCAAAGAGGGCATGGTCATTGCAGATCGCCCTCCAGCTGCTGAGCTTTTTCAAGGGCATCATCGATAGTGCCCACCATATAAAATGCCTGTTCCGGGACGTTGTCGTGCAGACCTTCCAGGATTTCTCGAAATCCTCGCAATGTTTCGTCAAGCTCAACAAATCTTCCGGGATTGTCGGTAAAATCTTCGGCTGCAAAGAAGGGTTGGGATAGAAAGCGCTGAATGCGCCGTGCGCGATTGACTGTGGTTTGATCTGTTTCACTCAGCTCTTCCAGGCCAAGAATGGCAATTACATCTTGAAGCACTTCATAACGTGCCAGTGTTGATTTGACCTGCATGGCAGTATCGTAGTGTTCTTGACCGACATATTGTGGGGATAACAAGGAAGATGATGACGCTAATGGGTCGATTGAGGGATAGATCCCAAGATCCACCAGTCTCCGGGAAAGGACGGTGGATGCGTCCAGGTGCGCAAAGGTCGCAGTGACAGCCGGATCGGTCATATCATCGGCAGGCACATAAACTGCCTGAACAGAGGTTACACTTCCAGCAGTTGTAGTGGTTATCCGTTCTTGCAGCATTCCCATTTCAGATTCTAATGTGGGTTGATATCCAACCTCGCTTGGCAGTCGCCCAAGCAATGCTGAGACCTCAGACCCCGCTTGAATGTAGCGAAAAATATTATCGATAAAGACAAGGACTGGCCGTTTTTCATAATCACGGAAATATTCAGCCATTGTCAATGCTGTCAGGGGCGTTCGCAGCCTAGCGCCAGGTGGTTCGTTCATCTGGCCAAAAACAAGGACGGATGAGTCCATCACATCACGGTCGTTTAATTCCAGATACAGGTCATTCCCTTCACGACTGCGTTCACCAACGCCGGCAAACAGGACAATTCCAGAATATTTCTTGGTGACATTGCGCATCAGCTCAATGATCAACACGGTTTTACCTACGCCAGCACCGCCAAAAAGGCCAATCTTTCCACCATTTGGGTAGGGTGTAAGCAGGTCAATGGATTTGATCCCTGTAATAAATGGTGAGGTCACCACCCGTTGAACGCGTAATTCGGGTGATTTTGCGTGGATCGGGTGACGCAAAACATCTTCTGGTATGGGACCTTTGTTATCAATGGGCTCCCCAAGAATGTTGAACATCCTGCCAAGTGTTTGCCTGCCTACGGGAACCTGAATAGGTTCTCCAGTATCCTCAGCAGCCAATCCGCGCCGCAACCCGGCAGTTGAACCCATTGATATGGCGCGAACTGTGTTGGCGTCTACATGTTCCTGAACTTCGAGAATAAGGGGGCTTCTTTGATTAAAAATAACACGAAGCGCATTGTGAATACTCGGTAAATCACCGGTCTTAAACTCGACATCGACAACCACCCCAACCACCTTAACGATGACGCCTTTTTTATAATTCTTTTCTTGAAGATCTGTTTCCAAAAATGTCACCTCTGATGATTCTGTTTAATTAATGAATTAACCCTCGTGTGAACCAGGGGCGGCACAACCCGATTAATTATCCCAAAAGAACCCCTGTTTGTCAAACGCTCATGCGCTCTTATGAGGTTTCGCCTTCGAGAACTGAACAAAAGTCATATCCGTGAATCCTCAGAATTCAAAGAATCCAGATTATTTACGATAGTTTAAATGCCGAGTTCTGTGACTTGATCGAGACTTGCGTCTATAGGGTTCGAAATGTTGACGAAAGAATCCGATCTGCTAAATCGATTATTGATGTGGGCTATTGAATAATCGATGGGTTCAAATTCCTCTTTCCCCAGCCCTCAATCCGGACAGACCCAGTCTTCAGGAAGATCTTCAAAGGCTGTTCCTGGTTCGATCCCGGTAATAGGATCCCCATCTTCCGGAATATAAATATAACCGCAGGCAATACATTCGTAAGATCTCATGTACGCTCACAAATCGACTTAGTCATCAGGAAAAACAGTGGGTGTATCGGTTGGATAGCGCAAGTAAATGGACGGAACCCAGCCAACCCGACCTTCTTCGTCAAGCACCTGGGACCAGACGAGCCCCTCATAAATCATTGTGTTGTGCAGATCCAGCAATTTTGAGTTTTGTGTCAGCTGTGCAATGACCGGCCCGCCGGGTTCCTGGTATAGATTTGTATAGGGAGGAATCGCGGTGCGGTTGATCAATGCATTCCTAGGCGTTGGCGTTGCGGGAATCTCTGTTGGTGTTATTGTGGCCGTGGCTGTATTTGTCGCTGTTGGGGTCAGTGTTGCCGTAGGGGTCGGTGTGTCCGTCAATGTTGGACTTGGGCCAGGAGTTGGCGTTTGGGTAATGGTTGGCGTCGGTGTATAAGTCGGTGGAATTAGCGGGTCAAGTGTTTCTGCTTTGACGTGATTCACCCTCAGTGCGACAGGTTTTTCTAAACGAGAGACAAGTGCCTGTTGAATACTGACCACTTTGGAGTGGGTCAGGGGGTAAGGGGATCGGATTGTGATTTCCAGTTGATATTCATTTTCTGAGCGTACAATGGACAACTCGGTTAATTCTGCATTTTGAAATTCACTTATTTCAGTGCCAATAATGTTATTGATTAGCCGGTTGTCTTGGGCTTGTGAAACCAAACGCGCACCCAGAACTGTCAGTGGGATCAACAATAAGCCTGTCAGCAGCCCTGAAATCATCAATGTTTTTGGCAGTTTCCCATTGCTAATTTGAAACTTTGGAACAAATCCCTCCAAGAAGAACACCAGAATGGCCGAAAAAGCGATTGTGACCGCGTTGGTCAGGAACAACAGCGCCGCGCCGCCGGCAATGTCCCAGCGGCCTAACGCAAGACCAATTCCAATTGTTGAAAGTGGGGGCATGAGGGCGGTGGCGATGGCGACACCAGGCAGGGCAGCAGATAGGTGCGGCTGGGCGAGAGAATAGGCTGCGGCTAAACCACCCGCAAGGGCGATAATCAGGTCGTTGGGAGTTGGTTGAGTCCGGCTCAGCACTTCCCGCGGAATTTCAATCAGCGAGGGCACAAAGGGCAAGTAAATGTTGCTGAGCGTGAGGAGCGCGGAAAGGATGATCGACAGTAGTGCACCGCGGATGAGTGCTGAAGCAGAGTTGCGAGCCAGGCTGTAATCCGCAGTGATCGATCCCAGCCCCACGCCAATAATGGGCGACATCAGTGGGGCGACAAGCATTGCACCAATGATCACTGCAGGAGAGTCATTTATCAGACCAAGTGTGGCAATCGCGCTGGAAAGAACGACCAGGAAGAAATAATCAAACCCCGGAGAAGACGCCTCTCGGATTTTCTCAATGATTTCGTGGCGTCTTTCAGCAGTGACCGGTTTGATGTATTGTGAAAGCCAGGTTTTCAGGCGATTATCTTCATCCATAGGTGCAATTATACTTGATTAGGCTTTGCTGCTGGAAAATGAAGAGTTTGTTTCTTACCGCAGCTCCACCCACAGAAATCCGTAGGGTGAGAGATCAAAGTTGGTTTCTTCCGAATCGATTTTTCTGTAAAAGGTATTATGCCACAAATCCACGAGCTCCTTCCCATGGAATTCTGATAGATCGAGTGTTAATCTTTTTTCATCTGCCTGTAAATTTAAAATGCACAGGATATTATTGTCCTTGTATGTTCGCAAGATGACGAAAAATCCGTGCTGGTCTTTTGCAAGGAATTGATAAGCGCCCAGGGCTAGGGCGATGTGTGATTTTCGGATTTTGATCAATTTACGCATTTGATTGAGCAACGAATTTGGATCTTGTTCCTCGATCGCGACATTCACAATACGATAATCAAATTCACCTTGATCAATCACTGGCGCATACAGCTGGTCGGCAGCGGCTGTTGAAAAACCAGCATTTGGTGTATTGTCCCACTGCATTGGTGTGCGCACTCCGTTTCGGTCTGGCAGCCAGATATTGTCGCCCATCCCAATTTCGTCGCCATAATAAATGATGGGTGCGCCTGGCAGGGAATAGAGCAGCGCATTAGCCAGCAATATCTTGCGGTGGTCATTGTCCAATAAGGGTGTCAATCGGCGGCGAATGCCGAGATTGAGCCGCATCCGGGGTAATGGGGCATATTCGGACCACATCCACTGCCGTTCTTCCTCGGTGACCATTTCAAGGGTCAGTTCGTCGTGGTTTCTGAGAAAAATGCACCACTGGGTGTTATCTGGAATTTCTGGCGTTTGGGACATGATCCAGTGAATGGGTGTGACATCTCCCTTGCGTAATGCCATATAGATGCGCGGCATCACCGGAAAGTGAAATCCCATATGAAATTCATCGCCTTCACCAAAATAGGGGCGCACATCCTCCGGCCATTGATTGGCTTCTGCCAGAAGAACTTTGCCCTCATACTGTCGGTCGAGATGTGATCGAAATTGTTTCAAAATCTGGTGGGTTTCAGGTAAATTCTCACAATTGGTGCCTTCCCGTTCTATCAGGTATGGAACTGCGTCCGCCCTGAACCCGTCTATCCCCATTTCCAACCAGAAATCCATCACACTTAACATTTCTTCTTGAACAGCAGGGTTGTCGTAATTCAAGTCCGGTTGTGTTGAGTAGAAGCGGTGCCAAAAGTATTTACCAGCCTTTTCATCGAAAGTCCAGTTTGAGGGTTCGGTATCAAGGAAGATGATGCGTGCATCTGTGTATTTATCATTCGTATCAGACCACACATAGTAATCACGATATTTTGATGTGGGATTCGACCGTGACTGCTGAAACCACGGATGCTGATCGGATGTGTGATTCAGAACAAGATCTGAGATCAAACGTAAGCCGCGGGCATGGGCTTCTTTTATCAGCAGTTTAAAGTCTGCCAGAGTCCCATAATCGGGATGGACATCGTAATAATCTGCGATGTCGTAGCCGTCATCCTTGAGAGGGGAGGGATAGATGGGCAATATCCAGATACAATCTACTCCTAAATCCTTAATATAATCCAGCTTGCTGATCAATCCCTGGATATCCCCTTTGCCATTTCCAGATGAATCACAAAAAGCCCTGACATGAACCTCATAGAAAACGGCGTTCATATACCAGGGAATCATATTTTCAGTCATTCTGACCTCCCAAATTATGGACAAGCGGTGGATGTATTTACTTTATTGAGTCAAGTATAGTCGGTAGCTGATCGGACGGCAAGGGAGATCAGGCGGGTTGTTCTGCTGCATCAATTTAGCAGGGAAATTTTTTCTGCCATCAGCCAGGTGCGCATCTGGAATTGATTTTGTTCGATGTGCCCCTGAACCAGGAAAGGTCCCTGCGATTGCAGGATTTGATAATGTTTGGCGTAAAGTGATGCGGGAATGTGCACCTGTAAGGATCCCTCGAGATCTTCAAGACTTAAGAAGCACATCATTTGCCCGGATCGGTTTTTATACCTGCGTAGCGTCTGGCGCATCCCGGCTACACAAACGCTTTCCCCGATACGTGCTTCTGCTTCGATGGTTGAAATTGCACCCATGTTGCTGATCTGTTCTGCAAAACGTTCCAAAGGTGAGATATCCAGACTCACACCGAGAATTTCTTCTTGGGCAAAACGCTGCTGCTCGCCGGTCCATTCTCCTTCTTCTTTTTGCGGCGGTGTGAACAATGCCAGCTGGCCGCGTGGATGTTGATGCGTTATGCGGTTTAATCCATCTGGAATTGATATCAGTCCCTCCAATGCATTACATTTGATGAGATTTTCCAACTCTTTCCTATGCGGATCTGACCGCAGGATAAAATCTTCAAAGGAGTGGTATGGTCGATGGCGAATGATGCGTTCAATCGTGTGCTGCGTCAGATCACGCACCTGATTGAGCCCCATGTAGAGGATGGGCTGTCCATCAGGGTATTTAACGTTGAAGCGCTTAAGACTGTGGTTGATGTGAGGCGGTTTGATGGTCAGCCCCAGCCGCCTGGCTTCCATCAGGTAAACACGCTGGGAGTAATACCCTCCTCCAAAACCGAGCACTGCCGCCATGAATTCGGCGGGATAGTGTGCCTTGCACCAGGCAGAATTCCAGGCGAGCTGCGCGTATGATGCCGCATGGGCTTTTGGGAAACCGTATCCAGCAAATGCCGCCATCATGTCCCAGATTTGAAGTGCCGTGTCCTCGGGTACCCCTTTTCGCTGCATGGCGCCATCGATGAAGTGTTTGCGAAGTGTTTCCATCATGCTGCCAGGATTAAAGTGGCTCATGGCTCGCCTGAGGATATCTGCCTGCGCGATAGAGAGTCCCCCCAATTCGTGCGCAATGCGAAGGACCTGTTCCTGGTATAGTATCACGCCGTAGGTTTCCTGCAGTAAATCGCTCAGGGAATGATGAAGGTGCACCACGGGTTCTTCACCTTTGAACCGTCTCACGAATGCATCCCTCAGTCCACCTTTCAGGGGACCAGGCCTGTAAAGTGCCAGGGCAGCCATGATGTCCTCTGGCGTTCTGGCTTTGATTTCTTTGAGGGTTGCACGCATGCCGGGGCTTTCGATTTGAAAGCATCCAATGGTCTTTGCCTGCTCAATCAGCCCAGTCGTTTTACGATCATCTGCAGGAATGCGATCCAATACATCAAGCCCATTTGAGAATTCTGTGATATGCCAGGAATGAATTTTTTCGGCAACATCTCCCATCACACTCAACCCTCGAATGCCCAAAAGGTCAATTTTGACCATACCGAATTTCTCAATCCCTTCGAGATCAAATTGGGCGTGGTTGATACCAAGAGAATCTGAATGCACGAGAGGAATCAGGTTCGTGATCGGAAATGGCGCGATCACAATCCCCCCCGGATGAACGGAGAGATGATGGGGGATATCTAAGATCGACCTTGCATCTGCAATGATCTCTTTGATGATCGGATTCAGACTTTCGCGCAGCAGGGGTGAAAACGGATCGGTTTCGTTTGCTGCTTGTTGGAAGCGGAAGGACGAGGGGAGTTTCTTGGATAGTTGCCGAATTGTCTCAGGAGAAAGTCCGTAGGCTTTTGCCACATCACCAAGAGCGGATTTTGGACGATAGCGGGTAATTGTGCCCACCATAGCTACCCGATCGGCGCCATAAACATCAAATACATACTGAATTACTTCATCTCTTCGCTCCGAGGAGATATCCGTGTCAATATCCGGTGGTTTTTTCCTGGCGGGGTTGAGGAAGCGCTCAAAATAAAGATTAAGGGTGATGGGATCTGGTGAGGTGATTTCAAGGCAATGTGCCACAAGCGATGAGGCTGCTGAGCCGCGAGAGGATGTAGGAATGCCCAATTTGCGTGCGTGCTTTAGCACATCTTGCACGATCAGGAAGATGGGCTCATATCCCATTTCTGAGATGATGTTGAGTTCATGGTCCAGTCGATCCAATATCTCACTGGTTAAATTTCCGTAGCATTTTTTTGCGCCTGCGAGGGCTTGATCACGTAAAAATGCTGATGGTGAAACGCCATCCGGGGTCGGGAAGGCTGGAAAATGGGTTTGTCCGAGCGGTAATTCAAGATTGCATCGGTCAATGATCATCTGGATATTTTCTAAAGCTTCAGGAATGTCAGCAAATCGGTGAGCAAAATCCTGATGATCAGGAAAATGGGCTGACCCTGGGGGCAGCAGGAGGGCAGATAGATTTTGGATCGGGGTATTGTGCTTGATGGCAGTTAGAGTCTGAAATCTTGCTTTATCCTCTTTTTGTGTATAAAGAATATTTTGAGATGCGATTATTGGGATATTGAGCTGGTGAGCCATTTCAACAAGGCTATTTTCGTTTTTGAGCCTGCCTGTATCAAATCGCTGTACCTCGATAAAGAGATCTTCAAAGAAAAAGGATTTGAGATCTTCGAGAAAACGATTTGGGAGTTGAGGGTCGGATGTTCGGTTTTGAATCAGGTTTTTCAGGACACCGCGTGGATCACCCACCAGACCAATCAGACCAGACTGGTGTTTTTCCAGGTCGCCGATTGTGATAAGGCTGTTATGAGCGAGCATGTGAGTGCTTAAGCGGCAAAGGTTTGACCAGCCCACCAGATCCTTTGCAAAAAGGGTAAATTTCCCTTGTTGTCCCTGGTAATCCAGGTCGATTTCCAGACCAATAATGGGTTTGATATTTGTGGTTTTGCAGGTTTCATAAAAGTCAATTGCACCGGTCAGATGTCGGTAATCCGTCAGTCCAATAGCGCTCATTCTCTGGGCTTGTGCAATTTCCACCAGGTCTTTGGGTGCACAAAGAGATCCTAAAAAACTAAAGTAGGAATGTGTTCTCAGTTGGGCAAAGGGTAACGTATTCATTGTGCGCGCTCAATAATCGAATAATTGTTCTAATTATTATTATAAAGACAATTGCGCAATGAATCAAGGCATTCTTCGCCTTGACAGGCATTCTTCGCCTGAGTTTTCCGACAATGGATTTCAGCTAATAAAAAACCAAGCTGGTTATTGTTGTTTATCGTGGCAAATAGTGGAAAGCCAATATTCGTGATTTATCGGTGTGACGCTTGAGAATACATACGGATGATTTTGGAATAGTGCCAATGTTTATTTTCTGCCGAAGGTGATCATGCCGCGCTTACCGTTGATGCGCCAATCCGGTTCGGCATTCCTCTGCAGGTATTCGAGCGTTAATGGGTCAAGTCCCAGAACAATTTCTGCTTTGAGGGTTCGCAGACTGAGGTAATTTGTCGGGAAGTAGCCTGCTGCTAACTCGATCGGGGTGGTGGGTTCCCAATGGCGGTCTCCGAAAAGACGTCTGTAATTGACATCACCTTTTAGAATGACCAGGTCATAGGACTGGAGCTGTGTGTAGAGCACTTTGGGCATTTGACGATACATCCTGCTGCTGGTCAGAAACTGCGGCGTTTGAACGGTAATTGCGCCACGATGCAGCCATTTGATAATTCGGTTCGCAAAAACCCGAGTCTGTTCATAATTTGAGGCAGATAAGCGCTTGATCGCCATGAATAAATCCCACGGCATGGCATCCGAGACGAAAAAGGGTTGATTCTTGAGGTAGCACGTGATTGAGGTGACAAGCCCTGAAGAAAGGAGATGATCCATCAGGGCAAGATCAAAGAGCAGCTCTTTGCCTGCATTATCGAGGAAATAAGCAATATTTCCGTTTTGTTCCTTTAAGAATTGGTAAGCGTCAACGGTGTGGTTAAGGATGATATGGTGGGCTTGATCGCCCATGCTGGTTTCAGCCACACCCAGGTTGCTCAGGTCAGCACGATTACTCCACAAGGCGCGATAACAGTAATAAGTGAATGCATCAAGCTGTTCCATCTGGGGTTTGTTGGTATAGATCTCTTCGAAAACGGGCAGCGCAGTCAGCAGCTCCTGTTCTTTTGATACACCGAAGGGATCAATGCCCATGAATGGCCCGGGCTGGAAGTAGGTGGTGATTTCCAGCAGCCGGCGGTAAAAAAAGGTTTCAGCAAAATACCACGGCAGCTCAAACCATGTTTTTCCGAGCCAGGGTTCAATGTCCTGATCCCAAAATGCCCGGTCACTGGTGTTTTCTTCCAACGCGCAAATGCTCTTATGGTCCAATTCCTGGATGAATTGATTTAATGTGGCACGGATTTCGGGTGTGAAGTCAAATTGGGACAAAATGGTGTTAATGATTTGAGGCTTTCTTTCTTTTATGGTCTTCTGAGCGAAAGATCCCTCTTCAGAAGTCATAAGAAATGGCGGCAGTGATGTCATGAATTGCGCTTTCCTCTTTTCGTGCACTTGATATTTTGCTGAGGAATTTGGGGGGAAATTAGCGAGCGATTTTTTCCAGTCTCAGCATATTTGCCAATCAGCTGGCGAAATCAATAAAGACTTTTACGCCCTCTCTTTGGGCAGCCGTTTTGAATGCCAGCTCGTAATTATCAAGAGTAAATTGATGTGTGATAATTGGCTGCAAATCAACCATGCCATTGGCAACTAAACGAATTGCAGTGGGGTAGGTATTCTTCATTCTGCGGGAAAGTTTGATTGTCAGCCCTCTGCGCCTGGCAGCTGATGCAGTAAAGCAAGTGGTATCTTCGGAAGGGATACCAATCAGAACCGCAGTTCCGCCGCGCTTGGACGCGATCACAGCCGTCTCAACTGCTGATCCATCGTCGCCAGCTGCTTCAAAAGTGACATCAAGACCTCGCCCACCAGTTAATTTCAGAATTTTCTCTGCTTCGTTTCCATCGGCAGGAAGCACATCGGTTGCCCCACAGGCAAGCGCTGCATCAAGCCGGTGAGGTAGGAGATCGGTCGCAAAAATTCGGGCTGCACCAGCCAGTTTTGCCATCTGAATGGTCAACAGACCAACTGTGCCAGCACCAAAGACTCCAACATCCATACCCGGAAAAACCTTACCAAGGTGCAGGGCGTGTATCGCAATTCCTAATGGCTCGAAAAGGGCACCTGCTTGTGGGGAGAACTGCTCTGGTAATGGATAGATAGATGATGCAGGCCAGCACACAAATTCTTGCAAAGCCCCATCTGTCTCTTCTGCCCCAGCGAATTCGAGCTTTTCGCAAAAGTTTGGGTTCCCTTCACGGCAGAATTCACATGTTCCACACGGGAGAGCCGGATCAACTGTCACCAGCTGCCCTTTTTGGAATCCACTTTCAACCCAGGCAGAGAATTCATGGCCGAGGATCAAAGGCTGGTCGAGCTGCAGGCTGCCGGTGCCACCCTCATGAAAGTAGTGAATATCAGAACCACAGATGCCCACACTTGCAATTTTTAGTAAGACTTCACTTTCGGTGGGGTATGGTTTCTGTTTCTCTTCAAGACGAAGATTATTTGCATCATATAAACGGAGAACTTTCATCGCATTCACCTTTTCAGTTTCTTTTTTCTTGAATAAGTTTACAACACAATCAGGATTTTTGTGCCAAGAAGCTGAGTTCTGACGTTTGTTAAGTTTTAAGATGACATAAATGGTGCCATTTTGATCTTGACGATAATTCATTGGAAAGTTAGAATACATAAAACTTATTATTCGAGGCTAAATGAATTTATTAGACGTGCCTATAAACCAATCAGTACGGATTGTGACTTATAGTGGGGGGAAAGGCGTTAGCTTCAAGCTGCGTCAACTTGGGTTGTGCCCCGGTAAGGAAGTGAAAATCCTGCGGTATGCTCCAATGGGTGGGCCTTTGATGGTCGATGCTGGGGGAAGATCTGTGGCTATTGGGCGTGGGATTGCAGCCCGAGTTCAGGTTGAGGTCATTTGATGCGAATTGGATTAATTGGACAGCCTAACTGTGGCAAAAGTACTTTATTTAATCAGGTAGCTGGTTATAAGGCTGAAACTGGAAATTTTTCTGGCACGACGGTTACGTTTATTGAGAGCCAGGTGAGGGTATTGGGGAGTGTGGTCGACGTTGTTGACCTTCCAGGAACTTACACCTTGGCAGGAACCAATCCCGCAGAACGCGAAGTGATTAAATATCTCACATCCAACGCTGTGGATGTTGTGATCAATGTGTTGGACGCCTCTCATCTTTCTCTGGGACTTGCAATGACGGTGGAATTGCTGGAGCTTGAAATTCCGATCGTGATCGCATTGAATATGATGGATGAAGCTGATCGGATTGGCATCCATATTGATGTGGAAATGCTCAAAAACATGTTTGATGTCCCCGTTATTCCGATGATCGCATCCAAGGGACGCGGTATTCAGCCTTGTTTTGTTCAAGCGGTCCAGGTTGGGCAGCGTAACCAAAAACCAAAACCACCTTCGTATAGCCATGATATTGAATCCTCCTTGACTCTTCTCGAGAGAGAGTTAGAAGCAGTAGAAAGTTACCTGAACCCGCGTGCTCTGGCGATCAAACTTCTGGAGGGTGATCAGAGCCTCATTGATCAGGTCCTTTCGCAGAAACCTGAAATTCTGAAGGATCTCAGATCAATCCAGGATGAGTTAACGCACTCACGGGGAAAAACGACGGATTGGATCATTAACGAGGAACGAACCAAATTATCCGATCAGGTTGCCCAGCAGGTCATCCGCCAGGGAAAACGCAATATCACTTTTCGCGACAAACTGGATGATATTCTGTTGCATCCAATTATCGGATACATCGGATTAATAATTATTCTTTACCTGTTCTTTCAGGGTGTGTATACTTTTGGTGGGTGGATCGAAGCGCCTTTGATGGATTTTTTTGCCCAATTTGAAGTCTGGCTGGTTTCACGGTTTGGGGGTGGAGAGGGGATTCTCTCACAGATCTTGATTGGTGTGATTCAGGGGATTTCTGGTGGTGTTGCGATTGTGCTGCCTTACCTGGTGCCCTTCCTGGTTGGATTGGGAATCCTGGAAGATGTCGGTTATTTACCGCGGATTGCCTTCCTGATGGATTCATTGATGCACAAAATCGGTCTTCACGGGAAGTCGATCGTGCCTTTCATCCTGGGCTTTGGCTGTAATGTGCCCGCGATCATGTCTACCCGCATTCTGGAGGACAAACGAGAGCGGTTTATCTCAGCGGCACTTTCAACGCTTGTACCCTGTGCTGCACGCTTATCCGTCGTATTTGGGTTGGTCGCTTTCTATCTCGGACCGGGATTGGCTTTAGCCATTTATCTATTCAACTTATTTGTGATTGCCCTAACGGCAAAAATACTTTCAAAGATTGTGCCAGATACCTCACCCGGGTTGATCCTTGAGATGCCCGTTTACCGGGTGCCAACACTTCGAACTGTATTTTCCAAAGCATGGTGGCGAATTCGGGAGTTTATTGTTGAAGCTTGGCCACTGTTGATTGTTGGCAGCGTGGTGCTCGCAATTTTGAATTATCTGAATGTTGCAATTTTTCTAAACACACTGGTCAGACCGTTTTCGTGGGTTTTAGGTCTGCCCCATGAGGTTGGCGTGCCGTTGATCTTTGGCGTTTTGCGAAAAGAACTGTCTTTGGTGATGCTGGGCCAGGCTTTGGGCAGTATGGAATTCTCAACTGTGCTGACACCGGTTCAAATGATCACTTACGCGGTTTTTGTTGTGTTTTATATTCCCTGCCTTGCAACAATGATTGTGATTCGTAAAGAGCTTGGTGGAAAGGCGATGTGGCTGATCGTTGCAATGACCACTGTGATTGCCACTATTGCTGGATTATTTGCGCGCGGTCTGGCAGAATTATTCTTCTAACAGGTGAATGTGTCCAAATACGATCATTTCAATCTCCTCGGTCCGATTTACGATTTAATCTTTGGGAAGAAGAAGGATGGGCGCATTGTCGATCTGGTAGGATTGAAGCAGGAGCAGCGCTTACTGGACATCGGCGGAGGTACAGGACGAGTTGCTGTATTGTTTTCTGAGATCAGCCAAAATGTTTTCCTCGCTGATCCTGCCTGGCGAATGCTTGCGGAAGCGCAAAAAAAAGGAATTACTCCGATTAACACAGAATCAGAACGTCTGCCTTTCTGTGACGCGCTTTTTGATCGGATTATTATGGTAGACGCACTGCACCATGTCAGGGACCAGGGACGGACTATCCATGAGATCGTAAGGATGATCAAGCCGGGGGGAAGGATAGTAATCGAGGAACCGAATATTCATCATGTGTTTGTCAAGTTAATTGCGATTGGTGAAAAACTTCTCTTGATGAGGAGCCACTTTTTATCTCCTGAAAAAATCATGGCGCTTTGTCTGAGCGCTGGAGATGTTAAAGTGGAAAAGGTTCACGGAAAAGGAATTGTTTGGATTATAATGACAAAAATTGATCAGTGAACAAGGAGCTGAGGATGGCAGAAATTAATGTTACTGAGGTAATGAAACAAATTCCGGATTATTTCAAACCTGAAAAGGCGAAAGGGGCATCTGGTGTGGTGCAGTGTATGTTCACTGGAGACCAGGCATCTAACTGGGTGATCACAATTAAAGATCAAACCTGTAAAGTCGATGAGGGAACGGTTGCCAATCCTGATCTGACGATAAAGGCAGATGGGCAGGAAGGTGTCAAGGTTTTGACGGGACAGACAGATCCCATGCGGGCTTATATGATGGGCAAAATTAAGGCCTACGGAGATTTATCACTCGGCTTGAAGCTGGCAAATTTCTTTTCGTAAATAATAAATTAACTGTTTACAATGTAGAAGAGACATTGGGTTACCCATCCAATGTCTCTTTTCATATCAATATAATCCCCAATCGTCTGCCAGACCTTCTTCCATCATGGTAGGGTCCCAGGTTTCATGCCCATAGTTAATCTTGGTTGACATTTCCATGATTTTTTCGACCTTCTTCCGGGCACTTTCCATCAGGGCTGGGCCATAAGGACAAAAAGGTGTTGTCAGGATCATGGTCACAACAGCATGGTCTTCCTTGACGGAAACATTTCGGATCAGCCCAAGTTGAATGATATTCAAGCCAAGCTCCGGATCCATGATCTCACTCAGACCTTCTTCAATGGCTGGAACCTCATCAGGGTGGGTTTCTTCGATATCCCAGATTGGGAAGTTGAGAGGTTTATCGTCACTCATTTAAGCCTTCTTTCGCTTATTTTTGGATTTGAAAAGTGCAATGCTCTTCGCCGTTAAATATACAGGTTTCGATTTTTACAGGTTTGGATACAAACTTGGAAATTAAAGCATAGTCAATGGTGCAAATTTGTGGATAATCAAAGCCGACTCGATAATATGGGCAAGAGAGTGTGGTCAATGTGTAGTCAGTCTCATTTTCAGACAACTCGACAACGAAACCCTCTTCTGTCAGAAGGGATTTCAGGGCGGTTAATTTCTTTTCTAAAGGCTGATTGTGATCACCATCGATTTGGCTGTCTGCAATTTCCTCGCCGATATTTTGAAAAATCTGATCAATTTCTTTTTCTGAAAATTTATTTTTTAATACACGCAAGAGCCGCTGCGTTAGTTTTATATAGCTGGTTGGAAAAGCTTCAACGCCTTTTTCGGTTAACGAATAGATCAACCTTGGTCTGCCTACACCATGGCGCTCTTCAGCCGAGGTGACCAGGTCTTCAGCCTGCAGCGAAGTCAGGTGATGCCGAACTGAAATGGCATTGATCCCTACGGCTTCTGCAAGGTCGTTAATCGTCGATCCGGGGAAAGCCAGCAATTGGCGTAAAATATTTTCTCTTGTGCTTTTCATCAGTCATACCTTGTTATCACTTGTGATGATGAGATTCCTGTGAGCTAAATCTTGGGCGTGATTTTAGCACGTTGTCGATTGGTTTGTCAATAATTAAGATATTTTACATAAAAATCATAAGGAGCTATTAAAAAAATAGGATGTCCCGAGGACATCCTGTTTTATTGTGTTATTTGGTCTTCTCAGTTCAAGAATGATTTTGCAAAGTTCATGATTGTTGAGGCAACGATCGAACCGGATTGGGCGCGATGAGGCGATTGACCAAGCGGACTGCCTGCCATCAACGCATTGATCAGCGATTCCATGGTGCTATCTCCATCTTGCTGAGATTGGTAGAAAGACATGCCTGCTCGCAGCAAATCATTCATATCAAATCCCTTTTGCGACTCCTGACTTTCAGATTTTCCCATCAACCCGGAGAGCAGAGAACCCAGTAATCCGCCTTTATGTTGCGTTTCAGGTTCTTGCTGGGGTTGGTCTGCGTTCAAAAGACTTTTAACCAGGGTCATGACTGAATTTTGATCTAATCCTGAAGATCCAGCCAAATTTTTAGCTGCAGAGGAAAGTCCCTGCGCATACAACTGGCCAGAGCCGCTTTGGGCTTCATTTTTCACCATTTGACTGGCAAAATCTAATTGATCAGCAACTGGTTGATCAGATTTTTGAGCGACTGCGTCTTGAATTAGGCTGAAAATCTGAACCATATGATCGCCATGATCATGATTATAGGTATCAGCCTCATTTAGCGAGTCTTTTTTCTGTGTCAGCTGCTCGGTGACGGTTCCAAATAGAGAACCGAGATCTAAATTATTTGCCATCTTAATCTTTCAATTCCTCGGGTAATTCTGGGATGTCCAGGACCATGCCTGTGCGAATATTCTTTTCACTGCCCTTCAGCACTTCTTTGTTGTGCTCAAGCAGGAACTGCCAGTAGGGAGGTGTGGCATGCTTGTAATACTTCAGCGCAACATGGCTCAGGGTTTCGCCTGCTTTAACGGTGTGCTTTGTGATCAGGGCAGGTGCCAAACCGGCGTCAAGTTTTGCCTTACGCTCTTCAACCATTTGCTTCCGTTCAGCAAGCAATTTTTCGCGATCTTTGACCATCGCGGCGTTAAGTTTGCTTTCGAGCTCAGCGATTTTCTTTTCAGCTGCTTCAGCTTCCTTCTCAGCAAGGCTCTTGTCTTTTGAATTCTCAACATTTTTGCTGATCATTGATTTTAAGGCTTGTTTTGCTGCCTCAGCTTCTTTTTTGGCTTTTTCCAGTTCTGCTTCCATGCTTTCAAGTTCTTTTTTCTCGTCTTTGCTTGAGAAAGCATCCAGGGCTTTACCAAATAGTCCTTTTTTCTCTTCTTTATCGGCCATTGTTATCCTTTCTGATAAATGAGTGTTAGCTCTCTAATAATAGCATATTTTTGAAATTAATGAAGTCCTTTTTTTAGATGTAAAAATTGTTTTATTCATTTCTCTCAAGGATTTTTACAATGGTCAGTGTAACTGGATTAATATTTATTACAAAATTCTAAAATATTGACACTCCAAATTGGGCATGCTATAATTCACAAGCTTATACAAATTATGATAAATTAGATAAAAATGGAGTAAAAAATCCAATTATCTTGAGGAGAATTGATGCCGGAATTAATCATCGATAATTTGCATGTTTCCATCGAAGGAAATCCAATCATCAAAGGATTGAACCTGACCGTCAGGCAGGGTGAGGTTCATGCGATTATGGGTCCAAACGGGACTGGTAAATCAACTTTAGCCTACTCGATCATGGGGCACCCGAATTACGAAATTACAGAGGGTGATATTCGCATTGATGGTAAAAGCGTGTTGGATATGGCTGCTGACGAGCGGTCGCGTGCTGGTATTTTCCTTGCTTTTCAATACCCTGTTTCCATCCCGGGTGTGACGGTTGCCAATTTTTTGCGCACCGCTGTCAATGCGCGACGACGTTATGGCGAACCACCTCAAGAGGATATTTCTGTATTAGAGTTCCGAAAATTGTTGAAATCCAAGATGGACCTCTTGGAAATGGAATACACCTTTGGTGGACGTTATCTTAATGAGGGCTTCTCAGGCGGAGAAAAAAAGCGGACTGAAGTCTTGCAGCTGGCGGTTTTAGCGCCTGCCTTCGCTATCCTTGATGAAACCGATTCTGGGTTGGATATTGATGCTATCCGAATTGTCTCGGAAGGTGTGAATGCACTGAAAGGGCCGGGAATGGGCGTGGTGGTTATCACGCATTATCAACGAATATTAAACTATATTAAACCTGACTATGTGCACATCATGTTTGACGGGCGAATTGTAGAATCAGGCAGTGAAGCCCTGTCACTTTTACTTGAAGAAGAGGGGTATGATTGGGTACGCGAAAAATATGGGCAGGCAGAAACCGCTTAATCACCTCCCTGGAGCATACTATGGATAAAAACCCCGATACTGGTTTTTTGGAAGAGTTAGGAGAATATCAATACGGGTTCAGTGATCCTGACACGTTTGTCTTTAAAAGTCAAAAAGGATTGAATGAAGCAGTCGTTAGGCAGATATCAGCCATGAAGGGTGAACCGAAGTGGATGCTGGAATTTCGCTTGAAAGCTTATAAACATTATCTGCAGCGTCCTATCCCACAGTGGGGAGCAGATTTAAGCGATTTGGATCTTGACGATATTTACTACTATGTCAAGCCAACGGATCAGGAGGGCCGCACCTGGGAAGATATCCCGGAGACGATTAAGAACACCTTTGATAAACTGGGCATCCCTGAAGCAGAGCAAAAATATCTCTCTGGCGTGGGCGCGCAGTATGAATCAGAAATGATCTATCACAGCGTTCATGAAGAATTAGCCAAGAAGGGCGTCATCTTTTTATCCATTGAAGAAGGATTGCGCCAGCATCCTGATATTTTCCGGGAGTACTTTTCGACCGTCATTCCCATTCAGGATAATAAATTTGCTGCATTGAATAGTGCGGTGTGGTCCGGGGGATCTTTTGTCTACATTCCACCTGGAATCAAGGTGGATTTACCGTTGCAGGCTTATTTTCGCCTTAATTCTGCCAATATTGGGCAATTTGAGCGGTCTTTGATAATTGCCGATGAAGGTGCACAGGTTCATTACGTTGAGGGTTGTACAGCGCCAACATATTCGACAAATTCATTCCATAGCGGCGTGATTGAAATCGTGGTGAAGAAAAATGCGCGTGTGCGCTACACCACCATTCAAAATTGGTCCAGCAATGTTTACAACCTGGTGACTCAGCGGGCAAAGGTGTATGAGAACGGCACGATGGAATGGGTGGATGCGAATCTTGGTTCAAAAACAACCATGAAATATCCCTCCTGCTATTTGATGGAACCGGGGGCGCATGGTGAAATCCTATCCGTCGCATTCGCCGGACCGAATCAGCACCAGGATGCTGGCGGTAAGGCGATCCATTTTGCACCGAATACCAGCAGCAAGATCACATCAAAGTCGATCAGTCGGGGCAACGGACGTTCTTCGTATCGCGGGCTTGTAAAGATTCATTCCAATGCAGAAGGGTCAAAATCCAATGTGGTGTGTGATGCACTGCTGTTGAATCCAGAATCCCGATCAGATACTTACCCCTATATCGAGGTCGATGCCCAGGATGTGTCTCTGGGGCATGAAGCGACAGTTTCCAAGGTTGGGGAAGAGCAATTATTTTACTTGATGAGCCGAGGCTTGAGCGAAGAAGAGGCGACGACAATGGTCGTTTCCGGCTTCATTGAACCCCTGGTGAAAGAACTTCCCATGGAATATGCTGTTGAATTGAATCGATTGATCCAGCTTCAGATGATTGGATCAGTCGGATAACAAGGAAAGAAAATTGCTCAATGACAAATGCTAATCAATCCGTTGTGATCAAAAGCAGCAGCCGTAAGCGAAATGAATTGGCTGAGTTTTCGTTTCCACAGGAAATGGTCAATCAATCAGATCATTCCCAAATCCGTGGTTATCATCAAGCCGCCTGGGAAGCCTATCAAAGATTGCCCTTTCCCACACTAAGAGATGAACCCTGGCGGCGAACGGACATTCGCGGGTTGGCGACTGATAAGTTCACAATTCCTGAAAATGGTTTCAGATCGGACCCACCTGCTCGCTTATTGGACCCAGTCATTATTGGTGAAGAGCCCTCGGGACGGATCGTTTCGGGCGCGCTGGAGGCAAGTTGTCAGCTGGATGAGTCTTTAGCCCAACAGGGAGTGATCTTTACCCATTTTGCGCTTGCAGAAGAGAAATACCCACAACTCGTAGGTAATTTGCTTGGCAAAATTGTCGCTCCGGATGAGGATAAATTCACAGCACTGGCTGCAGCGTTGGGTCAAGATGGCGTATTTTTGTATGTTCCCAAGAATGTTGTGATTGAGCAGCCGCTGCACAGTCTTTACTGGGGAGCTGGCGAGGATACTGCTTTCATCAATCACTTACTTCTCTGGTTAGAAGACGGGGCATCTGTTACTTTTGTGCACGAGAGTTCTTCAGCAACCAGCGATGACCGGTCTCAGGTTTTTCATGATGGCATCGTAGAGATTTTCGTTGGTCAAAATGCGAGGTTAACCTTTGTGGAATTACAATCCTGGGGAAGGAATGTCTGGTCAATGACCCGTGAACGTGCCAGGGTGATGGGGGATGGAAATTTGGAGTGGGTGTTTGGTGCCATGGGGACTCATCTGACCAAGAATTTCTCTGATATTGATCTTGCTGAGCCAGGCGCCATGGCGAGGATGTCGGGATTTTATTTTACAAATGGCAACCAGCATCTGGATCATGACACTCAGCAGAACCATCTCGCTGAAAATACGACCAGTGATTTGCTTTATAAAGGCGCATTGCTGGATGCCAGTCGATCTGTTTGGCAGGGGATGATTTATGTTGCCCCAGGTGCGGATGGAACGGATGGCTATCAGGCGAATCGCAACCTGATCCTCAGCAAACAGGCGCGAGCTGATTCCATCCCAGGGCTTGAGATTTTGGCGGATGATGTTCGCTGCACTCATGGTGCGACGGTGGGGAAAATTGACGAGAACGAATTATTTTATCTGCTCAGCCGCGGTATTCCCAGAAAGGAAGCGGAGCAACTGATTGTGATGGGATTCTTCGCACCCATCATGGCGCGTATTCCCATTGAGGGCGTACAAAATCGTTTCAAAGAAGCGATTACCGAAAAGATGGCAGAGCGATAATGTTCAAAGTTTTATGAAATACTAATAGAATTATCTTTTGTAATCTGCTACAATAGATGAGTTGACTTTCTTTATGAAATTATTGATTATGATTAAATCAGGAGGATAGATGGCTAGATCTCCATTTATGAGACCGCCAGATGAGGATACGACCTATCAAGTCGGTGATGCTGTTGAGGTTTTATGTGATCACGAAAAAGGCGGCGAACGCATTCGTGATTGGGTACGAGGAATTATAGTCCAGGTCGATGAAAAAATGGTTGCCGTGCAGTTTCGTACCAATGTTTACCTGACGGATGGCTGGATGGTTCCAGACCACATTTTATGGTTTCCGTTTGATTCTCATTTGATGCGAGAGGCAAAGAAAGACAACACACGTCCGACCGGCTATCAGACAAGTTAAGTGTTTAAAGCAATGTCATTAAAAGGCGGTCAGTTGTGACCGCCTTTTTTCAAAGGGAATGATGATGGAAGAAATGATTTTCTACTCAATTTGCAGTGTCGAAGACCTGCCACCTGGTGAGCGGATTTTTCTTGAGCTAAAAGGTACACCGATAGTTGTCTTTAATATTGACGGTAATTTCTTCGCCATCGAAGACACCTGCACCCATGACGATGGTCCTTTAGGGGATGGGGATCTGGAAGGGCATGAGATTGTCTGCCCGAGGCACGGCGCCCGTTTTGACGTCCGCACCGGTGAAGTGTTGGCACTGCCAGCGGTCACAAATGTTCGGTCATTTCCTGTCCGGGTCACGGATAGGAAAGTGGAAATAGGGATTGAGGATTAGATGAGAAAAAAGGGGCTGCGAATGATGAACTGCAGCCTCTTTGATTACCGAGATTTACTGCCAAACTGACCGACAATTCTGAGGATATCAAATCCTTCAGCAAAGGGTCTTTCTGCCAGTGCGCCGTGCCGGATGGCTGTGGCGTGGATGATGTTTTCGTCAAAATAATACTTGTCGGTATAGGTTTTATAGGCTTGAAGCGCCTGTATTTTTTTGTTGACAGCCTCTTCAGAAACCTGCACCAGGAAGTCGGGAAAAAAACCATAACTGGAACGGAGCACATCAAACCCCAGGACGGTTGTACCTCGAAAAGCACGAAGCGCTTCTTCTGTCACCGTTTTGTGATCCTGGTGAATGTCCTGGGAGGTATGAACGAGGACAACTTCTGGATGATATTTTCTTTTTAGTTCCAGCATGACTTCAAGAATTTCCTGCCTGGCAGCGGGGAAACGACGGGTTGTAAAGTCATAAAGAAGCGCATTTTCTCGTTTGACACCCAGGATATCCATGCTGGCATAGTATTCATCTACCAGGTTAGACAAATCTGGATTTTTCTGGTTATCCGAGAGGGTCACACAAATCACGTTGGTCTGGTCTACGATATCTGCAATCAGGGCACCACAACCCAACTCGATATCATCAGGATGCGCGCCAATGCAGCAAATTGTTTCCCCAAAGAATGTCATATTGTGATTCATACACACCTACTTTGTAGCCAGGATTCCACCAACCACTTTTGTCATGACCAGCTGACCATCGCGTTCAAACCATTTTTGGGCAACATCGGTAATTTTTGCCATGATGTCTTCAAAATCTTCTTTTGTCTGAAAGAATGTATTCCACAGCAGGCGGTCTTCTGAAAGTGACGCTCTGGTGTAGGCGAGGAAGGGTTCAACATTGGGGAAGGTGAGGGGATTTTCAAAGATGTGAATCTTGACCTCAGAAAAGAGGTCTTTAATTGTTTTGTAGATTTCAGATGCATACCTTGAGCTGCCGGGCATAGGCGGAATCTCTTTTCCGGTCGCTTCTTTGATAACCTCGTAAAACATCTGTTTGTTTTCTGGCATCGGTCCGGTTGTGAAGAGGTTGCCTCCAGGTTTGAGAACACGATGCATTTCACTGATCGTGAAGGGAATGTCTTCTGCGTAGTAGATGGCAAATGAGCAAGAGACGAGATCGTAAGTTTGGTTGGGAAATGGAAACGGCTGGTTGAAATTCAGTGTTTGAAATGAAACACGATTGCCCAATTTAGCGTTTTCCTCTTCCGCTTTTGCAAGCAGTTCTTCAGAGACATCACCGCCAGAAATAGTCGCTTTGCCGCTCAGGTGTGCCAAATAGGAAAAGCATTGTTTCCCCGCGCCGCAGCCAACGTCGAGAATGGTCATGCCCTGGGCGAGGGGGAGCACCTCAAGCATCCACTTGTCAATGTCTCGAGACCCATAAGCATCGTGGATGTTGATCCGGGTGAGTAAGTCGCTGGTTGTTTCTTTGTAATCGATTTTCATAATGGACCTTTAATTGAATAAATTTAGATAAGTATATTTGGAATCGTCGTTATTGGTCAAGCATCAGCATATTCGCGGAAGGATCTCGCCGGCAAGCATATCCAGAATTCGGGTGGTGCCAAAGGCAGTTCGGAGGAGAACATTTCCCGGATCTTCCTGAGAAACATATCCAATTCGCGTAGACATCACACCGTACGGAGAACTCTTAAGTATCTGGATGGCGTCATCAGCCTTTTCCTGGGGGAGGATGGCAATCACTTTGCCTTCATTGGCTAAATAAAGGGGATCAAATCCCAGCATTTCGCAGGCAGTTCTGACATTTTGTTTGACGGGGATGCTTTCTTCCTCCAGGTGAATACTCACCTGGCTCTGACAGGCAATTTCCTTCAAAGTCGTTGCCAACCCACCACGAGTGGGGTCGCGCAGGACATGCACCTGGGGAATGGCAGTGAGCAAATCATTGATCATGTGGTTCAGCGGCGCAACATCGGATTTGATTTCGGAATCAAAACCAAGCTTTCCCCGCGCCTGGAGAACAGCGATACCATGATCGCCTATTGATCCGGAGATAATCACGGCATCCCCAGGCTGTGCGTATTGTCCGCCGACCTGGCGTCCCTCAGGGATGATACCAAAGCCTGCGGTGTTGATAAACAGACCGTCAGCACTGCCTTTTTCCACGACCTTTGTGTCCCCAGCAACAATCTGCACCCCTGCTTCACGGCAGGTCTCTGCCATTGAAATCAGGATTTGCTTCAAAGAGTCCATCGAGAATCCCTCTTCGATAATAAAGCCGGCGGTGAGGTACGCTGGCACAGCGCCTAACATGGCAACGTCGTTAACGGTGCCGGAGACTGAAAGACGCCCGATATTGCCACCTGGATAAAACAAAGGCGAAACCACATGCGAATCGGTTGAGATCGCAATCCGTTCTGGCGCTTCTTTGAATGTGATAAGGGCTGCATCATTGCCCTGCGCAAGGAACTCGTTACCAATTTCTCTCTGAAAGATGTTGATGATCAAATCCCGTGTCATCTGTCCGCCGCTGCCGTGCCCAATCACAACAGTTTCGGTGTGGTGATGGGGGAGTGGGCAAACTGGACCCTGGATTTGGATGGGTTTTATAAGGTTAGTTTGGCTCATTTTGCTTTCCTACCAAATCGATAATACGCAGCGCAAGCGCCCTCTGAGGAGACCATTGGTGCGCCTAAAGGGGATTGGGGTGTGCACTGTGTTCCAAAAGCCGGGCATTCATAAGGCTTTTTCAACCCTTGCAGCACCTGTCCTGCGATACAAAGAGGAGATTCTTCTGTTTGAATACCGGTGCTATGAAACTTCATGGATGCATCATAGTGTTTGTACGCATCATGCAATCCGTACCCGCTCTTGGGGATCGCCCCGATACCGCGCCAATTACGATCAATCGTCTGAAATACCCGATTGATCAACTGTTGGGCAGACTGATTTCCTTTATAGGAGACAACACGGGTGTATGCATTTTCAACCTCAGTGCGGCCTTCTTCCAGCATAATGACTGTATGAAGAATTCCGTTTAACAAATCAAGAGGTTCAAAACCCGTCACGGTGATTGGGATTTGATATTTTTCTGCAATGGGTGGATATTCCCAGTATCCCATCACAGCACAGACGTGCCCGGCAGCCAGGAACCCCTGGATTCGATTTTCTGGGCTGGATAGGATGGCGTGCATCGCCGGCGGAACCAGAACATTGGCGGGAAGGATTGAGAAGTTTTCCAAACCGATTTTTTCAGCCTGAAGGACGGACATCGCGTTTGCTGGGGCGGTGGTTTCAAATCCGATAGCGAAAAAGACGACTTGTTTGTCCGGGTTTTCCTGGGCAATTTTGACTGCATCCATAGGAGAATAAACCACACGTACCTGAGCACCTGCTGCCCTGACAGAGAAGAGATCACCATTTGAACCGGGCACTCGCAGCATATCGCCAAAGGTTGTGAAGATCACATCAGGTTGCTGGGCGATCCACAGTGCCTGGTCAATCAATTCCAAAGAAGTCACGCACACCGGGCAACCAGGACCGTGCACCAGTTCAATCTCAGCTGGCAGAAGTTGATCCAGCCCATATTGCATGATAGCATGTGTCTGACCACCACAAATTTCCATGATCGTCCATGGTTGGGTTATCCGTTGGTGGATTTGTCTGATCACCCCCTGAACCAGATGTGCATCACGGTAACCTGTTAGGAAATTTGGAGAGGTTGAATCATTCACCGTGGTCAAGGTCATCCTGTTCTGCAAGCCTGGCCATTTCAGACAGGATTTCAAGCGTTTCCTGAGCTTCCTCTTCGCTTAGAAGGTTCAGGGCAAAACCCGCATGAACAATGGTCCAATCGCCCGGTTTCGCTTCTGGAACAACTTCAACACAGGCTTCACGACTCACGCCGCCAAAATCAATATTTGCCATCCTGGTGCCATGTTCTTCATAGATCGAGATAATTTTTCCTGGTATTCCAAGGCACATAACTTACTCCTTTTCTTGCATATACCGATAAGAAGCGATCATCGCCTGACCAAAAGCGATGCAGCCGTCATTTGGAGGGAGTTGGTGGTGAATAAGCGCTTCAAAGCCGCTGTCCCTCAACAGTGTAAGGGTTCTTTCGAGAAGAAATCGATTTTGCCATACACCACCTGAAAGCACAAATTGGCGGATTCCTGTCGTTTTGTGAATTTGACTGGCAATTTCTGATGTCATCTGCGCGAGCGTTTGATGAAATTTTGCTGAGATCTCGGCTGTGCAAACCCCAGACGATAGATCGGTTAGAATGGCCGATAATGTGGGTTTGACAATGATCTGATCACCTTCAACTTCCCATGGATAATACCCCAATTGCCGGTCATCAGCCAATGCTTCTAATTCAATCGCTGCTTGCGCCTCATAATTGATCGATTGGCGTAAGCCAATCAAAGCAGCCACAGCGTCAAATAAGCGTCCCATGCTGCTTGTCAGTGGTGCATTGATGTTTTTCTCAAGCTGGTTTCTAAGCGCGTTCTGCTCAACAAGGGAAAGCGCCTGGACTGATGGGAGGTTTGGGTCCCAGGGCAAGTTATTTGCCCAAAGCATGCTGAGCGCCATCCTTGCAGGTTTCCGGATACTGACTTCGTTACCGGGCAACGGGACTGGTTTGAGGTGCAGGTGCCTTGAAAAATCCTTACAGTTTCCAATCAGGACTTCACCACCCCAGATAGTGCCGTCTGTTCCAAAGCCTGTACCGTCATAGATAAAGCCTGCCACAGTTTGATCCAGGGATAAACCGTTTTCGATCATGCCGGCAGCCAGATGGGCATGATGATGCTGAACTGGATAAAGGGGCAGGTGTTCTCTGTTTGCTCTTTCCAATGCATACCGGGTTGACAGGTAGTCTGGATGCAGATCATATCCAATCGCTATCGGATGGATACGGAAAAGCGCTTCATAGTGCTGGATGGCACGCAAGTAATCCTGATAGGTTTCCCAATTTTCCATTTCACCGATATAGTGGCTGACGAAGGCATACCTATCTCGGGTCAGGCAAAAGGTGTTTTTCATATGCGGACCCGTGGCGAGAATTTGCGGTAATGTTTCTGTCACTCTAATCGGATTAGGTGCATAACCCCGGGCGCGCCTAACCGGATAGGGCTGATCTTCTACCAGTGCAAAGACGGAATCGTCAATCCGCCGATGGATGGTCCGATCATGCAGCAAAAAGCCATCTGCAACTGCACCCAATTTCTCTCGAGCAGACTGATCTTCATGCACAATGGGTTCCTCGGACATATTTCCGCTGGTCATCACCAGCACCTCAGGCGCATCCGTTCCTGGTTCCATCAAAAGGAGGTGTAAAGGCGTGTAGGGCAGCATAAAGCCCAGGCTCTTTTGCCCGGGGGCAACAGACTCGGCAAACTTTCTCGCTGCAGGTTTTACCGGCAGAAGAACAATGGGTGCTTGTGGACTGGTGAGCAGTTTCAATCCCTGCTCTGAAATGACTGCATATTTTTGGATGGTCTCGAGATCAAATGCCATCAAAGCAAAAGGTTTTTCCGAGCGTTTCTTTCTTTTTCGCAATTGGTCTACCGCTGCTGGATTGGTGGCGTCACAAGCCAGGTGGAACCCCCCAAGTCCTTTGATTGCCAGGATTTTCCCCTCTGAAAGCATTTTTTGGGCTTGAATTACCGCCTGATCTTTGGCGGATTCCTTTGTGCCAGCGGGCACTTCCAGCCAGACCTGCGGACCGCACTTTGGGCAGGCAATGGGTTGTGCATGGAACCGTCGGTCTTGCGGATTTTCATACTCACGCAGACAATCCGGGCACATCGCAAACCCTGCCATGGTCGTCTGTGGTCGGTCATATGGAATGTCTTTGATGATAGAAAATCTGGGTCCGCAATTTGTGCAGTTGATGAATGGATATCGAAATCTTCGGTCCTGGGGATTAAAGAGTTCCGCCTGACATTGCGAACATACAGCCACGTCCGGGGAGACCGGGATGAAATCTGAGTCCTGGTCTTCGCTCTTGATGATGGTAAAGTCGCTGAAAACCCGTAGTTCGATGGCCTCAGCAACCATCTCATCTATTTGGGAGAGAGGCGGGGCAGTCTGGCGGATGTCAGCTAGAAAAGCGTTTTGCACCTGTTCATTGCCCGTCACTTCAATATCCACACCGCTGGCAGAGTTCCTGACCCAACCGGTGAGGTTATGATCTTTTGCCAGGTTGTAAATAAATGGCCGAAAACCAACCCCCTGGACAATGCCAGTTATGTGGATATGGCGGCTGATCATTGACATGAGGGCGTTTTCAATTATTGGGGCAGTTTGTTTTTCAACCAGGTTAACCAACTCTCTAAGCCTTCGCCTGTTTTGCTGGATAAAGCAAAGGTTTCAAGACCGGGGTTGAGCATTTCAACACCCTGGCGGAAGTAATCCATATCAAAATCAAGATAGGGGAGGAGGTCAATTTTGTTGATGATCAAAACATCCAGACCACGATAAATATTTGGATACTTATAGGGTTTGTCATCCCCCTCGGGAACGCTGGCAATGACAATTTTGCTGTGTGTGCCAAGGTCAAAGGAAGCTGGGCAGATGAGATTGCCAACATTTTCCACGATCACCAGATCCAATTCCTCAAGGGATAGCTGTTCCAGTGCGCTTTCGACCATCAGGGCATCCATGTGACATTGCCCACCCGTGTTGACCTGGATCGCAGGCATACCTGCAGCTGCAATTTTGTCAGAATCGATGGTCACCGGTGCAGTGTCCCCTTCGATCACCCCTATGCGAACGTTTGAATCAAGCATGGCATTAATGGTGGCAAGAATAAAGGTTGTTTTCCCTGCGCCAGGAGATGCCATTAAGTTGATTGCGAAGGTGTTAGAATCATCGAAGCGCTGCCGATTTTGTTGTGCCAGGCGGTCATTGGCGTCAAAGATTTTTTCAACGATTTTTATGCGCTTATCGCTCATGATTTCCTTTCAATTTCAATACTTTCGATGTTAAATTCATCTCCAGATAGCACCCTGATCCGGGCGCTGCCGCAGTTTGGGCAGGGTATGAGTTCAGTGGTCAATTCAAACTCCTGATGGCAATCCTGGCATGTCAGGATTGCGGGCGTTCGCTTAAAATGGAGACGGGCATCTTCACAAAGGGTCTCTTTACTGATCAGATCCCAGTAAAACTGAACCGAATCATCGATTATGCTGGATAAACGACCAATCACCAAATGCACATCGGTCACACGCGCCGCCTGGGCTTGCTCAGCATGGCGGCAGGCGATTTCAAGGATGCTCTCGGTCACAGAAAGTTCATGCATGGGTTGATTATAATACTTTTAGGATGAAAATTGTAGAGATTTTTGCTCACTCGTTTTGATTGGTGATCAAGCGCATCAGGTGCAGTCGGTGGTTGAGCATTCGCGAAGCAACGATATTTGCCAGCCGACGCATAATGATAAACCCGAGATCACAATCGGTTTCACAGATCTTCATCAATTGATCTGCCTGGAAGGTTAGCAGAACAGCGCGTTTCATCACTCTTGCTGTGCTGGTTTTTTGACGGACAACAGGCGTCAGGCTGGACCACCCGATCACATCCAGTGATTCAGCTGTGAATATCGGCAAGGTTCCATGCCCTGGAATAAAACTTTCTAAAAGGACTTCTCCTTCCAGGAGGATATAGATGAAAGGATGCTGTTCGCCCTCAGAAAAGATCACTTCATCAGGATCAAATGTGTGAATCTCAGCAATAGCTGCTAAGCGTTCGATGCTCTCCGAGGAAAGTTCGAGAAACCAGGGTATAGATTTGAGTGTTGCTGTAATATCTGCCTGTTTGAGCATCAAAACCTTTTGCTTGAATATTGATATTTTATGCTTGTGATTAACGATACTATCGAATGCATAAAATTCACATTGAATTATGTCATCACCCCTGAGTGACAACAGTCACGCGCTTGTGTTTACGAATTTATCCAATCCCAAAGTCTCTCTGCAGCTTCTTCAGCCAGTGCTGCTGTCCTTGGGCTTAATTCTCTCAGGAACTCGAAGCCATACCCTCGGACTGAGATAAGAACAGCTTCCGGGGTGTGATCGAAAATCGTTGCTGCAATGGACAAAACTGTTTTAGGCGACATGTGGTGAGTAAGAGGGGATTTTTCATATTCAGGAGAAAGTTCATGCCATGAAATTTCCTCAGGAATATCGGAAGTGTGTGCATCTACAAAACACACCCGGTCATAATGTGAGATCGTTTCTGATAATTCCGGGAAAATTTGAAGAATGTATGTCAGATCGACTGTTTCTGTTTCAATTTCGATGGATGCTCCCGGGTCATCCGGGATGGTTTGACCCACTCTCTCCGCCAGGTTTTTCAGGATATGCCAACCTACGCCGTCATCCTGGCGATCAGGGTTCCCGTAGCCTATGACCAATGTGTTTGCTTTCATCACCTTATTCCAGTGTGTGTTCGAGAGAAAATAATCCCTCTTCAGTGTGAAATTCACGAAGAGGGATTATCTTTATCATCCTGCGAGAAATCAATCGCGCTGCAAGGTCTTCGTGATCTTGCCGTCGGCATCAATCACATCAATTTTGATCGGCATTTGCCCGATAGCATGCGTGGAGCAACTGAGGCAAGGATCATGTGCCCGAATGGCAGCTTCGACCCTGTTGAGCATTCCCTCTTGCACATCGGGACCTTTGACGTAGGTCTTTGCTACGGAATCAACCGCTTCGCTCATCGCCCAGTTATTGTGGCCTGTGGAAACAATCAAATTCACGCGTTCCAACTGTCCGCTTGGTTTAGCCCAGTAATGGTGGAGTAAAGTGCCGCGCGGCGCTTCGATCACACCCACACCTTCGCCCTTGAAATCATATTTCCGGTTTAATAGATCTTTGCCCAGCAGGTCCGGGTCATCCAGCAATTCCTGTGTGCGTTCCAGCGCAAACAATGTTTCAATCAGGCGGGCGTAGTGGTAATACAGGGTATGATAGACCGGTTTGCCATGGTTAATTTGTCTGTAAAGTTCAAATTCTTTTTGGGCAAGGGGCGTATCAATTTTTTCTGCGATATTCAGACGCCCAAGAGGACCAACGCGATAAACGCCACCTGGGTACCCCATCTTTTTGTAATACGGGAACTTGAGATAGGACCAATCTTCCACATGTTCTGCAATGACATCGAGGTAATTTTTGGCATCAAAGCATTCCAGCTGTTCGCCGTCACGGTCAATCAGGCGAATCTTGCCATCATAGAGCTCGAGGCTGTTTTCAGGGGTTACCAGGCCAAAATAACCGCTATGGAAGACAGCGAACTTTTCAATATCCTCGATATTTGCGTCAGCCCAGTCTTTAATGATCTGGATTCCGATTTGGGTGGTTTCAATCGCTTGATCCAAACCTGAAAGGACATGGTCGCGCTTTTCGGCTGAAAAGGCTTGATTGACACCACCAGGCACAGCAAAATTGGGATGAATCCGTCTGCCACCAACCTGATAGATGATATCCTGTCCATACTTTCGCAATTGGACTGCGCGGACGGTCAGGTCAGGGTCTGCACCAATCAGTCCGACCACATTCCGGGTTGCTGGGTCTGCGTCGAATCCAAGGATCAGGTCAGGGCCGGCCAGTTCAAAGAAATGCATCCCGTGGCTTTGAATAATCTGCCCCATGTGCATCAACTCACGCAGCAACGTGGCTGTACGGGGAGGAGTCACGCCCATAAGAGCATCGCCTGCTTTAGCAGCGGCAAGATGATGGCTGACCGGGCAAATACCGCAAATGCGCGGTGTGATCTGGGGCATTTCAAATACCATCCGCCCCTCGCAGAATTTTTCAAATCCGCGAAATTCATTGACATGGAAATAGGCATGTTCCACACTGCCGTCTTTCTTCATGTGAATGGTCACTTTTGCGTGACCTTCAATCCTGGTTACTGGTTCAATCGTAATTTTTTCTGTTGTCATTTTCTTAGCTCCTAATGCCAATGCAGTTTGTCATTCTTGATTTCTGGAATTCGGCCATTAGCCAGTTCAACCAGGGCATAAAAGATCACATCTGCATCTGGCGGGCAACCGGGAATAAACACGTCAACCGGGACCACTTCATGAACAGCACGAACATGAGTCATTTGTGCCAGCTCTACTGAGGCGGGTATTTTTGCCTCTGAGTCGTTGCTTTCGGCGTCAACATAGGCGCGTTGCAGGGCAGCTTCTGCGCCAAAGAAATTTCGCATCGCAGGGATGCCGCCAAAAACTGCGCAGTCTCCCAGCGCAACCAGGATCTTACACCTTTCACGCATTTTCTTTGCAACTTCTTCGTTGTAGGTATTGTTGATCCCGCCCTCAAGGATTCCAACTGTGACGCCATCCTCGTCCGGTTCTTTTAAGTCTGTGATAGGTGTGGAACGCAGGTCGACTAATTCAACTAACTGTAAAATTCGTTCATCAATATCCAGAAGAGACATGTGGCAACCTGCACATCCACACAACCAATCAGATGCTACTTTGGGTTTTGACATCGGTTTTTCCTTTCAGTTCATCCACCAATAGATCACCGGAGAAGGTCAGGCTTGCTGAATTTCTACGGTAGGTATACGTTCCATCAGTTTTTCCTTCCAATCCAGGTCAGGTTTGAAGGAAAGTTTCTCTGATAATTGTAGCAAGGTTTCATATGCACTCAGAACACCTTCAGGTGCATCCACGGCTTTCACAGCCTTTTGAAGTCTGCCATCCAGATTGAGATAGGTGCCCGATTGCTCTGCCCACATGGTCACAGGAAGTACCACATCCGCATTTCCAGTGATTTGGGATCCATAGGCTGCCAGTGCAACGACAAAGGGAATGTCTTCCAGTGACTTGACAAGCTTTTGGGATGGTTTTTCATCTGAGAGGAGCACAAAAGCAGCTTTGTAACCATTCTTTTTGAAAGGCGCTTCCAATCCTAATTGTGCTGCAGCAGCGCTGTTGGCATTGCCTTTGACGCCAATCAATGCTGCACCAAGTTTTTCGGCAAGCTCTAAGAGAATTGCAATGGCTTTTTCATCTGCGTTGCTGGCAAAGGCAGACCCATACACAATACAGGGCTTTTCAGCGTTTTTCAAGCTTACCGCTGCCTTGGCAAGGTCGGCATCAACACTGCCGCTGTCAATTGCAGTGAGGAGATCAGCCAGGAAGGCGGTTTCTTCACCTGCTGGCAATGGTAATTTGGTGGTAGCTTTTTCTGCCAGCAAGTTTTTCTTGTTATCTGCAACGATGAGCTTTGTCCCATCCAGCAGTTGGCGCTTGACAAAGAAGCCTGCGACCTGGTGCTCAGCGACAAGATCGAGTTCCAGTGAAAGCACAGCATCGGTGTCCTTAAGCAAATCCAAGCTGGCTTCGAAGGGTTTTCCAAGTTTATCAGCCAGTTTTGCTAAGGATGCTGTTGCAGATCCTTCCTCCAGGCTTGTGACCAGTTCAGCTTTCAGACCCTCTGCAAAGAGCGATTTGAAGAGGACAAGTTCTTCAGCCGGAAGTCTTGTGGAAGCCAATGCTGCCAGGTTGGTTTCTTTTGCAAGGCCATCGGCTGCTACCTGTAAAGCCTCATCACATGTGGCTGCTTTCAGGCTGCCATCTTTGCGGACCAATGGTGTCAGGAGCCGCGAACGGTCTTCTTCCAGAGGAATGAAGCGACCCTGATCACATAACAGGCCGTGGTTCAGTGGTGCGTCCCATTCGCCCTCGATCCTGATGAGACGATCGTCGCGGGTGAGAACGTCACGCTGGCAACCAACCGAACATTCAACACAGACCCCAATGTGATGATCCACATCTGTTTCACGTCCCTGGTAGGCACTCTGCCGGTCGATGATGGCGCCGGTCGGGCAGATTTGAACACAGGTTCCGCAGGAGATGCAGGAGCTTTCGCCAAAGGGAACGTTGTAGTCCGCGACCAGAAGGCTATCTGCCCCGCGTTCTTCAAACCCGAGGGTGTAGTTGCCAACCAGTTCACCACAGGCTCGCACGCAGCGTCGGCACAGGATGCAGCGGTTTTTATCCAGCACCATAAATGGATGCGAAGCATCCACTTCAAAGGGCTGCCAGTTGGGCTGCAGGTCCCAATGGGTCATGCCTTCATCGTAAGCCCGATTTTGTAGTTCGCAATCGCCATTGCTAACCTGGCAGTACATGCAGAAGTGATTTCGTTCGCTAAAGATCAACGTCAGCACGAATTTCCTGGCGTCCAGAACCTTCTGAGTACTGGTGTTGATCACCATGCCGTCGGTTACAGGCAGGGTGCAGGATGGCTGCAGTGTTCTGGCACCTTCAACCTCAACCATGCATAAGCGGCATCCGCCATAGGGGGTAAGTTGGGGATGATGGCATAATGTCGGGATGAATACGCCGGCTGCTTCTGCGGCTTCTAAAACCGTTGTCCCTTCTTGGACATCAATCGTTTTTCCGTCAATTGTGAGATTAATCATGTTTGTCATACTCCATTATTTTGGTTGTCAGTCGATCTGAAAAGCCCGGCGGCCGCTCATTGGGCAAACACCCGCTGGACATACTTTGAGTTTCACATGAGCTTCTACTTCAGCCCGGAAGTGTGACAGGATATCGTGCAGTGGGGAACCGGCGGTTTGACCCAATCCGCAATTTGAGAGCTGGATGAGCTGCTCGCTCATGACCTGCATGTCGTTGAGATCTTGCAGTGTTCCAACGCCTTCCGCAATATTGGAAAGGATTTCATAGCCGCGTTTGTTACCGATTCGGCATGGGTTGCATTTACCGCAGCTTTC
>DIXG01000100.1:11837-14584 GCA_002436005.1 Anaerolineaceae bacterium UBA6086 | reverse complement strand
ACGTTTCCTAAGATTGTGTAAACTTTTGTACCAGGGCTGGATGGCGTCCCGATGGCTTTGTACCAGTCTGCGCCATTTCGAATGATAGCGGGGATATTGGCTAAAGTCTCGACGTTGTTGACCAGGGTTGGTTTCTGCCATAAGCCGGCTGTTGTTGGATAGGGTGGTCGAGAACGGGGCTCGCCGCGGTTGCCCTCAATGGATTCTATCAGCGCTGTTTCCTCACCGCAGATATATGCACCAGCGCCTGCGTGGATGTGGATGTCAAAGGAGAAGTCTGTTCCAAAAATATTCTTTCCCAGCAAGCCATAATTTCGGGCTTGCTCAATGGCTTTCTTCATCCGGGTGATTGCCAGATTGTATTCGCCACGAATGTAAACATAGCCTTCATCTGCACCAACTGCGTAGGCTGCGATGAGCATGGCTTCAATAATGGCGTGTGGGTCACCTTCGAGCACCAATCGATCTTTGAAGGTGCCCGGTTCGCTCTCATCCGCGTTGCAGATGACGTATTTTTTATCACCTTTGGCACCAGACACAAATTGCCATTTCAATCCGGTTGGAAATCCAGCACCGCCACGACCCCTTAGACCAGAGTTCTTGATGACTTTATAAGTCTCAGCAGGTGTCATTTCATTGAGAACTTTGCCAAGCGCTTCATAGCCTTCATTGATGATATATTCATCGATGTTTTCAGGGTCGATCAGACCCACATTTTTCAGGACAATGCGGTTCTCTGCGGGGAGGGTGCCCTTCCGTGCTGACAGCCAGGCTACTCGGCCAGAAAGGTCATAAGCAGAAACCTGCTTTTCTTCGACGATCCGGCCTTTGTATAAATGTTCTTCGACAATTTTGGGAACATCTTTGGTTGTGACTGAACCGTAAATAACCGCATCGGGATAAATAAGTACCAGGGGACTGAGCACGCTTTTACCAATATCACTGATCATGGATAGAGAAATTTCTTCTTCCATGCCAAATTTTGTAATTTGCTTCTGAAGGGTACTGAAGACATCAAGCGCACCACGATCCAGGCTTTCAGGATCGCTTGATACCAGCACCATTGATCGAGTTACTTTCATAAGATCTCTCCTATTCGTAGTTGCTCAGGATACCGGGAACTTGTTCCGGTGTCACGTTGCCGTAGATATCGTTATCGATGACCATGACTGGACCGACGCCGCAGACGCCTAAACAGCTCGTTGTCAACAGTTTCCACTTATTGTCTTCGCTGGTTTCGCCTTTTTTCAAGCCTAATTCTTCCGTAAGTTTTTGCCAGACCAGACGCCCACCTGCAACATGGCAGGGGGCACTCTCACAAAACTGGATAACGTGTCGTCCTCTTGGTTCAGTAGAGAGCATGCGATAAAAGGTCGCTACGGAGTATATATGGCTGGATGGAATACTCATCTGTTTGCTAAGTTCTTTAATTGCGTCATCCGAAATATAGCCGTATTTTCCGTTTATCTCATGAAGAATTGGGATGAGTTCAGCCTTTTCATGCCCTTGTTCTTTAACAAGCATCCTGACGTAATTTTGGATATCTTGTGTGTCTTCGATTTCAACTGACATATCCTATCCTTCCTCCTGTTTGGTGGGCAATAAATGAAACGAAATTAGAAAATTTCAATTGCGTCGTAGGGGCAGATTTGTTCGCAGATACCGCATTTGATGCAGATATCTGGATCAATGACATGTGTTTGCCGGCGTTCGCCACTGATCGCATTAACCGGGCAGTTCCGAGCGCATAATGAACAGCCAGTACAGGGCCCATCAATGATTTCAAAGCGAATCAAAGATTTGCAGACCTTTGCCGGGCATCGTTTCTCGTAGATGTGTGCTTCATATTCATCAAGGAAATGCGTGAGCGTGCTGACAACAGGGTTAGGTGCACCTTTTCCCAGTCCACACAGGCTGTTTTCATTGATTTGCTCGCATAAATTGCGCAAGGTATCAATATCTTCTGGCTTGCCATTTCCTTCGCAAATTCTTGTCAGAATTTCGAGGATGCGGCGGGTGCCAACCCGGCATGGTGTGCATTTACCGCAGCTTTCATCCTGGGTGAATTCCATGAAGAAACGGGCGATGTCAACCATGCAGGTGTCTTCGTCCATGACGACAAGACCACCCGAACCCAGGATGGACCCGGCTGATGCCAGTGCTTCATAGTCCATGGGCAGATCAAGTTTCGATTCTGGTAAACAGCCGCCCATGGGGCCGCCAGTTTGTACCGCTTTGAATTTCTTGTCCCCTTTGATACCCCCTCCCACGTCATAGATAATTTCTCTCAAGGTGATACCAAAAGGAACTTCAATCAAACCTGTATTTTTGACGTCACCAGCCATTGAAAAGGTTTTAGTTCCGGTGCTCTTTTTGTATCCCATACTGGCGAACCATGCCGCACCATTCAGGATGATCTGGGGAACGTTGGCGTAGGTTTCCACGTTATTGATGTTGGAGGGTTGTCCCCAAAGTCCTTTTTGTGCAGGGAAGGGCGGTCGGGGACGGGGTTCACCGCGTAGCCCTTCAATAGAGGCCATTAGCGCAGTTTCTTCACCACACACAAAAGCGCCAGCACCCATGCGCACTTCAAGGTCAAAAGAGAAATCGGTACCGAGGATATTATTGCCAAGTAAGCCAAACGCTCTTGCCTGCTCAATTGCGGTCTCCATGGTTCGGACGGCAATTGGATATTCGGCACGGCAGTAGATGTACCCTTGAGATGCCCCAGCCGCATAAGCGGCAAT
>DIXG01000100.1:0-11795 GCA_002436005.1 Anaerolineaceae bacterium UBA6086 | reverse complement strand
CCGCCCCTGCCTCTCAGACCTGAATCTAAGACCACCTGGATGGTTTCTTCAGGTGTCAGCTCGGTTAGAACTTTGCCAAGGGCAAGATAGCCATCACGGGCAATATATTCCTCAATATTCAGGGGATCGATTTCACCGATATTTTTTAATACAACGCGGACTTCCTTTGCCTGAGGAGCTGACAGTTCTTCATCGACAATTTGCTCTGCTTCGTGAACATAGCGCTCGGCAATTCGACCTTTTAGGAAGTGCTCTTCCACCAGGAAGGCAACATTCTCCAATGTTAGGTTGGAATAATGGATGGCTTCAGGATAAACCATCAGGTCTGGACCTTCAGTTTCGGGATTCCCAATACGAGATGTTTCAAGAACTTCAACTTCGTCAACCAGACCCTGTTTTACGATCTCGTCCTGAAGTGCTCCGATCAGTTCGTACGCCCCTTTTCGAATGCAAACAGGATCAACTGAAACCAGGACATGTGAACGGAAATAAGCCATTGGATACCTTTCAGAATTTTACTAATTCTGCGAATTAACTTTCGATTTGATAATCGGTGACAACTTTTCCACCGACAACATGTTCATCGATGATTCGGCGAGCCATCTCTGGATTGACTTTGCCATAGGTCACTTTTTCTTGTCCTGGCAAGAGGACCTGGACGATCGGCTCGAAGGAGTCAAGCCCAATATTACCTGTTTGCCGGACAATGATATCACTCAGGTTATCACTCTCGATTTTGTCGAGGATCGCTTTGAGCGTTTCACGTGCACCCGCTGCAATCCCGACCGTTCCCATGCCAACAATTACTTCCGACTTTCCTGAGGTTTCTTTCAGTTGTTGTTTTCTCAATGCTTCTTCACGAATTTTCTTTAGATCATCTAATGATTTTACGGTAGGCATGCTTTTCTCCTATGATTGGGTCAAGATTTGATGTTCAACACGCTCAGGATCCCGAGCTTCCTGTAGACCTTCATTGATCATTGCTCGAATAAATTTCATGACAGAAGGTTCTGATAATGGGATTTCTCCCAGTGTGTTCTTGATAGGTTCGTCATCAAAGATAAAGATATGATCTCCATTTTGATATTCAAAAATCCAATGCACTTCCGGAGAGCCAATGATTAAGGTCATCAATGTGCTCGTGATGTCACCCAGAGGCATGCGGTCAATGTGGCTGTGAACAAATGTTGCGCTGACTGTCGTACCTTTGCCAGGAGTGGATTGAATGTTGAATGTGCCATCGCAGGCTTCAGCTGCCGCTTTGAAGAAAGGAATCCCAAGGCCAACTTTACGTGTTGTTCGAGAGGTAATGAACGGATCTGTGATGTTTGCCAATGTGTCTGCATCCATCCCTTTCCCATCGTCTTCTATGACAATTTTCAATAAATCATCCTGCAAATTCTCTGCGATATAAATCCTGATCTTTCCAGCACCAGCTGAGATGCTGTTTTCTGCAATATCAAGAATATGGAGTGCTAACTCTCGCAACTTAGTCTTCCTGCGATTTGAGATCCTGGATGGTTTTGGGGAAGCGGTTGGGTTTGACTCTTCCCTGAACGGCCTCATCCACTACAATAACAGGCGCCTGGCTGCATGCGCCAACGCACCGACACAGCTCAAGCGTGATCAAGCCGTCTTCGGTTGTCTCACCTGGCTCGATGCCAAGGATTTGCTTTGCTTTTTCAATGATCTGTGTGATGCCGCCAACATAACAAGCGGTTCCAATGCAGAATTTTATGGTGTGCTTCCCGCGCGGGGTTGTGGTAAAGAATGAATAAAAAGACACCACGCCGTGGATTCGGCTGACAGGCTCACCCAATTTTTTTGCAATGTAAACTTGCATGGAGGGCGAAATAAAGCCGATTGATTCCTGGATCCTGTTCAACACAACCATCGTCGCCCCAGCCAGATCTTTGTTCTCATCCAGAATTCCGTCAATGATTGCCAGCTGTTCAGGAACTTGCAGCGGATCTGTAAAGAAGGCTTTTTCCATCGTTTTTTGCATCAAGGTTAAATCTCCATTTATTAATCGTGGTTAATAGGCTCCAAACGGCGAAGTTTGTGAAATTAACCACAAATCAGTTTAATACGGGACGCAATTCTGGTCAATACACAAATGTCACATAAAAAATTGAGAATCGTCAATTACGGTCAAGAACGGCTAATGAACGTCCGTTTTGGTTGCTGAGCGCTAGTTTTATCTCTGGAATAGTTGGTTCCTGAAGTGTGAATTGGTTGGCACCTAGAAAATCGTCCAGGTAATGGACGTCTCCGCTTTGGATGAGCGGAAAGCCTGAAATTTGTGGATATTCTCGTAGAGCATCTTTTAGGGAGATATGTCTTGAGATTTCTAAAGCGTCGATGGGTAAGTCGGGAGGAACAAAACCAAGATGATAAATCAGCCCAAAAGCCTGTCGATTGACATGCGCTGGGATGAAGAGACCCTCAAGATCTTTCACGACCGCAAAGGCTTCTTCAAAGCTCAGTCGGGTGGATGTGATCAGCAGCTGCTCTTTGCGACGAACAAACTCACCTGTGTGATCAACAATAAATTGTTCGCCAAAAAAATCAACATTATTCTTAATATCTGGCAGAGCGCTATCAACGACGGATTGAAGGGCACTCAGCTGGTCAAGGGTATCAAAGAGGCAGAGAACATGAACCTCTTCTTCCGTTTGAAGCTCCATTCCGGGCAGGACAACCAGGTCTTCATCTTCTGCAGCCTGCATGACGGCAGCAACATTTTCACTGGCGTTATGGTCTGTGATCGCAATTATTTGGATGCCCTTATTCACCGCTTCTCGCACAATAAGCGGCGGAATCATCTCAACACCTGCGCAAGGCGAGAGAACGGTATGGACGTGGAGTTCTGCCAGATAGCGCTTCAAAGCTGCTTTCGGATGTGGAAAGGCTACGCGGCGCGTAAACCCAGCTCCCACAGGTGCCCGATGACCGCAAAATTTGGTTCAGGTGTTGAGAGAATCACAACCCCTTTCTCGTTTGCCTTTGCGATCGTGTCCTGATCTGGCTGTGCATCTTCGGTGATGATAATCGCGGAAAGGTCAAGAAGCGCTGCCACGGCAACGATGTTCCCGTGCGCCATCAGGGTAACCCAAACACCTTCAGGAGAGGCGCCAGTCATGACGCAGCTGAGTAAATCGGAGCAATAACCGCTTTTTACCTGCGTTACGGTGAAGTCTTTGGGATTGGTGAGGACCTTCAAATTAAGGCTCTTAATAATTTCTGCAAGTTGCATAGGGTCTCGTTTCTTGTTTGGTGAGGGGATTACTGAATGGTCTTTGGGTTAGTATCATCGTCGTTCAAATAGATAATCATATATAAATTTGTGCCGCGTTCAAGTGAGGAAATCAGCCGCATTTCGTCCACACAGCGTTTGATGTTGACCAACCCCATACCAGCGCCAAATCCCATCTCGCGTACCTCATTGGTGGCTGTGGAATAACCGGGCCGCATGGCTTGATCGACATCTTCAATCCCGGGTCCATCATCATATGCTTCCATGGTGATTTTGTGCGGTTCGATTTCCACCCGCAGGGTACCGCCGTGGGTTGTGTGGATGATCAGGTTCATTTCTGCTTCGTAAACTGCAATGCCGCACCGCCTGGCAACTTGCGGCGTGGCACCAAGGCGGAGTAGCGCACGTTTGATATTGCTTGAGGCGTTCCCCCCATGAGTAAAATCGCCTTTTCGGATGTCGTAGCGGAGGATCAGGCTGGTGCGCCCGGATACAATGTCCTCAAATAAATGACTTGCCCTGTAGCGAATCAATTCTTCAGCGTGATAATCTCTCTGGAGGGCTCTCAGCAGGCCATTTGAGATGTCGCCTTTGGTGATAATTCCCACCAGTGTGCCATTTTCATCCATGACTGGTAAACGCCCAAAGTTGGTTTGAGAAAAGGTTTTAAGCGCTTCGACCACCGGATCAAGCTTTCTTACCGTGACAAGGTTCGTTGTCATGTATTCCTGTACTGCAACGTCCATGTTATTTTCACGCAGTGCTCGGATCAGATCTTCGATGCTCAGGATGCCAAGCAAATGGCCATCTTTGACCACAGGGGCGCCGGAAAAATGCTCTTTTTGGAAAATATCCAGCGCTGTTTCCATCTTCATTTCCGGTTCAAGACAGAATACATCTTCTGTCATCACCTCTTGAATGCGTAATTCATAGGCAAGTTCTTCTGCACGGGTGATGTGTTCTGCTTCCTTATCGGATATTACAGGATGTTTTGAAGCCATTATCTATCCCTCTCTTCAGGAGCAGTCATCTTCTGTCTGGGTTTCGTAACTCTGTAAGCCTTCGCGATACAAAATCCCGGAAGCTTCATAGAGTCCATAATTTGTTGTAATGAGCGGAATGTTTTCTTCGTTAGCGATATTTATGGTTTCCTGTGCTGGGTTCTTCCCCCTGATAAAAACAATGGCTCGGATGTCTGCAATGAGCGCTGTCCTGACGACCTGGGGATTGCACAAACCAGTTAGAAGAACCGATTCAGGACGAATGGACGCGAGGACGTCACTCATCAAATCGGCGCTCATTGCGCCAGCAACTTCATAATCGTCTAAAGATGTGTCAGTTACGACTGTTCCATCTAGTAAGTTAACTAAATCCGCTAATTTCATTTTTTCCTTTTCTCAAACACTCATATTATCTTCCTTGTATTTTATCCCAAAACCATTAACTGCATCATTAAAATGCAGAAAATAGAGTAGACGGGGTAAAATGTAAGCAGCTTTTATTTGACAAAGTTAGATTTTCGAGGTGTTTATGGCAGAAATTATTCGTAGTGTGAAGGGGACGCGTGATTTTTATCCTGAGGACATGGCAGTCCGTCGGTGGATGTTTGACATCATTCGCGAGGTTTCAACGCGCTTTGGCTACCAGGAGTATGATGGTCCATGCCTGGAATTTATCGATCTTTACGCAGCAAAATCTGGCGAGGAATTGGTCAAGGAACAAGCTTTTGTCTTTTCTTCACCCGGGGACGATCTGCTCACGCTCAGACCGGAGCTAACGCCAACCCTGGCGCGGATGGTTGCCCAGCAGCAGTTTGAAATACCCATGCCGCTGCGTTGGTGGTCAATTGGTCCATTTTGGCGTTATGAAAAGCCACAACGCGGCAGAACCCGGGAATTTTTCCAGTGGAATATTGACCTGGTAGGGACAGAGAAGGTGTCTGCAGATGCTGAAATTGTTGCAGTGGCGGCAACATTCTTACAGGAAACAGGGCTTTCCCCTGAACAGGTACGCATTTTTGTCAATAATCGCCGATTAATGGATTCAGCTTTATCAAGATTGGACATCGATGAAACCTTAAAAACCAGCGTATTTCGCGTAGTAGACAAGATTGACAAGTTATCAAAGCGTGAATGGCAGGCTTTTGCTTTGGAATCAGGGATGACGCAGGAGCAGGTCGATGGCCTTTTAAGCCTTTTGAAGGATGAGGACTTGTGGAAAGAATCGGATGAGCTTGTGGCGTTCTTTGAATTGATACAGTCATATGGGGTGGGTGATTATGTGGCTTTTAACCCCAAAGTTATTCGCGGGTTGGATTATTACACTGGAACCGTTTTTGAAGCTTTTGAGATTGGTGGAAAGAGTCGCGCGATTCTTGGTGGCGGCAGGTATGATAATCTTGTGGCTGATGTGGGTGGAAATCCTTTGCCCGGTGTGGGTTTTGCCATGGGAGATGTGGTCATGGAGCTGGTCCTTAGAGATGCCGGTGTGATTCCGGAAAATCTTGGCAACATTTCACAGGTTATTGTGACGGTCTTCAACGAGGAAACACTGTCTGAATCCATCAAAGTGGCAAACACGTTGCGAGACGCAGGTTACCGAGTGGTTCTATATCCTGAATTCGATAAAATGGGTAAGCAGTTCAAATATGCTGATCGCTTGAACATCCCGGTGGCGGTAATTTTGGGACCGGATGAGCTGGAAAAAAGTGAAGTTGCTGTGAAAAACCTGCGAACGCGGGAACAGGTTAATGTCAGTCGAGAGATGCTCATCGAACAGATTGAGAAATTCTTGCAAAGGTCACCTTGATGTGATAGAATAATGCCCTGAATATGGTGCCTGTAGCTCAATGGTGGAGCGCCTCACTGTGGATGAGGAGGTCGTGGGTTCGACCCCCATCAGGCACCCCAATTTAAAAACGCTGTCCTCAATAACAGGGCGGCGCTTTTTTTATATTGGGTCAGTCAAACATCTGCAATTCCAAAATAAGCAAATCTTTGATAAACAGCTCAAGATCGATTTTTGCTGTTTCAGGGTCTCGTTCAATACCTGAAACAATCAATTCCAGCCTTCTTGGAAGGCTAAGTGCAACTTCCGGATCAGTTTCAGCGATCAATGGCAGCAATTCCTCCAGGCGATCAGAGGTCAACGAAAGCGCAGCGACTGCAGCCTCAGGTGCTTCCATGAAGAGCTCGAGCCGCGCATTATTGACATCCACAAGAATCGCATAGTACTGGTTGCGAGCTTCTGCCAGTTCCAACTTGTACATCAATTCTGCAACTTCATCATAGGCAAAATTGAGATCGTAAGTGAGCAGTTCTTTATCTTGCTCAAGCGCTTCGATATCTTCGGTTGCCTGTTCCAACTCGGATTGGCCGGCACTTAGCTGATCATCCAAAGGTCGATAACGCAGGAAATGATCCAGCAAAAAACCAGCTCCAAAGGCAATGAGGATGATGATCAGGTATGTGAGCAGTTGTTTGAAGAATTTCTTCACCTTGCTGGGAGGTTCTTTTTCTGTTTTGACTTCAGAAAATTCTTCTTCTAAATTTGTTTCCACAACTTCTGGCACTTCAGATGACTCGGTGACTTCGTCAGGTGGGCTGGTTAGCGTGCTCTCCATTTCACCGGTTGTTTCAACTGCTTCATCTGCCTGGAAGACTTCATTGCTCTCAGTTTCTTTAGCAGTCTCAGAAAGTTCTTCTTCAAGAGGATTGTTTTCGAAATTTTCGTTCATATGGTCACGTTCCTTTCCTCATACGGGCATTAAGTCTGTGATTTAGCCTATCTATGATTGTAATTGGTTTTGGTTAAAATGCAACAGCGTTTATGTTTTTATGTTTTTACTCTCCACGCACTGTCCAACAGGGTTATATAATTACAATTGATTGCCTAAATAAATCAGGTCTGATCGTTGGGCTGAGTTGCGTTATAATAAATCAACCTGAAAAAATCCTTTCACTAAATTAAATTAATGTGTTTATAATAGTTGAGAATGAGAAGAGCGCAGCATTCTATCACAAACATCGTCGCATTGGACACTTTTTATCATGGATAGGAGTTAGAAATGAGAGTTGAAGCAAAATTTGCAGTGTGGATGTCGATCATGGTCTTACTCTTTGGTGTATTGGCTTGTTCATTACCTGATTTTGGGAGGGGAGATGACGCCCCGGAAACTGCTGGTAACGAACAGGAAGCGGCAAACCTCCAAACAGCAATTGCAGAAGTGGGTGTAACACCCATGGCTACAATTACGCCCTTTGGGCAGGGAGAGTCTCAACCCGTCGGTATCCTTCCCACAGATATGCCAGTTGAAACAGAAGAATCCTTATCCCCGTCTGATGAGCCTGTTCTGCCTGCTTTCAATCAGGTGGATGGGGCAGTGGTCGTGTATGTTCCAGAAGGTGAATTTTTGATGGGAAATGAGGCATACAATGCCAAAGCAGACGAAATTCCAGCCCATATGGTTTTTCTGGACGCTTACTGGTTGTATCAAACCCCTGTGACCAATCAGCAGTATCGACAATGCATTGTGTCTGAAGTATGTGAGGGATCCATCGGGAGATATCCGGAAAACGACTTACCAGCTGTGAACGTGACCTGGTTTGATGCGATGAATTATTGTGAATGGGCGGGGGGCAGATTGCCAACAGAAGCGGAATGGGAAAAAGGCGCACGCGGTACAGATGGTCGCACTTATCCCTGGGGGGATATGATGCCAACGTGTGAACTGGCCAATTATAAAAATTGCTACGGCAGTGAAGCCATTCCAGTGGGCTTGCTGACAGGGAACGTAAGTCCTTATGGGGCACTGGACATGGTTGGAAACGTATGGGAATGGGTATTTGACTGGTATGATGCAGAGTATTATGCTGCCTCGCCTTATGCGAACCCAACCGGTCCCATCATGGTCGATGAAGAATTTCGGGGGCAGCGGGGCGGGTCTTTTGAAAACAACCCAGATATGTTATATGTGACCCTAAGAGGGCGGAGCGGTCCGGATAAAGCTGACTATCGCAAAGGATTTCGCTGTGTGATCCCTGAAACGCCGTGATGTTTCAGATCGTGACACCCTTAATCACATTGATAAATTGACAGGATTGGCAAGCCATCTGCTTGAAAGGATTGCAGATGGCTTTGACATTTAAACATGTCAGGGAAACGGTAGGTCACGATAGCATAATCACAAACGATCTCTGAAGGTTCATCATAAATGATCCTGATCCGATTGCGTTCATCTGTGGGTAGGATCATCAGGAATGCGGGGTCTGAAAACTGCTCCTCTGTGCAGATGTGGATGATTTCGCGGTCGTCGGTCTCAAGAATGGAAGCCAAACCAAGTTTCATTGAGACACGCCAATAATCCCGTTCAAAGTTTTCTCTCCCGATGGATTTTCCAATCTGGTTGTAATAAGCGAATTGAAAGGGATGGTTCTGAACCATCCAGAAGGCAACAAAGATCACATTGATTGCGACGCTACCCAACAAAACTTTAGTGATCAGGTTTGAAGTTGAGAAAGTTGAGGCATGGGGGATATGTTTAATGATTTCTCTGATGCCCAACATGGCAACGAGCAGAAAAGATGGATAAGTGAATTGAAAATGACGCCAGCCGTTGTAGAGCGTTGACCCCAAAACGATAGCAAGCATGGGTGGGATTAGAAAAATGCAGAGAAAGATCAGCAACGACCGTGTTTGGTGATCTACCAAAGCGCGAAGCTTCAGCTTAACTGTTTGAAGCAGGATCTTGCTGGTACCGAGGATGAAGAGCGCTATATAGGTGATGGGGATGGTGATCGCCATCCAAACCGGTAAGTAATGCCAGGGTGCGTCCGCGCCTTTGATGAATTTTCCCAAATACATGATTCTTAAATCCCAATAGGTATAATCTGCAAAGAGGAAAATGGCATTTGTGATGTGTTTAAGCGGGGATTCCCATGATGCAGGCCAGAACAGAATCAGGAACACGAGAAAGGTCAGCAACATCAGCGCGGCAAATCGCCACATATTCTTGTTACGGTCTTTTAGGAAATCAATCAGGAAGACACCCAAGGTGATGATCACCAGTGCGATGGCGATAATTCGGATATTGGCTGCGAAGGCACAGGCAATGCCAGCCAGGAATGCTCCCCGGTAGGATGGATTTTTCCAAACCTGATTACAGAAACAAAGTGCCACCGTAAACGCAGCCAAAAAGACGGAGTCTTTTGGATTGAAGAAGGCGTGTGCGAAAATTCTTGGTGAAACTACCAAGAAGATAGCAGCTAACAGACCGAGACGTCCATCCTCAAAGACATCCGAGGCGAGGTGGAAAAATGCCAGCACACCAAATGAAAAAAACACGAAATTGCTGAGATGCCGAAACTGCCAGATGGCATCTTCTTTCAGCATGGTATTCTGCTCAATGATCGCCATCGGGAGCTGATAAGCTACGCCATAATAGCGGTATCGATAGGTCGATAGTTTGGGCAGATAGGGATCGATGTCGGGAAGTTTTTCTGTTAGATAATCGGCAAGATACTTTGCAGACACGAGACCATTGGTTCGTTCGTTGGGTTCATCAGAGGAAATGCCATAATCTTTGTAGGAGAATAAGCCGATCAGCAAGACCGCCGTAAAAAAGAGCATGGTTACGATCGACCACAGGCGGTGGAAATCCAGTTTGCGCTGTAAACCTGAAAACATTAGCATCAGGAGAAATGAAAAGGAGAGAAAAAAACTAATGATATTCATCAGCCGGCTGATCCTGTAGAGGAAAATGGGTGCTTGTTCCAGAAGGATTAAATTTCCAGTGATCTTTATTGGGGAATAAAGGTAAAAAAGGAGTGCTACCAGGCAGGATAAGCCAAACGAGATTGCCAGTGTGGGCTTCAATTGTGCTTTGTGCTGGAAAATTAGATTTCGAATTGAATAGAATGTGATTGGCAGCCAGAAAATGATGACAACCAGAGTGATGATTGCTATTCTGAAGTAGCTGGTGAGCAAAAACCTGAGAAAAAATTGTTGGGTGATATTTCCAAGGGCAACACTGATGAACAAAGAGAAAATCAGAAGATTAAGATTGGGTTTCTGAGATAAAAACTCTATGAGTTTGGATTTGGTTTTCATTCGAAACCTTTTACTTCAGCCTCGTTGATAGAATCCATCATCTACGGCACATAACGCACAAGCCGTGAATCTTTATCCAAATTATAAAGCAGGTTAATTTTCGTGAAGGGGAGAAATTATTTGCCCAAAAACTGACTTAATTTATCCTATCCAGGGTAGGAACCTGGCGCCCAAAAAGGTAAGGGCAGTGGAATTGACTAAGAACATAAGAAAACTTGTCCAGGCATAAGTAGGTAAGGGAACCTGGTAGGCACCGCAAACCATGCTGTAGGCACGGGTGCCAGCAGGGATAGCCCTGGCTGCCAGCATGAACACAGGAGAATCAATGGGTAATTTGCCTAAACCAATGGGGAGCTTTGATTTCTTGTCTTCAAAATCCATCACATCACCAACGGTTTTGCCAATCTGATATTCCACCATAGCAGCCAGAGTGTTTCCGATACCGGCGATCACGGCTGCCTGTAGCGGGCCGATCAAAATAGCCAGGAAAAGTGTCAGGGGGATTGAGGGGAGAAACGTGAACCCAAACAGAATATAAACCGCTAAACTGATCAGATAAGCCTGACCGCGATTTTGATCAAGGAAGGATTCCACCTCTGCAAAATCCAATTTAATCGACATGAAAATGGCAATTGCTACAAGAAGAAGGATAAGCAATAGTCGTAATCGATTGCCTTGTTGATGTTTTGTTTTGGTGAATAATTTCATTGTTGATAAATTCGTTCCCAACCGATAAATTTTATAAAAATAGGTGTGCACTTTAATGTAAATATCAGTAATAATGAAAAAGTCGCAAAATCACAGTTTATCTTATACGGTAAGCAGCGTATTGTCAAGCCGTTGGTGTTTGACGTGTAACATTTGAAGCACAAAGAAATCCTGCAAGAAATCCCTGCTTGTTGACCGGTTCAGGGACTTGTGGCATAATATAGAAGTTAAAAATTGTCAAAAAAATGCTTTGATGGAAAAGAGTACACGTCCCGCTGACCGACAGCGATCCTGGATCTGGTGTAAGCCAGGAAGTCATGGGCGAGGAAAATCCTTCCGGAGCAGCAACCTGAACATCCTGATTGGATCAGTAAGGAAGCCGGAGTCACACTCTGTTATCAAAATGTGGGTATGTCTGAGGATGTATCTAACCAAGGTGTTCACAATATTGTGGAAACCAGGGTGGTACCGCGGGTAATTGACTCGTCCCTGATATGGGACGAGTGTTATTTTTAAGGATTATGTTTGGAGGATCGATGTTCGAACCGGTGTCATCAAAATTAAACATTACTTTATTAGAAGATGAAATTTTGCGATTTTGGCAGAAAGAGGACATCTTTCACCAATCGATGGAGACTCGCAAGGATGGTCCTGAATTTGTGTTTTTTGAAGGTCCACCGACTGCGAACGGCAGGCCAGGTGTTCATCATGTTTTGGCGCGGGT
>DIXG01000018.1 GCA_002436005.1 Anaerolineaceae bacterium UBA6086 | reverse complement strand
TTTCAGGTTCAAAAATGTGTTCATCTCTAAATTGGGTGGCTTTGTCGAGCATATTCTGTTGAATCTGATCCAGCATCTCATTGACGGTCTGTGCAAGCCCATCCTGCGGCACAAAGGATTTTCCATCGCGCCCCGGAATATCACGGCGAGCGAGGGCAACGCTGTTGTTGGCGACATCTTTTGGCCCGATTTCAATGCGCAGGGGAACGCCGCGCAGCTCCCACTCATTAAACTTGAACCCCGGGGTGACCTCTGTTCTGTCATCTACCTTGACCCGAAAGGCACTGAGGGCATCCTTAACCTGATTTACCACAGTCATAACCTTCTCTTGTTCTTCGTTCTCGCGGAAAATGGGCACAATCACCACCTGGATAGGTGCCAGGCGAGGCGGCAGCACCAAGCCCTGGTCATCACCGTGGGTCATAATGATCGCACCGATGAAACGAGTGGAGAGACCCCACGAGGTCGTCCAGCAGTGCTGCAGGGTGTTATTTTCATCCAGATACTGGATATCAAACGCTTTAGCAAAATTTTGTCCCAGGTTGTGGCTGGTGCCAGATTGGAGGGCTTTTCCATCGCCCATCATGGCTTCAATAGTGTAGGATCGCACAGCGCCGGCAAATTTTTCTGTTTCGCTCTTCGAACCAGGTATGACAGGAACGGCTGCTTCATTGACGGCAAAATCGGTGTAGATATCGAGCATCTGTCGGGTTTCTTCTTCTGCTTCTTCAGCGGTGGCATGCGCGGTGTGCCCCTCTTGCCAGTAGAATTCGAGCGTCCGTAAGAACAGGCGAGTGCGCATTTCCCAGCGGACGACATTTCCCCACTGGTTGATTAAAACTGGCAGATCACGATAGGATTGGATCCACTTTGCATACATATGTCCAATGATCGTTTCAGAGGTGGGGCGCACAACCAGGGGCTCTTCCAGTTCTGTTCCGCCGCCGATCGTGACGACTGCCAGCTCGGGCGAAAAGCCTTCCACATGCTCCTTTTCTTTTTCGAGAAAGGACATGGGAATGAACAGCGGAAAGGCAGCGTTGACATGTCCGGTCGCTTTGAAACGAGCATCCAGTGCGCTCTGGATATTCTCCCACAGCGCCCAACCATAAGGGCGGACGACCATGCAGCCGCGCACAGGCGCGTAATCTGCCATTTCTGCCCGCTGCACCAGCTGGTTATACCACTCTGAATAATTTTCTGATTTGGGTGTTAATTTTTTTTCATCCATAATAATCAAATGTCTCTTTTGCTGTTAGGTGAAGTGTAAAAAGGTCGATAGAAGTTCAAATGCCGTTTCAGGAGAGGGGGCAAAGGCAAGATATTCCCGGTTTTCCATTGGAATGTACTCTCCCAATTCTTTGAAGAAGGTTTCCATGACCGTCTGCCAGGCAGTGCCAATCAAGATCAGTGGCTTTGGTTCCAGTGCGTGAATGGCAAGATGACTCCAGGAAAGGCAAATTTCCATCAAAGTGCCAACCCCGCCAGGTAAAGCAATGGCAGCATCGCATTCTTCCACAAGGGTGTCGAGGCGTTCACGCAGGGTTTCACGATACCACGCTTCAGCAACCCATGGATTGGGCTTTGCAGGGCGCCAGCTCTCGATCTCACCGCAGGTCACGCCTATAACGTGGCCGCCTGCTTCGCTTGCGCCGCGTGAAACCGCTTCCATTGTGCCCATATACCCCCCGGTGAGAACACTCAACCCAGCACTTCCAAGCAGTTTGCCCAACTGGTAGGCATCCTGATAGGCTGGTGAGCCCGGTGTGGGGGTTGATCCGCCAAAGACACTAATCTTCATGGTCATCTTTATTCCTCGCCTTCATCCTTGGGCAGTGCACCTGGGGTAGTATCCCATTGCCGAGCGGCATTTATCCGGAGCTTTTCCAGCACTGCTTCTTCAAGGTCAATCCCTGTTATGCTTGCCAGCTGCAGCAGGTAGAGCATTACATCTGCCAGTTCACCTGCCAGTAATTGAGGGTCTGGGGCTTGCTCTTGCCACTGGAAGTGCTCCATCACCTCGGCTGCCTCAATCCCCAGGGAAATTGCCATATTCTTTGGCGTTTGGGGACGCGGGGAGCCAGGTTGATACCAGCCCTTGTCGCTGACAAAACGGTGCATTGCATTGGTCAGTTCTTTAATATCCATATCAAGTCAAAATTATAACTGATAAACAGAGGAAAACCCATTTGTCTTGCATCCGCTGCTTTTTGGCGGGTTAATGGGTTGATTTTTGAGCCAGCACACCAAAGGCGCGGTCTTTTGACGCCACGGAAAATCCTGCCCGCTTCAACCGTTGCACAACCCCCCTGCCAACGGAAGCACCGGTGCGGCTATCGGGATTTCCGATGTAGTGGAATAAACGCCCGTTGGGCTTGAGGATCCGAAAGAAAGAATTGTAGAGGTCCTGTGAATAAAGCTGGCCGGCCAAATTGAAAGTGGGTGGATCGTGAAGGATGGCATTGAAAGTCTCGTCTGGAAAGACTTCAACCAGGTCGTAGCTGTCTCCGATCAACCTGGAGATGGCTGGGTGGGTGAAGAGCCCTGCTGACCAGGGGTTGCTCTGGCAAATGGCGAGGACTGCCGGGTCGAATTCGATAGTGATCACCGAACGGGCGGTTTTGGCTGCCATGATGGCGGTATAACCCAGCCCCATGGTGGTATCCAGGATATTGCCATAGGGCTTGCCCAGGGCTTTGATCTTCTGCCTGGTGTCCATCATTGGCGTGGTGCCTTTGATCCGGTGCATGGGGATGCCCGAGATGAGCATGGTGGGCGCTTCTTCGGTGGGCATCAGGCTGTAATAACGGTTGGTTGCTTGCGAAAAGGCTTCAACTTTGGTAATTTCGCCATTTTTTAAGATATAACAGCTGTTTTCTTCCTGGCTGATCTTTTCAATTTGCGGGTGGGTCAAAACTTCACCATCGGGCAAGCGCCATCCTTCAGCGCCCTGGCGTGCCTGGATGGTGGATATACCCAGGTCTGTGGATAGGGGAGTGGTTTCCGGCAAGTTGCTTGCCAGCAGGGGTCTGGTCTGGAAATGGGAAAAAATGGGACTGATTTGAGGGTTCATAAGGGAGTCATTATGTGATTGCTGGGTTCTATATTCAAAATTCAAGGGGTGGCTCAATCAGCCGCCCCTTTTGGATTTCGTTTGATGAAACCAAATAAATCCCGTCAGTTGCCAAAGAAGAGTTCTTGCCAGATCTCCCATTTTTGAACTTCGTCAACGATCCTGGGCGGTCTCAGGTCTTCTGTTGGGATGGGTGCTGATGGGGGCAAAAGGACAATTGGAACATCCCCTTCCTGGATCATCATGCCTTCTTCGCGCGCCCATTTTTCGACTGACTTCTCCGTTTCGGCATTCGCGATCTCTGTTTTCAAGGTGTCACGGGTGGCTTCCAGCAGGGTGTATCGCTGTCTCAGGTCTTTTTCCTGTTCTCGCAACCGGGACAACAGCACCATCCTCTGGTTAAAATCAATCAAGAGCAAAACCAGGACGATGACCAGGACGATGACAATGATCCGTTTATCTTTTAGTAACTTTTTCATAGCATCTGCAATACGTGTTATTGGCTTTCCGATTGTATTTATTGTACCATTTTAATCCGGTATTCTCGATAAAAGAAAACACCCCGCAATCCTTTTGCGGGGTGGATGCCGAAGGAGGGATTTGAACCCTCATGAGCCCAAAGCTCACTACGCCCTGAACGTAGCGCGTCTGCCAGTTCCGCCACTTCGGCGATAGGATTATATTCTATCTAATATTGGCAATTTGTCAACCGGGAAATTGGAAGTGTGTAATGTCAGATGTATAATATCAGATGTCAGAGTGTAATGTCAGAGTATAATGTCAGAGTATATTGTCAAGAGTATTAATGTCAGATGATCCTCGACAAAATAGGGTTGCCTATAACTATGTCCCTTATGCATCAATGACAGGGATGCGTATTATTCTTGGATCTGTAAAAATATCTTCTTCATCATAGCTGGGTGTACTGAATTCTGATACTACTGCACCCTCCTCACCTGCCTGGAACCAATGCTTTTGGTCAGGTTTTAAAGTAAATCGCTCGCCCGGCGTCAGGATGATTTGATGAAAAACCGTATAAAATGCTTCATCTCCCGCAGGTGGCAGTGCTTGTGGATGTGGTGTTTTAGAGCCCTCAACAAAAAGAAACAATTTGCCAAAACGGCAGCGAAAAGTCTCCTCTTTACCGATATACCCAGAATCAAGCTGAGGATGTCGATGCTCCGGACAGGTCTGTCCTGGCAGCAAAGCCAGTTCTTTGGCACAGACACGCTCCGTATTAATATAGGTAACCAGCTGTAAGCCAGTCCGATAGATGTCACCCAAACCAAAATCAGCGACCTCAATCGCTTTCATCTCACTATTTGTCAGCACGATGCAAGACTGGTTAAATAATGCGATTGCTTTTCTCTGAACTTCTTCGTAAATGTCTTTCTTCACGCCAGTGCCCTTTCAGTCAACATTAATCGATGGAAACCACGGGAAAGACCTCTCTTATAATGATGATAGAAATTGTTCCTGAATTTTGCTGGATGAATTATCCTGCGATATATCCAAGTAAGTACCCAACAAAGGATAGATTTCCTGAATGATTTCTGCAATCCGATACGCCACCCAGCGAATTGAGAAATGGGCATTCTCAGCCGCACGCAGCCGGCAAAAGGCAAAGGCTTCGCGCAGATTCATCGTAAAAAGCACCCGTCGATTGAAACCGTTTGGCACCACATAACTGGCGACATCCGGGTTCCAGGCTTCCATCTGTGTGAACAACACTGCTGCCTGCCCCATCGCCGCGCGGTAATCCACCTCGCAGCCTGAGTCCGTGATCGCCCTGGGAATAGCAAACCCCAGGTGCGTGCCCAGGAGCTGCGGTGTTTGGGTCATCATCCGGTGTCGCTTAAATTCAAAATACGCGCCCTGATCCATCACCACATCGAACGTCATTTGAGCATATTCAAACTCGCGCAAGGGCTGATCAAATTTTCCCCGTTTGCCCATGAGCGACTGCACCAAAGATTGCTGTTCCTCCTGTGAGAGGGCAGTCACATAATCCAGGCAGGCTTCATAACTGCCCGAAGTGCCAAACCGGTAAAGCACAGCAGCCAGAATCGCCAACTGCCCATCCTTATCCCAGGTCACCAACCTGACTGAATCGCCACCGGGCATGATTGGAATGTCCTTCCCAGCCTGGCGAATTTCATCCCTGACTGTCTGTAAATAACGGTTACACTGCGCATACTTGATCAGCGTGGGCGTTTCTTTCCGCGCCACCGCTAATAAACTTTCTCCAATTTCCCTCACCTCAACCAGCGGAGAACTGAGCATCTTGCAGATTGCATATTCCAACGCACGGGCGTTGATTGTGACGCCAACATTTGCTAATGATGCTGCTGGCAGCAAAAACCGGCACACATCCACCGCCCTTGTGTGAATTCTTCGTGCATAAGCCTTGGGCGATTCGCCCTCATCCTGTGAGATTGTGGACTGAAAATGCTCTTGAACGATCTCCACACAGCGTTGATAGGTCTGGAAAAGCGTTTGGCAAGTCGTCACAAAGGGTTCGCGCAAGGGATGACCGGTTAATTCATCAGGCACAAAGAAGGCATCCCCTTCCCACTGCTGATAGCGGGTAGATTTTTCAGTGTAAGATGCCAGGCGATTGCCTTCAATCGTCTCAATCGCCAACCTCGAGACGTTTTCAAGCGCCAGGTGGAGAACGGCATGCTCCGCAACTGAGGAATGCCCGTAACCCACAACCCATTTTTCGTGAAATTGCGCTGAACGCTCATCCGTCAATTCCGCAGCAATAGCATCAAAGGGCTGGGGAGAACGGGAAGTCTTAGCAAATGTGACTGCAATTGTCTCTGGTGAAAGGTCTTTGGGGCTGAGGAGGTAAATTCGTCTTGGGTTAGTCATCCTGGAATATCTTTCGTGCAGTGGCTTTATCACGCTCGATTTGAGCCAGAAAGGCTTCTACGCCTGAAAATTTTTGCTCTTCCCGAATTTTTTGAACAAATTCCAGTGCCATGTGTTCACCGTAGATGTTACCATCAAAATCGAGAATATGTGTTTCGATATTGGGTTGATCCTGGTTTTCAAAGGTGGGACGATAGCCCACATTGGTAATGCCTTGGTGGTATCGGTCAAACAGACTGACGTGTGTGGCATACACACCGATTGCTGGCAGCTTCTGCTGCGGCCAGTGGTCAAGATTAGCGGTAGGCAACCCAATCCGAGATCCGCGATCAGCCCCATGGGTCACCACGCCTTTAATGGTGTAATAGCGCCCCAGCAGCTTTTGAACACATGCCACATCCCCCTCATCAAGCCGGTAACGGATTTCTGTAGACGATATGCCCCTTTCTCCAAACTTCACAGGCTGGATGGGCGAAACCTGGAATGAGAGTCGCTCGCCAATCTCCTCGATCACAGGTAATGTGCCAGCCCGGTTCTTTCCAAGCGCAAAATCCCGACCGATGACAAGCACGCCCAAACCAAGTTTTTCCTTTAAACCGAGCAAAAATGCTTGCGGCGTCAGCTCTGAAAGTGCCCTATCAAACTGCAGCGTGACCACATGGTCCACGCCCATTTCCAATAGCAATGCCTCTTTTTCGTCAGGCGGCGTGAGGTAAAAGCCAGCCTGCTGCCTTCGAAAATAATGTGAGGAATTAGGGAAAAAAGTGACAACTGCAGCAGGAGCCTGGGCTTCACGGGCTTTTTGGAGCAAGTTTTTAATCACAACCTGGTGACCAAGATGAACCCCATCAAAATTGCCAATCGTGATGTGGGTATTTTCTAAATCAAGAGAATCCAAATCAAAAAAATCTTTAATTTTTCCTGAATAGTGATGATCTCTGTCAACCATAAACCACGTTCCTGCCTTCATTCACATTCAAACGCCCTTCCCTCAAAAGAGAAGAAAGGGCGTTAAATTTCAAAGCTATCAAAACACAATCAATCCATCCAATGATCAGGAAAAGAAGACCTTCCTGGGCTGCCATTCCATGTTCTCCGGGTCATACTCCATCAATGCAACCAATTCGCCCTGCTGGCTGATTGCTGTGACCCAGTGATCCGGGTTTTCAGGTTCAACTTCCACGGGAATCCGATGGCCATGCCTGACGAGATCCACTTCTTCAGTCGTCAATTCTAGAGAAGGCCAATCACCCAGGGCTTCCGCTGCCGGGATCAGGTATTTATACCAGTCCCCGGCTTCAAATGCTTCTTCCAGCTTTCGCAGTTGAACCGCATCCCGAAGTGCAAACTCACCGCTCTTTGTGCGGCGCAAGCCGACCAGGTGACCTCCGCAGCCTAAAAGCTCCCCAAGATCGTTTGCCAGTGCCCGCACATAGGTGCCGGAAGAACAGTAAACATCAACAATCGCTTCCGGGGTATCCCATTCCAGCAGTTCAAGATGATAGACATCGATCTCTTTGGCAGGCAATTCAACTTCCTCACCATTGCGAGCCAGTTCATAGGCTCTTTGACCGTTGATCTTTTTAGCAGAATATGCAGGTGGAATCTGTTCAACGGTGCCCTCGAAGTGAGTCAGCGCTTCCTCAATCTGTTCCTGCGTAATATCCACAGGTGACCGCCGGGTGATCTCGCCGTCACCATCGAAGGTATCCGTGCTCTCACCCAATCGGATGATCGCCTGGTAGCGTTTATCGGATGCAGAGACATATTCGCTCAACCGTACTGCTGGTCCTACCAGGACCACCAATACACCTGAAGCGCGTGGGTCCAGCGTTCCTGTGTGCCCAGCTCGACGGATTCCAGTTCCCCTTCGAACCACCTGAACCACATCATGTGACGTCATACCTACCGGTTTATCAATAACCAGCACCCCCGAGACAGCATTCTTAATATCAAACTCTTGTTCGCTCATAATTTTCCATCTCCCAAAGGGGTAATAGCTGAATGCCCTAACCTTTTCTTATATTATATAGTAATTGCTTTGTTTGTGTGATCACTGCAGACTGCACATTTTGCAGCGAATCCATCACATCTGCACCTGCGGCTGCAGCATGCCCCCCACCCCCAAAAGCGAGTGCAATTCCGGAGACATCGTAACCCGGTTTCGCCCGCCAGCTGATCTTCACCTCATTCGGCGATTGTTCAACAAAAATTACCGCAATACTCGCTTCTTTGATGGCGGATAACACATTCACAAGATCAGCGTCATCATTTCGAGCATACCCGATCTCATTCCTGTCAGCAAGCGTCAGGCTCGTCCAAACAAGACCGTCTTCGTATTGGAGGCGGTTCAAACCCGATCCCCAGTAGCGAATGGCTGTGTAGGGTTTCATGATCAGCTCGTTTTGATACACATCTGCCAGGTCTGCACCCATATCCATCAATACTGCCGACTTGCGTAATACGTCAGAGTTGACATTGGACGTGCGAAAACCGATGGTATCGCCCACGATTCCGGATAACAGACAGGTGGCGATATCCGCAGAAAAAGCCAGCCCCCAGCTTTCCATGTGATCAAAAATGATCGCAGCCGTTGCCACCTGCTCGGGTTCAACAATATTATACGTCCCAAAATTGAGATTGGTCTTGTGATGATCCACCACCAGGTCAGGGTTGCCATAGCCTTCAAGCACATTACCCACCCGATCCGGGTCAGAGCAATCCACCACAATCACCATATCCACATCACCCTGCGGAGAGCGGGAAATTTGCTCATGCTGTGGCAAATAGGCAAAATTGCCGGCACCATCTTGCAGCACCATCTGCACTTGCTTGCCTTTGTCCTTTAAAGCCAGCCCCAATCCAAGCAGCGACCCCGCTGCGTCAGCGTCCGGGCGGACGTGTGAAACCATCAGAATCCGATTGCTGCGTTCAATCAGCGCGGCAATCTGCTTATCCATTTCGCTAATCATCCACATCCTCTAAGGGTTGGTCCCCTTCGTCCTCAACGATTCCCCGTGCTTCGCGTTCCTCTCGAATTTCTGATAGCAAGGATTCAATCCGATCAGCTTTCTCAGGAGTCTCATCCCAGTAGAACCGCAGCTTTGGCATCACCCGCAAATCCACTTCCTGGCTGAGTGAATATCGAATGAAGCCGCTTGCATTGCTCAGTCCCTGCAAAATATCTTCAGATTGTGCTTCACCAGCCAGTGAAGACACATACACATTGGCATAATCCAATTCACGATCGACATCCACATCCGTGATATAGACCCCATCAATTCGGGGATCATTGACTTTCGTTTCCAGAATCTCAGCCAGAACACGTTTTATCTGATCCTGGATTCTCTTCAATCTAATACCAGTAGGCATAATTCCCTCTTTCCAAACTCAAACCATTAGAATGGCTTTTCTTCAACAACATAACACTCAAGCAGATCGCCTTCTTGAAATTCATGGAACTGCTTTAAGGCCAAACCGCATTCAAAGCCTTCACGAACTTCGCGCACATCATCCTTCTCTCGCTTGAGCGATCCAATTTCACCATCAAAAATCACCTTGTCGTTTCGGATCACTCGAATCTTTCCATTTCGGCGGATTTCGCCATCAGTCACACGGCAGCCAGCCGCAACCTTGAAACGTGAAACCGAAAAAGTGGCTAATACTTTTGCTTTTCCAATCGTCTTTTCCACAAATTCAGGAGCCAGCATGCCTTTCAGCGCCTTTTCAATATCTTCAATCAGCCGATAGATAATCGTATACAGGCGAATGGATACCCCTTCAGTATCAGCCAATCGTTCCGCAGCGTTATCCGCCGTCACCGAGAAACCAATCACAATGGCATCGGATGCTGCAGCCAGCATGACATCGCTCTCAGTAATATTGCCAGTTTCCTGGTGCAAAATGTTGATATCGACTTCAGCCTGTTTTTCAGCCAGCTCTCTAACCGAATTCACAATGGGTTCCAGTGAACCCTGAACATCCGCCTTGATGATCAGCCGCAGCTCCTGCATTTCTCCTGCCTGCAGGCGAGCGTAAAGATCTTCAAGTGTCACCTTTGGCGCGGAAGATTGGGTGGATACTTCAGATTCCATTTCAGAAACAATGGCGCGTGCTTCTTTTTCCGATTCAACGACCCGGAAAAGATCACCAGCACGGGGAACATCATTGAGACCCATCACAGCAATCGGCGTGGATGGCCCAGCTTTTTTGATGCGGTTTCCGCGATAATCGAACATCGCCTTGATCCGTCCATGCGCTTTGCCAGCCAGGATCGTATCCCCGACTTCAACCGTTCCATTTTGGAGCAGCAGGGTTGCCATCACACCACGGAATTTATCCAGTTCGGCTTCTACCACCGTCCCCATCGCTTCGCCTTTGGGGTTTGCTTTGATGTTCTGATTATCGGCAACCAGCAAGATTGCACCCATCAAATCATCCAAGCCCTGGGAATTCTTGGCAGAAACGGGAACAACAATCGTATCCCCATCCCACTCATCTGGGACAAGGTCAATTTCTGCAAGTTGCTTTTTAACCAAATCAGGATTAGCAGACGGCAGATCGATCTTGTTTAAAGCGACGACAATCGGCACCCGGGCGGCTTTGGCATGGTTGGCGGCTTCCCGTGTTTGGGGCATCACACCATCATCAGCAGCAACTACCAGGACGACAATATCAGCGCCCTGGGCGCCGCGTGCCCGCATGGAAGTAAAAGCTGCATGGCCTGGTGTATCGAGGAAGGTGATCTTCTGACCCTGGTGTTCAGCCTGGTAAGCGCCAATACCCTGGGTAATCCCACCTTCCTCACCGCCAGCCACATTCGCATCGCGAATGGCATCAAGCAGCGAGGTTTTGCCATGATCTACATGACCCAACATGGCCACAACAGGCGGCCGAGGTTGCAGATTTTCTTCTGCCTCATCCTCGATAATCTGGCGCCACAGCGGCACCTCACCCATTTCTTCAGCTGTTTCTTCAATAATTTGCTTTAGTTCAGGTTCAAAGCCAAGCTCACTTGCCACAACGGCAGCTGTATCAAAATCAACATTCTGATTGATGCTGGCCATCACGCCATTCGCCATCAAAACCTTAATGACTTCAATGGGACTGGCGTCCAGTTGCTCTGCCAGAGCCCGCACACTGATATTTACAGGTAATATGATTTTTTTATTGTCGTTATCGCTCATACAACACCTCCTTTTTTAATTCCCCTGCCTTTCGATTTCCACAAATGGGATTTCAAAAGACCAATGATCCAATATTCTTCAGTTGAGGAGCGACCAGATGACGTTAACTCATCTCGACAAATCCTCATCCCCCAAAAGGACGCTGCCCCCATCAGGAAAATGCTCATCCATATAAACGGTTAGAGCCTGTTTTTCCTGATCCGTCAGCTTTGTTTTGAAAGCATGGTCCAGTCCGCCGTTTATCCCACGCAACCAGCATGACCGCTTATCATGCAGATAAGCTCCCCTGCCATGAGCTTTGCCAGTGAGATCCACCGCCACGCCCTCTGGTCCATTGACAATCCTGACCAGTGTGCGCTTTGGCAGCACCTCTCTACAGCCCACGCAAGTTCTTTGTGGTATATGCTTGCCGCGACGTTTAGGTTTCTTGGCCATCTAATCGCTGCTCATCAATTTTCTACCATTCTTCCCATTCATCAACATCATCGACCATGGGTCGTCGTTTCTTCGACTTCTTCTTCTTGGCCGGTTTGGCAGGTACTTCCTCTTCAGGCTCAAACTTTGCTTTTTCTGGTTGGAAATACCCATATTTTTTCGCGTCGTATGAGAAGAGCTTATCAAAATCCTCTTCCGGACTTTCCTCTTCCGCCTTTTCTGCTGCCGGCGCTTTGGGGGCTGCTTGTTCTACCACAAATTCAGCAGTGACTTCTTCCTCAGCCATTTCCGGCGCCTCTTCTTCGACGGCTTCAGCAGCTTGTTCTTCTTCTGCTGCTTCTGGCACAGTCTCAATGATAGGTTCAGCTTCGAGAACGCGTTCTTCCGCAGCCTGTGCCTCCTGGAGCATATCTTGCTGTTCAGGGGTCAGCCGCAGCGGTTCAACCAGTTGAGAGATCTGCTCAAATGATTTTGGCCCAACGCCATTCAAAGCCAGGATCCGATCAGGATCAAGGCGCATCTGGAGCACCAGGTCTCCCAGTGTGTCCATCCCGCCTTCTTGCAGAATGAATAAAATATGTTCTGGCAGGTCCACATCCAGGATATCGATTTCAAAGGTTAATGGCGGCACTGTTGCCAATGCTTCTTCATGTCGGCGTTTTTCTTCCAGATCTTCTTCCCGGCGCTGCTTTTCGAGCCGACGCTCAACGCGATCGATGAAGCTCGACATAAAATCGTAATCTTCAGGCGGCAGCGGTCGCCCTTCCGCTTTCTTTTCAAGCATGATGGCGATTTTTTCCATGGCTTCCGCCTCACGCACAGCCATTTCAGCGTAAGCAGGATCTTCCTTCAATTTGTGCAGTGCCTCAGTCGCTGCTTCCACCTGGCTCTTAATGTCAATCCGCCAGCCGGTCAGCTTGGCAGCCAAGCGTGCATTTTGTCCATCACGACCGATAGCAAGCGAGAGCTGATCTTCAGGCACAACCACGGTGGCTGTATTGCCCTCTTCCTCAGATTCGGTCAAATACACACCGATCACTCTTGCCGGGCTGATCGCCTTGGCAATAAAGGAAGCCGCATCGTTACTCCACTCGATCACATCGATTTTTTCATCGCTCAGCTCACGCACAATCGCTTGAATGCGCACGCCGCGCACACCAACACACGCGCCAACCGGGTCAATTCCCTGCTGGGTTGCAGAGACAGCCACTTTTGCCCGCTGTCCGGGCTCTCTTGCAATAGAACGGATCTCAACGATACCATGATAAATTTCAGGGACTTCATTCTCCAGCAGTCGCCGTAAGAAATTGCGATGTGCCCGAGAGAGATAAATTTCAGGACCGCGTGGGCTGTCTTTGACATCATAGATCAAACAGCGAATGCGATCATGCACGCGCAGGCGCTCCCTTGGGATCATGTCCTTGCGCAGCATCCTGCCTTCTGCCTTTTTATCCAGGCCAATGGTCGCCTTGCTGCTGTTCACGGATTGGACAACACCGCTGACGATTTCTCCAACCTGTTTCTCAAAATAATCCATCTGAATTTCGCGTTCAGCCTCTCGGATTCGCTGCTGAATTACCTGGCGCGCCGTTTGGGCAGCCACCCGGCCAAAGTCCTCTGGTGTATCTTCAACAACAACCATATCCCCCAGCTGCGCCTCCGGATCCACCTTTTGGGCTTCGCTCAACAAAACCTCAGTGCCCGGATTTTGAACATCTTCCACAACTTCCTTTTCCACAAAGATCAACACTTCCCCAGAGTCCATATCGAACTTCGCTTCAACCAGCTGCGCACTTGATGCGTTCACGGCTCGGCGATAGGCAGAAACCATTGCAGATTCGAGAGCCTCTAAGATCACGTCTTTAGATAGCTGTCGATCTTCCACAACCTCGTTAAATGCCAGTGCGAATTCACTTTTCATTTGCCACTTACTCCATAAAACTAATCTTGCTTGATACAAAGAAAAGTGGGGGGCACCCACTTTTCGACGTAAAGGGTATGAAGAATAAGCCAAAGCTTATCAACTCAACAGTGATTCTAGCACATAACAAAGCGAGGTGCAAGATATCTGGCTTCATTTTAACTGAATTAGACCGGGATTTGTGAGTAAATTCCCCTTCAGATTGCAGATTGTTTTTGTCAGGATGACATTAATCTAATATAATAGACATATCTTTCCGCAACAAGTTTTGAAAGGGGCTCTTGAATGAAAAAAAGTTTTCTCTGGTGGCGTGATGGCATTATCTATCAAATCTATCCCCGTTCCTTTGCCGATTCGAACAACGATGGCATCGGAGACCTGCAAGGCATCATCAGTAAGCTGGATTATCTGCAAGCCCTTGGGGTGGATGCCATCTGGCTCTCCCCCATCTACCCTTCGCCCGATGTCGATTATGGCTATGATGTTGCCAACTATATAGAAATGGACCCCAAGTTTGGCACCATGGAAGATTTTGAGATGCTGGTGAAGGAAGCCAAAAAGCGAGACATTCACATCATCCTCGACCTGGTCTTAAACCACACTTCCGACCAGCACCAATGGTTCATTGAATCAAAGAAAACAAAAGAGAATCCATATCACGATTACTACCTTTGGCGTGACCCAAAACCAAACGGAGACCCACCCAATAACTGGCAGGCAATTTTTGGCGGGTCAGGCTGGAAGTTTGACCCAGAGCTCGGTCAGTATTACTACCACATGTTTTATGAGGAACAACCTGACGTGAACTGGCGCAACCCCAAGGTAAGGGAAGCCATGCTGGATGTGTTTCGCTTCTGGCTGAAGAAGGGCGTGGATGGCTTCAGGCTGGATGTTTTTAATGCCTACTTCAAAGACCCGGACCTGAAAGATAACCCGCCAAAATTTGGCATTCGTGCCTTTGATAGGCAGCAGCACATTTATGATGTGTCTCAGCCTGAGATGTATCCCCTGCTGGGAGATATCAGGTCGATATTGGATCAATTCAAAGAGACCTATGTGGTGGGAGAAACTTTCTTGGCTGATCCCAAACTGACTGCATCATACTGCGGAGAAAACAAACTCCACGCCGCATTCAATTTCGATTTTGCAGGCAACCGCTGGCATCCAAAACGGTTCCTCGATTCAGTCCAAAAGTGGTATGGGGCACTCTCCGAAGATGCCTGGCCAAATAATTTCCTCAGCAATCATGATATGAAGCGAGCAGCCACACGCTACAGCTTTGGCGAGGACGACCGCCGGGCAAAGGTTGCCCTGGCAATGCTGCTCACCCTCAAAGGGACACCCTTCGTGTATTATGGGGAAGAAATCGGCTTACGCGATATTCCAATCCGCAAGAAGGAAGATGTCAAAGATTCCATTGGTAAGCGTTTTTGGCCCTTGAACAAAGGACGCGATGGCTGCCGGGCACCCATGCAGTGGACCGAGGATAAAAATGCGGGCTTCTCTGAAGTGGCCCCCTGGCTGCCTGTGAATGACAATTATGCATCGCGAAATGTGGAGCAGCAGGCATCTGACCCGCAATCCATCCTGAACTTCTTCAAGAAGATCGTTGCAGTTCGCAAATCGTCACCCGCCCTGCAGCGCGGCGATTTCACGCCATTGACCGAAGATCCACACCAAGTGCTGGCTTATCAACGACAGTTTGAGGATGAACGCGTGATTGTGATCCTCAATTTTTCCATCCGCGAAGCTGAATTTAATCTACCTGAGGGCAGCTGGCAGTCGTTAATGGAAGATGCCACAGTTGTAGAGTCGCTCAAATTAGCCCCTTACCAGGTATCGATCTTGAAGGCTGCGGCTTGATCTGGATCTGACTGCCTTTTAATAAACTGCCTGGCACCTCAGCTTCTGGCATTTTGTGACCTCACATCGAACAACCGGAAGGAAGGAACCGTTCGGTGAATGTGCCCTACACCATTGGAAGCGAACCTCCCCCCGATCTGCCGCTCGGACGATTTTTGCCGCCTATTCCGAGGGGAATGGCAGTCAAATGGTGCCGCGAAAATCTCAACCCTGGCGAACTGATCCTTGATCCCTTTGGCTTCAACCCCTTGCTGCCAATTGAAATCGCAGCGGCAGGTTTCTCAATCATTGTCACCGTTAATAACCCCATTCACGCTTTTTTACTGAAAGTGCTGGCAAGCGCCCCACAAAAGGATGAACTGGTGGCAGCTTTGCAAGATTTGGCAACTTCCACCAAAGGTGACGATCGGATGGAACCCTACATTCGCAGTTTGTATTTTGTGAACTGCGTGGACTGCCGTCGCCAGGTTGAGGCAGAGGCCTTCATCTGGAAAAAAGGGTCAGCACAGCCCTATGCCGCAATTATTGCATGCCCGCACTGCGGTGCACGCGGTGAACAGCTGCTCACTGCCGAAGCGATTGAAAGCCTGGCACCGATCCCGGCGGTTCAACTGCACCAGGCGCGTGCGCTCAACCGCATTGCCAGCCGTGACGATCCACTCAGGGAACAGGTTGAGAACGCACTGAACGCCTATCCCGCTCGCCCAATCATCATCCTGCAAACCATTATCAATAAACTGGACAGCCTGGAACAATCTCCCCGTAGGAGAGAACTGCTGACAGCCCTGATTCTCTCCGCAGCCGATCAGGGCAACACCCTGTGGGCTTACCCCACACCTCGTGAACGCCCGCGCCAAATCGTCGTACCATCCGTTTTTCGTGAGAAGAACCTCTGGAAGGCAATGGAAGAAGCCATTCAAACATGGCAGGTGATTAGCACACCCATTCCAGTCATAGATTGGGAAGAACGCAAGCAGAACGCTACGGGCATTTTCCGCTTTAAAGGCAGGGTCAAAGAACTGGATCTTGCGGATAAACCTGACCTAGCGGCTAATGCCGATGCGGCTGGTACCAATACATTAGGTGCCGATGGATCAGGTGCCAGGGTTGCGGCTGTCCTGACAGTACTTCCAAGGCCTAACCAGGCCTTCTGGACACTCTCAGCACTGTGGACAGGCTGGATTTGGGGGCAAGATGCCGTCACCCCCATCCGCCAGGTGCTCGCCAGGCAGCGTTATGATTGGAACTGGCATTCCAATGCACTCAAAAGTGTATTTGAGACGATCCAGGATATTTATCACCCGGGAATGAAGTTTTGGGGACTGGTGGCTGAAAACGAACCGCTTCTGCTGCTTGCGGCACTGCTTGCAGCAAACGAAGCTGGCTTCCAATTAAGCACCTTTGCACAATCCAGAGATGACCAGATTGCGCAATGCACCTGGACACCGCACCAGATCGCTCACGTCCAACCAGCAGAAGCCCACCAGGCTGCAGAGCTTAAAATGCGAAACTATCTGGAAGAAAAAGGGGAACCTGCCGATTTTCAAGCACTCCACACCGCCATTGTGACAGGGTTAGCCCACGAAAACCAGCTGGCGCTGGATATTTTCATGCAAAACCGGCATCAATCCACCTCAGAAACCCAAAAATGGATCGAGAACATCCTGCAAAATGCTGATCTGCTGGTTCGAATCTCAAGCGGATCGACCTCACTGGAAACGGGCGAATGGTGGATCAAAGATCCATCAGGTGCAGCACCTCCGCTGATTGATCGTGTTGAAGAATTCATCGTCCGACACCTGATTGAGAATACCACCACCACCGCATCCACCCTCAAAGCAGCCCTTTTCCAGGCATTTCCCGGGCTTCACACCCCCCAGGATCTGACCATCCTGAATTGTCTCGAATCCTACGCTGAGCTGATGAACCCGGAGGAACATCTCTGGCAGCTGAGAGAAACGGAATATCCCGCCATCAGAAACGCGGATATCAACGATCTCAAACAGTCCCTTTCTGCAATCGCCGAGAAACTAAACTTCAAAGTGAATGAGGGAGATCCAATTTTGTGGTTTGAACAGGGAAACCCATCCCCGGTGTTCAGCATCCACATCTTTTCATCTGCCATTATCTCCAGACATCTCCAAAAATCCACGCCCGATGCACAATATCACCTTCTGATACTGCCTGGCAGCCGTGCAAACCTCCTGGCCTTTAAACAGGAACGCGATCCGCTTCTCAAAGAGAAATTGGATCGCGATTACCTTGTTGTAAAATTTCGCCTGATCAGGGACCTGGCAGCAAATCCACTGCTTTCCCGGGATCTATTCCTGGAGCAGATCCAGGCAGACCCACCTGAATACCGCTCATCCCAGCTGGCTTTGTTCTGATCGCAGCTATTCAGGCGTTGCCGAATTTGTCGGCGTTGGGGTGGCGGTGTTTTCCGGTGGGGGTAAAGTCTCCGTCGCTGTCGGCGTGAAGGTGTTGGTTGGCGTGCTGGTCTCCGTCGGGGTCAACGTGGGCGTGGGGGTTTCCGTAGGTGTAGGGGTCTCTGTTGGTGTGGGCGTTGGCAGCTGAAGATTGAAAGAAATCAATTTTTCTGCATAGGTATCTTCTGTGCTGTGCATGTAGATCTTCAAAGTCAGGATGCCTGGCTTAATCTCCTCCAGGTTCCACTCAAACAATTCGCCTGGTGTTTCCTGCGGTTTCCGCTGATTATCCACCAGCACTTTCCAGTTCACGGGTTCCGCCCCGCGCCCCCACTCAATGCGATAATAGTCAAAATTCTCGGTGGCGGTGATCATTCCGGTCACAACTAATGGACTGGTCTTAATCTCCTGACCTTCCGAAATCCCGGTAAGGTTAATGATGGGTCGTGGGTCATCAGCACGACAGGCTCGCCTGGGCACAAAGAAGAGTGGTGATGAAAAGCCCATACCTTCAGCCCATGCCCGACCGTTGGGGTCATCCTTCAGCCACTTTTGCGCCCATTCATCCTTAACATTGATGGCAAATTTTTCATCGCTAAAATCATCGCAGGCATCCGAAACAGCAAACCCTGTCCAGGTATCCACCGTTACCCGCTTCCACAGATCTTCAGATTTGGGTGCGGGCGGCTGGTCGGCAGCAAAGATCTCACTGCGCTGCATCGGGCACCAGTCAGATGGCTCGGTTCCGGATACCGCGCAAATCACCCGGTCAATGATCCCGCTGGGTCGAACAAAGGACGAAGGTGTACCATCTTTAAGCATGTTGATCCCATAGGTCATAAATTCTGCCCAGATCGGACCGGCACCGCTGAGACCTGAGGTATTGGTCATCGGTGTGTAATCAGCGTTTCCCACCCAGGCACCCACCACCAGGTCGGGGGTGTAACCCACCGTCCAGTTATCGCGAAAATCATCGGTTGTTCCAGTCTTCACTGCAGCCGGGAAAGCCAGGTTGATCACAGGATTGGTGCCAAACATCGGTATGCGGGCGTTTGTATCAGAAAGAATTGACGAGATCAGATAAGCGTGTTCCACCCGGATCACCTGGTCACCGCTTGGAGGTTCATAAGCATAAACGACATTCCCGGTGTGATCAACAATTTTGCTGATGGCGACAACAGGCATTTTCCTACCTTCGTTGGCAAAGACACCATAAGCAGAGGTCAGTTCGACAAGGCTGACTTCTCCGCCGCCCAGGGTGAGCGACAGCCCATAATCATCACGTGTCAGGCTTGTGATGCCCAGACGCTTGGCGAAGGCAATCAAGCCCTCTTCCACAGGGGTGTCGGGGTCGTCATAAATCCCCACAAACTCCAACGTTTTAACTGCCGGGATGTTGTAGGAATTTGCCAGAGCAGATCGCAACGTCACCGGTCCGTGAAATTTGCCATCATAGTTAACCGGCTTGTAAGGCGGATTGGTATCAAAAGGATCCGTCGATGGGGGAAATTCAGTTGGCACATCCCAAATCAATGTGGACGGGGTCCACCCCTTTTCAAACGCAGCCACATAGGTCAGCGGTTTGATTGCAGAGCCCGGTTGACGAGACTTCGTCAGCGCCATGTTGACCTGACCGTCAATCTCTGCATTGTCAAAATCAGCCGATCCAACCATGGCAAGAATCTCACCGGTGTTAGGATCCATCGCAATCAACGCACCATTGCTGGCGTTGTTGCCAGCCAGGTTCGCCACCTGGTTCGCAACAATTCGCTGTGCCTGATCCTGAAGGTCGGGATCCAGCGTAGTATGGACGGTGAACCCGCTGCGATAAATCGTCTGTGAGTCAAATTGCTCTTCCAGTAAGGACTGAATATAAACGACCCAATGCGGGTAACGCATGTTGAAGGAAAGCTCAGGAAACTTATAATTTGCCAGGTCAATGCCCGCCTGGGTGGCATCCGTATAGGATACACAGATGGGCGGTCGCCCTGTTCCCACCTCAATGCAATTGCGCTCTTCGCTCAGCTCATACATCAAAACGAGAACAGACCGCTGCCGGTACAACGTGGCATCCCGGTTACTGTAGATATCATAAATGGAAGGTCCCTGGGGCAAACCTGCCAGGAAGGAAGCCTGCCACAGGTTCAGCGAGGCTGCATCCGTATTGAAGTAGGTCTCCGATGCCGCCTGGACACCATAAGCCATATTGCCGTAGAAGTTTTCATTTAAATAAAGTTCCAGGATCTCTTCTTTGGAATACTTCCGGGTGATTTCGTAAGCCAGGACAATTTCACGCCCTTTGCGCTCATAAGATTGCTCGTACCGTTCAGAAGGATCCATCAGCAAACCCCGGGCTAACTGCTGTGTGATGGTGGATGCACCGGATCGAATTTCACCGGCAGTATAGTTTTGCCAGAGTGCTCGTGTCATCCCAAAAATATCAAACCCAGGATTGGTGTAAAAATCCTTGTCTTCTGTCGCGATCGTGGCTGCAATTAAGTAGGGTGAGATATCTTCCAGCGACACATAGGTTCGCCGCCCGGCATTTGGGTCAAGAATCTCATACAGGAGATTGCCATTCTTATCCAAAATCCGTGTCGTTTCAAACTTAGCTGCCGCCTCACGCAATTCGCCAACGTCCGGTAAAGACGAGGCGATCCGGAAGTACTGGTAGATGACATACGAACCCAGCACCAAAGCCGCCAAAATGAGCAGGAAGAAAATCGCCATGGCAATTTTCAGCAGTGTTTTCTTTTTCTTTTTCTTATCCTTGGGTTTGACCGGGCGAGCAGGCTTCGCCGAGCGCGACTGCCCCTCCGGGCGCTGCCCCTGTTGCCCGCTCGCCCGTGCCGATGGAGGTTGTTCAAAAGGCACCGGATCGGGTTTACGCTGGGCGGGCTGGTAAGCCGCTGGAGTCACGCGGGTGGCTTGCTTATCCACTTCACTGACATATTTTGGCAAAGTGGGGTTTTCAGGCACCCAATCCGAATTCACATGGGATGGTGGAATGGTTGGGATGTCATCCAAATTTTCTTCGTAGAAAGATCCTGGGACAGCCGGAACCTTTTGGGTATCCTCATCAGAATCTGAGGAAGCGATCACCGGCGAGACCCGCGTCAAATCATCATCCGCTGGCTCTGTCCGGATCGGCTGTGTATCTTCATCATCCAGAGATTCGATCGGGGTAAATGGCATGTCACCCCACCAATCCCCTTCAAGGTTAGGATCACCGGCAGTTTCTGAAACCCTTGTCAGCTCTGAAGCGGCCGCTTCACTGTCTGGTTCAATCCCAGAATCAGGTTCGGGCTCAGAAGCAGGTTCAGAAACGGACTCCGAATCATCCTCCTGAGGTAAGCCAGTCTCAGCTTCAGCATCAGTGATGGAATCCTCCAGATCGGACACCGGCGCAGATGATTCTTTTCTGATTTCGGCGGATTCAGCAGATTCTTCTGCCTCATCCAGGATATCAGCAGATTCGTTCAGGGGTTCAGCAGGCTGATCTTGCCCATTAACTCCCTGATCGATCGGTTCTTCAGCTTGTTCATCGGAAGATCGTTCATCCATATCGTTTTTCTCCATCATGGCATAATTTTAGCACACATGAGATGGGTTAAGAAGACGCTTCAATCTATTGAAAAGTTCCGGTATCTGATGTTTAATAAAATTACAAATAAAATAAGAAAAAGGAGGCTGCTGTGAAATTAAAATTTTTAGGCAATACCGGCGTCAAAGTTAGTGAGCTTTGCTTGGGCTGTATGACGTTTGGACGTGAATCCACAAAAGAAGTTTCTTTTCAGATGATGGATTTATTTTATGAACAGGGCGGAAACTTCTTTGATACCGCTGATGTCTACAGCCGCGGCATCTCAGAGACCATCCTGGGCGAATGGCTGAAGGATAAACCCCGAGAAGAAATGGTGATTGCCACTAAGGTGAGAGGGGCAATGAGTGACGACCCGAATGACGTTGGCCTGAGCCGCAAACACATCTACCATGCGGTCGATGCCAGTCTAAAACGCCTGGGAATAGACTATATCGACCTGTATCAGGTTCATCTCTGGGATAGCGCCACACCAATGGAAGAAACCCTCAGCACACTCAATGACCTGGTGCGCTCTGGCAAAGTGCGCTACATTGGTGCCAGTAATTTTTCGGGCTGGCAATTGCAAAAAGCCATTGGACTGAGCAAGCAGCATGCATGGGAAGGGTTTGTCAGCTTGCAACCTCTATATAACCTCCTCGATCGAGAACTGGAGTGGGAACTGCTCCCCCTCTGCAGGGATGCAGGATTAGCAACCCTTATTTGGAGCCCTTTGCGAGGCGGCTGGCTCTCAGGCAAATACCAACGAAGCATGCAGGCACCTCCCGAGAATTCACGCGTGGAACAGGCAAGCCGAGAGGGTTGGTCTGAATCGTGGGATACCTATGCGAATGAACATACCTGGCAGATCATCGATACTCTCCAATTCATAGCAAGTGACCTGAACCGCAGCGTGGCACAGGTGGCTTTGCGCTGGGTAATGCAGCGCCCAGGCGTGACCGCACCCATCATTGGCGCTCGCAAACTGGAACACCTTGAGGATAACCTTGGAGCCTCAGACTTCGAGCTAAGCGAATCCCAAATGGCTGAGCTGAATAGGGTTAGCGAAAAACCCAAGCCCTATCCTTACAGTGTCATCTCTGACCGAACATAAGATTTCGTAAAAACAACTGGTGTTTTTAGAACGGAAAACCCAGGACAAATAATCCACTCGTGCCCTCTGCAATGCTGCTGCTTTTCGGCTTGCATCCAGCAGCTGGTCATTTCTGCCATCATCCACCGCCCCCGGATCTTGGTAAAATGAAAGCATGGAAACAATTTCCATTCACCAGAACAGCCCGAAAACACTCCTCCTTGCTGCAGATGGACTCTTCTCATCATTTGAGCCTGAATCCGACCTGGTCTGGTCTGTTGATTTTCACCCCGCGGAGACTCATCCATTCCAGCTCTACACAACCTATGGCCTTCGCGCCAGGTCCATGCGAGTCTTCCCAAATATCCTGGTCCATGGCCAACGGCTGTGCAAACCCAAAGATTTCATCCTCCCCCCAACCATCACACGCATTACGCCCTCCTATCTGCGCTTTCAGTATCAATTAATCAATCAAGTTCATGTCCAATTTGAGTGTTTCATACCTGAACCAGCCATACTGACCGGCGGGATCCGATTGGAAAATCCAACCGAAGACCCGGTAGACCTCTCAGTGGAGATGGCAGCCATCCTGGTGCCGATGGACCGGGGAACGCCCACCCACCCGGTCAAAAAGAATTTGCATGAGATATTGAGCGGTGAATTGAGATCCATTTTTCCTGTCCTCTTCATGACGGGCGGACCTTCTGCTATTGCCAACCCCCACCCAGCCCTCTCACTATCCCTGACCCTGCCCCCACAAACATCAAAGAGCTGGTCTTATTGCCTGGCGTCAAAATCATCACTTGAGGAGTCTTACAAAGCCGCTGTTAAAGCTGCAGAAAGCCCGTGGAAAAAATCGGCAGAAGATCAATGGATGCGGCACAACAGTGAAACAATCCACATTCAAACTGGACAGCCAGATTGGGATGCAGCCTTCTTGCTGACACAAACAGTGGCAATGGCGCATCTGGTGAAAGAGCCCAAATCAAAAACTGCCTATTTCACGCGCACCCGCCTGCCAGATATCAAGCCCCAATCGGGACAAACCCTTACCCAACGGGATGACCTGACCCTCCTGGAAGCGCTGCACCTTTCAGAAGTTTTACTGCCAGCCCAGGTGGGTCTGCTGCAAACGATCATCGGAAACTTTCTCGATCGCATTGATCAGGACGGACGACTGCCCTCACGTCTGACGAAATCAGATTTAATCTCTCCTTATCAAGAATGCCCGCTGCTTGCCAGTCTATGCCTGGAGGTATATGAAATCAACCAGGATGAGACTTTTTTAGCACATGCCTATCAACAGGCCAAAAAAATGCTTGAGAGGCTGACCAGCCCAGAGAAGGACAAAAAAGGATTGACGCTGTCCTGGGAAAACCCGGATCAGCTTCAAATGGACTCCGGTCTATTCACCTTTGATCCATGGAGCCCATACGGCAGGGGATTGGACATCCAGGCTGCTGCAAGCCCTGCTTACGCCGCCATGCTCTTGCGAGAGAGTAAAGCCCTGCACAAGATGGCTGCCATCATTGGAGAAACTGCAGACCTGCAAATATGGGAAAGCAGTGCAAACAATCTGAAAGAAAAGGTGAATGATTTTTGGGATCCGAAATCCCACTGCTTTGTTTACCTTGATCGAGACTCCCATCTCTTGCCGCACCGTGGGCTTAATTATCCTGGGCCTGCAAATCACGACGTCCATATCCACAAAAATTTTTCCAGTCCCCAAAGGCTTCAGTGTCATCTCTTTTCCGCGGATGACAGCACCCGTGCTGGCCGGGTCAGCCTCCTTGGAAGCGATACGCTTGGCAATCCAATCACTGAAACATTTAAACCACCTGGCTTGCGCTGGGTTGCAGGACGAGCACATCTGACAACAAAACACCTCTTTACGTCTCTCGACTCCGCTTTCTTTGAGGGATTCGGACCGGACGACTACTTCGTGCTTGAGACTGCTGACTTCTCCCAAAGTGATATTTCCTGTCTGCTGCCCCTTTGGGCGGGGGTAATGACCAAACAACAACTGAAGCCCATGCTCAAGAACCACTTAAACTGGAAAAGTCCTGAAAATCAATTTGGCTTACCAGAAACGCGTCAGTGGAAGCAGGAACTGCCAGAAGGTTTGCCGCAGCAGGTCAATGTCCTGTGGAACACATTGATCATCAAAGGCCTGGCAAAAGCCGGGTTTTTGCAGGATGCCATGCATCTGCTGACAAACTTGATGTCAGCCATCATTGCCGGTCTGAAAGATTTTGACGGATTCTTCCCCTTTTATAACACCCAAACAGGCCAGCCTTCGGGAGCAAAGAACGCCATCCAGGGAATGGTGCCTGTGCGCCTCTTCCTTGAAATTGCAGGCGTGCGCCTGTTCACACCCAACCGTGTTGCCTTGTGGGGCACCAGCCCTTACCCCTGGCCAATCGAGGTCAATTGGCAGGGTCTTTCGATACAAAGAGATGGTAAAAATTATTGGCTCACCTTTGCTGATGGCACTTCCCATCACGGTAGCTCAGAAACACCCATCCTACTTTCATCAGCAAAGCATTGAGAAGGGTTTGGACTGCCAGTGTTAACATGTTTGAATCTTTTCAATCATCCTGTAGATTTTGTATCTCACCGCTTATCCCATATAATAAAGGAGAACATAATCTAAACAAGAAAGGAATAAAATGTCTGAACGAGTTATTGTTTATCAGGATAAAGGCTTTCGAACCACCTACCGTGCAAGCGACCCGAATGATGAAACATCGGATGAAGTTGAAAATGTGATGCATCTGCATGATTTGACACCCTATGGGATGCTGCTGGCAAGTGTGGCATCCTGCACTGCCATTGTCGTCAACGCCTATGCTAGAAATCATCAAATCCCACTCAAGGGCGTCACCGTTGACGCTTCCTATAACCGGGTTTTTATTGAAGATTGCGATGATTGCGATGAAAATGGTGGCTTCGAAGAAATCATCCAGGAAAAAATCCAATTTGAAGGGAAACTGGACGAAAACCAACTCAAAAGACTGCACCAGGTCGCCAAAGCCTGCTCTGTTCGCAGGTTGCTCGAAAATGGCATCCGAGTTGAATCCATCTAACCACATGATTAACCCATAAGGCAGGCATTTATGAAACAAAAAGCACTACAAACAGCCAGCGGTATTTTACTCACTGATCAATACCAATTAACCATGGCGCAGCTCTATTTTCGCATGGGGCTCCACGAAAAAAACGCTCAATTCGATCACTTTTATCGTAGCAATCCAGACTACGGCATCCACAAAGCTGGATTTTGCGTGAACGCTGGTTTGGGTTCCCTGTTGGATTGGCTGGATGACGCGGTTTTTGGTGAAGAGGAACTTCAATTCTTACGCAGCCAAAAGAGCAGCAATGGTGATCCGCTTTTTGCAGAGGACTTCCTGAACTGGCTGAAGAACGATTTCTCTACCAAGGCGATCAATTTATATGCCATGCCCGAAGGGCGCGTGGTGCACCCCAATGTCCCAATCCACGTGGTTGAAGGTCCCCTCGCAGTTGGGCAGATTGTGGAAACCGGCTTGCTCAATACCGTCAATTACCAGACGCTGATCGCCACAAAGGCGTCCCGCATGAAGCAGGCTGGCCGCGGTCAGCCGCTGCTGGAATTTGGTTTACGGCGCGGGCAGGGGCTGGGGGCTATCCAGGGCACCAGGGCAGCGCTGATCGGCGGTGCCGATTCTTCTTCAAATGTGGGCGCCTCCCACATCCTGGGCTTCACCCCCAAAGGCACCCATGCCCACAGCATGGTGCAGGTGTTCATGGGATTGGGGGAAGGTGAACTGGCTGCCTTCCAGGCTTACGCAGATATCTACCCGGATGACTGCCTGCTGCTGGTGGATACCATCGACACTTTGGAATCTGGCGTGCCAAACGCCATTAAAGTCTTTGAGAAATTGAAGCGAAAAGGTCATCAACCCATCGGCATCCGGTTGGATTCGGGCGACCTGGCTCATCTGAGCATTTTGGCAGCCAAAATGCTGAACGACGCCGGATTCCCTGAGGTGTCCATCGTCCTTTCAAACAACCTCGATGAACTGGTGATCTGGCAGATCGTTACCCAAATCCAGGAAGAAGCGGAGCGTTATGGGGTGGATCCAAACAGCCTGATCAAAAGGCTGGTTTACGGTGTCGGCACCAGCCTGATCACCTCACAGGGAGATCCCGCTCTGGATGGCGTCTATAAGCTGGTTGCCATCCAGGAAAAGGCGGAGTGGATTCCAACATTGAAGATTTCAGAAAATATCGATAAGGTCCTCAACCCGGGCAACAAACGGGTCTGGCGCGTGTATGATGACCGCGGCAAAGCCACCGCCGATCTCGTCAGCCTCTTTGACGAAGATGTTCACACCCAGGATCCGTTAATCCTCCGCCACCCGACCATGGAACGCAAACAACGCGCGCTTCAAGCCTCACAGGTGAGCCGCCTTGAAAAATTATTGATTCCTGTCATTAGAGATGGCGAAGTGGTTTGTGAAAAGCCCAGCATCGAGGAGATGCGTGTAAAACGGGATCAGGATATCGATGCACTCGATCCAGGTGTGCGGCGATTGATGAATCCCCATATCTATCACGTGTCGCTTTCTCAAAATCTGTGGGATCTGAAACAATTGCTGATCAAAAAAGCTCGATCATAGGATTCATTAACCTGAAGGATTAGGAAAAAGGAAAGCCTCAATCAAAAATATCACGGGCACCCCCCAAATGTGCCGTGAACCAGTAATTTTCGCCCGATTCGATTCCCAACAGCACCCATTGCAAATCCAGCGCATGGGCGTAGAATCGGGCTCTTTCTATGATAGCATCGTAGCCAGGATAGGTTTCTGCCAGCTTTGAAACCAGCCGCTCCCCATAGTTATAGATCAGGCTGGCCAGGTCTGTTGCCGGGTCACCAATTCCCGCAGATCCATAATCGATAATTGCAGCAATTTGGTTTTCAGTGGGATGATACACAATGTGATACGGCACCAGGTCGCCATGCACCACGACAGGATCAAACTCAAAAAAGTCTGGCGTTCCCATGGCTTCTTCGAAGAGCGCTTCCATCCAATCCATTTGGTGGGGCAGTAAGAGGGGTTTTATCCTGGTTTCAATATTATCGTAAATATCCAGCCATGTTTCCCGGCTAACAGGCGCCAGGGTATGTGGAATGTCCCAATCGGGGTGTTGAATCGGGATACCATGAAGCTCGCGCAAGAATAAACCCAATTGATCTGCCAGTACGCGTTGATCGGATTCTGGCCTTTTAGCCCAAATCTGCCTTGAAAAGGTGATGCCCTGAATATAAGGATAAATAATAACGTTGTTATTGACCAATCTTGACGAAGGCACGGTCATGGTCAGGTGGGGTTGAATCAGCCCAATCAGCCTGTGTTCCTGGCGCATCAATTCTTCCCCCCATGCTGTGGTAGTGAATCGAACCACCCAGGCATCATTCACAATCAGGACATCATTCACCAATCCTTCAGAACGATGATTCAGTTTAAAGATCTCAAGGTCCGGTAAAACTTCGTGAATTCTGTCTTGCCAGATAGCAATTTCATCCTCCATGAAGACCTCCTTCCTTTACTCTGTTATAGTAGATTTCCCATGTAAAAATCAAGCCCCTGATGTGAATCAAAACAACCGACCTAAGAAGATCCCCCTATTCCAAACGACCATCCATCAAGATATTGAGATATTCTTCGTGCGCGTGCGCCACATTCGCGATAACCTGACTTGTTCCGAACCCAACACAGCGTAGAACTGACCTGAAATTAAGACGGTTTTCAGATTGAGGAAAAGATATCCAAATGAATGGCGTTCAGTTGAATTTATTCCTGGGAGCCAATTTTAATATTAAATTTGGGCAAAATCACACGGTGAACCAGAACCACGAATGCCGCGAAACCAATTGCCGCCGCAAATACCCACAGTGAGGAACCCACCTCGTTCATGATCGTGGGGTCAATCAGCATGACCAGCGCCAGCGCCAACATCAGCGAGCCCCCCAACAGCTTGAGCAGCCTGCCGTGTTTTTCTTCAAGCCGGGTCTTACGCAAAGTGAAGACCGACACCAGGAAGATGCCCAGCTCGTCAATTTGATAGATGAACATGTATACCAGTAACAACCCTAAGAAAGCCGCACCTGTGACATTTTGCGAATTGAGCAAATTCGTCCACAGCACAGGAAAACCAGCCGTACAGGAAAACTCAACCAGGGAAACACCGGCAGCCAGGATGATCGTAGCGCCAACCATCGTCCAGATTGAATCCTCCGCTCGCACTACCCGGCGGATTCCCTTATAAATGCCAGGCTTTTTCTCATCCTTGATCGTCAGCGATACCCCCTCTTTGTACCAAAAATAATCTTTGATGTTGATCAGGGCAAATGCTAACGCCACCAGGGCGACAATCAACTGGACCCAGCCAACAAACCGCACCACCCGTAAAACCGTGAACAACCCGGCGATGAACAGCGCATAGATCAACCCGGTGACAAAGATGAACACAAAACCGATGATCAATACCTTTTTACGTGAGCGAGTGTTTAGTGTGACTGCCAGGAGCATCGAAAGCACCCAGATCGAACAGGGGTTGAACCCATCCACAAAGGAAATCAGGAGCGTGCTGATCAGCATCGATTGTTTGGATAGATTGATCGTACCAAACAAAGGTAAGGTGATCAGGTTTTCATACTCCACATTCTCTGCTGCTGGTGGAGTATTAGCAGGTGTAGCAGGAACTTCAGTGGGAGTCTCTGTGACTGTCTCCGGAATCGCCGTAGGTAGAGCTGACTCACCATCAACAATGCCTTCAGCAAGGTCCTTACATCCATTTGCCAGGCACTGGTTGAGATAGCTCTCAATTTCAACCTTGATGTCCTCAGAGTATCCAATCCAATACCGCTCACCTATAAAAACCGTCGGAACCGCCTGGGGGACCGTGCCATACGCTTCAGCGATCTGGTAAAAAAGGTTCAGGTTTTCCTCGCTCTGATAGACCTCAAACTCATACAGCGTGATTCCTGAATTGCCTTCAGCGATCGCCCTGAGGACCGGCTTTGCACTGGCACAATGGGGGCATCCATCGCCCCAAAAAAAATACATATTGACCTGCGAATTTTGTGAAGAGACTTTTTCAACCGGAAATACAAAAAGTGAAATCAAAAACAATCCCAACAGTGAAAAAAACAGCACCCCTTTCATTTTTGTTAACATATGTTGTCGACTCCGCTTCATAAGTAAAACACACTTTCTCTCAAAGCCAAATCCTTATTGAGACTTCTGCAAGTGATAAGCACTGTGATCGAACGAATTTATCACCTTGCTCATCTTAACGGGTCTCAGACCGGCTGTCAATGTGATTTTTATCAGGATTTTACCACCAGCATCTGTGTAGTTCAGGTAGCATGCCGCTGTCCGTGGCGATACTGGTCCAGTATCTCCTTGTTTGGCATCAGGATCGCCTGGGGGTCGCAGGCGGTCTTACAAAAACAGCAGCCCACGATGCACAGGAACGGCTCAACCACCGCCACTTTTCCGTTTTCTTCTTCAGCAAAAACGTCTTTCGGACAAACTTCGATGCATTTTAAACAGCCATTACAGAGTTCAGCCGACACCACCGGGAACCACGGAATTTGCTCACGGGGATAGCCTTCCCATTGTCCATAATCCCGGGAGGCAACTGCTTCACCCACAGATCGTTTTTGGTAATACTTTTGATATTCATTCCCAATCACTGCCTGATAGTCCGGTACCGCTGGTTTGGGCACAAAGTTATGCTGGCGAACACCGCGCAGCAGCAGCTCGTTAATGTCCACATCCTCAGGTGTATGCCCTGCCTCATAAAGCGCATCAAACAGCTCTTCCAATCCCAGCAATCCAGCTGGTGTGCCGCCGATGTAAATCATGCGATAACTCAAATCACCCATAAGAAACCTATCCTGCCGCTCAACCTTCCGATTGTTGTGAGATTATTGCCGCTTGCTGATGAATATGCTCCAGCATTGCCACCAGGCCATTATTGCGATTGGATGCCAGTTTCCAGAGCTTCAACTGATCCACGAAATCCATCTGGATGGCGCCAACTTCCTCCGCGCTGCGACCATGGATCAGGCGTGCCAGCAGGGCAGCAATACCCTTGATCACCAGCGAGTCGCTATCTGCCAGCAGATAGAAATGACCCTGCTCTTGATAAAGGTGAAACCAGAGTTTGGATTGACAGCCCTTCACCAGGGTTTGCTCATTCTTCAGGCTGTTATCCATCGGGGGCAGTTCCTCACCCAGCTTGAAGAGATGCGCGTATTTCGCGTCGATATCCGTAAACTCACCAAATTCTTCAATAATCTCTTTTTCTGCTGCTTCCAATGATTTCATGGCACTTAATCGCAACCCGGTTCACTTCACATAATCCAAAAGAGGATTAATATTATAACATGAAACATATGCAAATATATGAATATATCATGCCTTTACCAAACCTGTCCAACGCCTTCGGGGGATGATGAATGTATGCCCCTTAACCAATCTTGCGAAAAATCCAATGTTTAGAAAACGGCAAATCCCTTAATGATAACCTCGGTATCAAAATGATTGCTCAAAAATAATCCATCAGCTGTATTTGACTTAATTATCCAGCAAAAATTGTTATATAATTAGGGTTCATCAAATGAAAGTGAGTAGAATTGGCTCAAAATAAAGATAAAGTGATCCAGGATACGATCAAGATAAAATATGGTGAAATTGCCAGGGGTTCTTCCTGGGCATGCGGATGTGCATCCGAGTCATGCTGCGGTGGCGAAAGCGGGACCTCTGCTGAAGGGATCATTCATTTATCAACACGATTGGGGTATTCCGAGTCAATGCTCAATTCCGTACCGGGATCTGCCAATCTCAACCTTGGCTGCGGCAACCCCCAAGCAATTGCTGAGCTCAGAGAAGGTGAGACCGTCCTTGACCTTGGGAGCGGTGCAGGCTTTGATTGTTTTCTGGCTGCCAGGCAGGTTGGCGTTCAGGGACGTGTGATTGGCGTGGATATGACTATTGAGATGGTGCAGAAAGCTTATGAAAACGCTGTAAAGGGCTCCTATCCTCAAGTTGTTTTCCAGCTGGCGGCAATTGAGCATTTACCAATTCCCAGCGCAAGCGTTGATGTGATCATTTCTAATTGTGTGATCAATCTTTCACCAGACAAACCCCAGGTGTTCCGTGAGGCTTTCAGGGTACTCAAACCAGGTGGACGGCTTGCCATTTCGGATGTTGTTGCCACCGCTCAAATTCCGCAGGAAGTCCAGGAAGATCTGGAGCTGTATTCCGCCTGTATCTCCGGCGCCATCGAAATCAACCTTTTGAAACTAATGCTAAGCGAGGTTGGCTTCAAAGACATCAAGATTTCAGCCCATGACCAGAGCCGTGAGATCATTCGTGGTTGGGCACCCGGTGACAACCTTGAAGACCTTGTTCAATCCGCAGCGATCAAAGCGAAAAAATAATTACCAAAAAGTCATAAATTTTTTTCGCGAAATAACAGGAGCCTTTCAACATGCAATGGATCAGAGACCACCAACCCAACCCTGAAAAACAACGGGCTTACCGAACCGCCCTGATCATCACCCTGGCGGGCAATATCCTGCTTGCCATAGGCAAGGGCGTTGCATCCTATCTCACAGGCAGCGCCGCACTGTATGCCGACACTGCTAATTCTGTTTCCGATGTGTTCTATTCTTTTGCCATGGTGTTGGGCTTGTGGCTTGCCATCCAACCCCCCGATCTTTCCCATCCGCAAGGACACTCCCGCTTTGAGCCGCTGGTTGGGCTGATCGTCTCTGTCATGATGGGCATTGCAGGGTATGAAGCCCTCAGAACCTCGATCAGCCGGTTCATCTCAGGCGGAGAATCCATTGCACTGAATCTGCCAACCATCATCCTGCTGGTCAGCGCCAGCGCAAAAGCAGCCATGTTTGTGGTCATCAGGAAATTGGCACAAATCGCAGACAGCCCCTCACTGCGCATCTCAGCCAAGGACAACCTCAGCGATGTGCTGACCTCAATGGCAGCCTTCATCGGCATCCTGGGCTCCAGCTTCGTCCATCCCATCCTGGACCCTGTTGCTGGTTTACTGGTTTCCCTGTGGATCTTCAAAGCCGCCTTTGAAGCCGGAAAAGAAAACCTGCGCTTCCTGACAGGTGCCGGCGCAGACGATGACCTGCGCGAGAGAATCATCAAGACGGCGAACGAGGTGGAAGGCGTGCAGCAGGTGCACCATATGATGAGCGATTATGTCGGCCCCAAGCTCGTGGTGGATATGCACATCAACCTGCCCGGGGAAGCCTCGCTGGACGATGTGCATGAGATTGAAGACCGCGTAATTGCCGCGCTGGAAGGCTTATCGGAGGTTGACCGCGCGTATGTCCATGTCGAACCCTTCGATGAAGTGGAGAATGGTGAATAGTGCTTACTGGAGGCTGCACTAAAAATAATTGCCAGGTATTGGGCAGTTAGGTATTTGGTAATCAGGTAATCAGGTAATTAGGAATTAGGTAGTTAGGAATTAGGTAGTTAGGAATTAGGCAATCAGGAATCAGGAATCAGGTAATCAGGAATCAGGTAATCAGGAATTAGGTTTAATGCCTTTCCCTTTTACCTTCGAGCTTTGAACTTTTCTTTTTAACTACCAGCCACCAGCTAATAGCCACCAACCACCAGCTACCAGCCACCAGGTTCCCACGACCCGCTGCAAACTTACCCTACCCCCTGTAAGCTGATTACACAGCGTGATTGGGATGAGCTTTTTGCTTTCAGCCTTGAGCTATCAGCTATGAGCTATCAGCTAAAAATCACATACTGCAGCAGAAAACGTTCAATCGCTTCGTAATACGCCTGGCGAGTCTCCGCCTTGCGGAAGCCGTGCCCCTCACCGGGATAAAGGTGATATTCATGCGGAACGCCATTTGCCTTGAGTGCCTGCACAATCTCCTCAGATTGGCTGGGCGGCACCACCTTATCCTCATCCCCCTGGAAGATCGCCACGGGGTCCTTGATGCGCTCGGCGTGGAACACCGGCGACCACTGACGGTATTTTTCGGCTGCCTCTGGCAATGGACCCACCAGCGAGTCGGTGTAGCGTTCCTCAAATTTGTGGGTGTCCATCGCCAGCGTGAACAGGTTGGAAACGCCATAAGAACACAACCCGGCTTTGAAGAGCCCCGGGTAGCGAATCAGCGCATTCAAGACGGTGTAGCCACCCGCGCTGCCGCCCTTGATCACCAGGCGATCCGGGTCAGCCAGACCCTGTCCCACCAAAGCCAGTGCGCCGCCCGCTGCGTCGATCACATCCAGTTCGCCCCAGCGGCCCCGCAGCGCCTCACGGTACGCACGCCCGTAGCCCGTGCTCCCGCGATAGTTGACCTCTAAATAGCCATAGCCCCGGCTGGTGAAAAAGGCTGCCTCGAGGTTGTAACCAATCTGAACGGCGCTGGTAGGCCCCCCGTGGATCAACACAATCACCGGCGGTAACCCCTCACTGGTGTATTGGCGGCTGGTGGGCGGTGAATAAATGCCAAACACCCGCTGTCCGTCCTCCGACTGCCAGTTGATCTCATAGGGCGTGGGCAAATCCTCAGTTGGGATGGCTTCGCTCGTGCTGCGCTGATGAATCTGCACCGAACCCTCACCCACGCTGATCACCCGGGAAGAGACTGTTGGCGCACTTGCCAGCAGCGCAATTCGCCCGTTGGGGCTGACAGAGGGCTGGCTCAGAGCGGTGTAGGGCGTCAGATCTCGCTCCGATACTTTGCCCGTGCCAACGTCCACCGTATTGAGGGTCGTGATGCCCCCCGCCGTCCGTAAATAGTGGATCTGCTGGCTGTCGGCAGACCATGCCTGCACAACCACACCCTGCACCCAGGCGGGCTTCAGCAACGCCTGTCCTTCCACCAGCACACGGCGGCTGCCGTCAGACAGATCGAGCACCACCAGCTGATCCCACTCGCCCTCGTTCTGAACAAAGCTCAAATAGCGTCCGTCGGGAGAAAAAGCCGGCTGCAAAACAGGTGTGTCATCATCACCTGCCAAAGTTTGCATGGATTGCAGGCGCGGCGTTTCCCCCTCCAGCGCAGCATACTTCAGCCGCGTGCCGTCCCAGGGCATATTGGGGTGATCCCACTCCACCCAGGCGATTCCCTCCCCACCGGGGTGCCAGGCAGGCTGCATGTAAAAATCTGCGCCTTCTGCCAGCTTGTGCGGCCAGGACTCGCCCTCCGCATCCACCACCGCCAGCACATCCTTGCCCTCATAGGTCTGCACATAAGCCACCCAACGCCCGTTTGGGGAAATCTGCGGCGCGGCTGCACTGCCAAATTCAGGCGTGATGGCGTTTGGAAAGCCCTGCCTCAAAGAACGGCGGTAAAGTCTGCCATCCTTGGCGGCAAAGATCACCACCCCATCGCGCACGGTGAAATCGCCGCCGCCATAGCCCACCCCGCCGCGCACATTCAACCCGCCCGAGAGATCGTAGGGCGGTTCCCCCAGGGGCTGCGCCAACAACACGCCCTGCCCGGAGCGCATCTCGCCCCACACCAGCGTCTTCCCGTCTGTGTCCCACTGCGTGTCGCTCAGACCGATGGCTGCGGCAATCAATTCCGGTGTAATTTCGCTTTTCCACAGGCCAAAAGCCCGCTTGATTTTATCAGTCACTGTTTGTAAAGTCATCCGATCCTCCCATCCCGATCTTTAAAGCCAATCTATTGGTGTATCACACATCCTCTATCCACAGCACATCACCACAAGCACCCCTTACCATTGACAAGCTCCGCTGGATAAAGTATCTTAATCGCTGTTATTATACTATGCCGTTCAGTTCACCCAACCAGATCGAGGAACACATGAAAGCAAGCCGCAAATCATCCGTCATTCTGCTGGGGCTGATTGCCCTTTTCATTCTGAGCGCCTGCTCCCCTAAAGTGTCCACCGAGGATTGGAAAGTCTTCACCATCAGCGAAGAACCGGCGATCAACATCCAGTTCCGACTGCCGCCAGAGTGGTATGTGGATTATGCCCCGAAAATCGACGTTCCCGGGCAGTGGGATGTGGCGCTTGTGCCCCCAAGATGCGCCGAAGACCAGCAAACGGACTTTGAAGATAACTGTATCAGCCTGACGATTCATCTGAAAGAGACCTCTGCCTTCGACAAGCCTGGCTTTCTGGCGTTTGCCAGCCAGAGCATCACGCTCAATCAATCTGGCACAGAAAAAACGATCATGATGGGGCAAACCACCTCAGAGGTGGATGGGCTGACCCTCCAGCGCTATAACCACAAGTTCATGATTGGCGAGGACGAGGTGCAGATGTCCTTGCTGTTCTTTGAGACCGACAGCGCCTATTATGTCTTCATCAGCGAACTGCCCTATGACGAGCGCGAGGGCGAGGTGGCAGCATTGTTTGACCTGCTGATCGGCAGTATCGAGGTGATCGATTAGCGATTTGCTGACGTAAATCTGTTGACGTAAATCTGTGACGTAAATCTGTTGACGCAAGGGGGGGAGCGTGCTACAATAATGACCTGAAAGATGGGCGTGTAGCTCAATGGTAGAGCAGTGGCCTTTTAAGCCATTGGTTGGGAGTTCGAGCCTCCCCACGCTCATGTTTGTGTTAAAGTGAATAGGGAATAGGGAATGGAGATTGGGGTATAATCAAATTGTGGAGGAAAAATTATGAATAATTTCCAGCAGTTCAAATTATTAATTATCATAATTCTTCTTGTCTTTCTTTCTGCTTGTCAACCAACAGAGGCTGATATTCAAGAAGCTTTGGGAAAAACTCAAACAGCCTCCGCAATATTAACACCAATAAATACTCCAACTATTGAACCAACACCAACGGTTGACTACACTTCAAAAAAGAACGAATTAACTGAGATAATTAAAACAAAAACAAATGATGACGTAGCAAATATCAATTGCCATAGGGTAACTTGGGAAGACAATTTATTAAAACTAAATTGTGTACTAGTTGACTGGGTTATTGAACCCAGCAAAGACCATCATTTCTTACATTTTCGTATTCTAGAAAACGCAATCATGCCAGTATTACTTGATGAAGATTGGGAAAAATATTTCGATGAAATAAGTATCATTGAGATTGTTTCAGCTGGTCAAGTTCTGCAAGAATTATCAAAAACTGACTTCATGACATTAAAAGAATTAATGGATGGAACTATCACAACAGAAATAGAATGGCTAAGTGTAGCAGAGACAATTATAAATTAAACCGTCAAAAAAATTAATGATTTTTAGCGATATTATTAATTGATTGGCTACTCCAATTGAGAAAAGTAGGGTGCGTTGGGATTTTCAACGCACCATTCAATTTCCCCCAAAAGAGCACTGTCCACGCGAGAAGGTGCAGCGCGCCGACGTGGCGATCTCAATATGAATCGAATTTATCCTACGTTAAAAGTTTTTCCGGAACCCGAATGCTCTAGACGCAATTTTAAACCTCATAAATCCACAATGTGGCACATTTGTGGTTCAGTCAATTTACTGTGGTATAAAGGCGGAACTAGTGCTGATGCCAATAATGCCTCATGATATTAATTGACTGTCGCTTTGTTTTGTTCAATTATGTTGGGTCACAACCGATCAACGATCGCTTTGTTAATCGCGTCAATGACTGATAGAATGAATTCCTTGTCTTTTGATTTTAGTATTTCCGTAAATCCAACATCACCACTTATTCTGACACTATAAGTAGCATCACGCTCAGCAACCCATAAACCCAAAAAGAATATCCCAACAACTGCAAGGGTTAATAAATATGACCAGGTCGGAATTGGCCTGCTAACCAACATAGCAAAACCCAGCATACAAGCAACAGGTGCTGCAACAATTGACAGCAAGAAACCCAACATGTACTTCTTTTTCCCCATGGACACTGAATGAATGTTGACAATTGGCGCAGTGTTCGTTCCAACAACCACTCGCTTATCAGTAACCAATACACCGTTCTTTTCAAATATGATTTTTTCTTCCAAAACAACCTCCTAAATATGATGAAATTATCTTAAGAATTGATTATATCATATTTATATTATATTTTGGTAGAATTTTAAGATCATTTTAAGGGAATAAGCAAGCGTTCTTTGAACGCCAGAGAGCGTTAAAGCACCGCCTTGGCGATCTCGCTTTAAGCCTCAATCAAAAACATCGTAGCGTGCATTGGGATTTTCAACGCACCATTCAATTTCCCCCAAAAGAACATTGTCATCGCGAGGAGGTGCAGCGCACCGACGTGGCGATCTCGCTTTAAGCCTCAATCAAAAACATCGAAGGGTGCGTTGGGATTTTCAACGCACCATTTATTTTCCCCCAAAAGAACACTGTCATCGCGAGGAGGTGTTGCACGCCGACGTGGCGATCTCGCTTTAAGCCTCAATCAAAAACATCGTAGCGTGCATTGGGATTTTCAACGCATCATTTAATTTCCCCCAAAAGAACATTGTCATCGCGAGAAGGTGCAGCAAGCGACGAGCAAGACAGCGGGGTTGGGGGGTTGGTGAAGGAAGGAATATCGCAAGGTCATCCAGCCGGCGAAGCGAGATTGACGGGTGAAGTGCAATCATGCCGGGGTATGGCATTTTCGATGCTAGTGCTTTTTTTGAATATTCCTTTTGTGATATGATAAAGTTGGTTATTGGGAAAAACTAAATTATACAAGGGAAAAGTTCGATACTTATCGGTTTGCTGATTATAAAGAAGAGGTGATTGACCTGCTGATGAGGGTCTGCACGGTGAGTGTGGAGACGATGAGGATCGTGAAAGAGATGGAGAAAACGGGGGAGGGATAATTTCGGATGATAGATGCATTCCACATTGGTTTTAAAAATAGGAGAAATCATGAAAAAATGCCCATATTGCGCTGAGATGATACAAGATGAAGCAATTGTATGCAGGTATTGTGGAAAAGACTTAGTTAATAATGTTGAATCTGATCTAAAATTTCTCGAAGGGAAAAAAAGATTAGAAAAAGAAACTAGACAGATGAAGAATCTGATGTCATTGGCTCTCAAATTAGAAGAAAGCCATTCGGCTATACCAATTAATCCTGAAAAGGGTTATGCCACGGTACCACAAGACGCAGAAAAAGAATTTAGTACCTTGAATAATAAGCTAAACCAGCTTGTTGTACCTATTTTAAAAGAAATTATTCTATCACCTAAGTTCTTGCAAGCAGAATATCAACAAACAAGAGATTTGATTATTTATACTTTTATAGGCGTGTCAAACATATGCACGGGTATTGGTGTTGAATTTGGAAAAAAATACATTATTGCGAGTGAGTATTCTTATTTGATAAATCACATAGTTGGTTACTGCATTGATTTTTTAAATGGCTTGAATGAATTTATAGTAAATAGAGGGGAAGAAAATTCAAGAAAAACTTCATTGATAACTCTGGATATGATAAAACAAGTAAGAGGAATTTGCTTTGATTTTGGGGATTTGGGAAGAAAATACTCTTACGGGGTGATGGTAAAAACAATTGATAAAGGTAAATCTCCTTTTCTTTCGTGCTTATTAGAAATTCAATCAAAAAATGGAAATAAAATAGAGTCCATTCAAGGGAACATTGTTGAAGAATTCTCTAATTATCATAAAGATAGTGAAATAATTGACAATAAAGGAATCATGCGAAAAAACGAAAAATCACAAAAAGAACAAAATATCAACACAGCGTTTCACTTAAATGAACAACATATAGCTAATATTGTTTCAAAGTGGACACACAGCCACTCAAACACAATCCCCAAGGTTAATGAAGAATCAGAAATATTAGTGAACAAATTGTTTCAAGGATTATTTATTCCTTTTATCCAATCAACTATGTTGACAAGAAAAGAAAAAGAGAATATCAGAAATAAGGTGTTAGAAGAATTAAAACGATTTTCCACACTTTTGCCACTTAGTTTCGCTATAGGTGTCGAGTGTGGTAAGAATAATATTTCTCAGGAAAATGCAGTAGATATATTAGTTCTTTTTAATGAATATTTTTTAAAGCATTTCATATATGTGTTTACAATCATCACTGATATGGACAATTCTCTAATGCCTAAATTAAGGTCACTTATAGAAAATGACACCTTTATGAAAGATATATCATCTACAGTAATTCAATCGTCTGGCTTAATGATGAAATTAGGAGTTTTAGAATGTGATAAGATATCAATAATTAATAAAATTGGCAATCCACCGAAATCATTATTTATTGCATACTTACTTGACCTATGTTCCTTATAATGTGAAGGATTTATCACAAACCTGAATTATCCACAGGACTGGAATACCAGTGGGCAATGTACAAATCTTCTTTAAATGTAGGGTGCGTTGCGACTTCATCTCTCACCCCACACACACATAAAAACCCGCGGTCAATGTCCGCGGGTTCTTCTTTCCTCAGCCCCCGCTCAATTGCGCATCACACTCACGCCGATATTGTCCGCGTGGTCGCTGATCCGCTCCAGCAGGCGCAGCGTCTCGGTGAAGATCACATCCGCCTGGGGCTTGCAGGTGCCGCATTCCAGGCGCTGGATGTGCCTTTGCCTTGCCTGATGATAGAGACTGTCAAATTCACTTTCCACATCGCACACGTTTTGCGCCAGGTCAGCGTCCCTGTCGGTCAGCGCCTTCAGCGAATTTAAAAAATTACAATGCACAAAGTCCCATAAATACTTAAATTCTTCAATCGCTTCATCAGAGAAGAACACATCAGAGAGGATCCGGTCCTGCGCATATTGGGCAATATCCTCCGACATATCCGCCACCCGTTCAATATCCACCAGCAGCATCTTCACCTGGAAACAGCGCCGCTGCTGCTGATGGCTCAGGTCGGCATGCATCAATGTGCTCACATAAGTGTCCAGCTCATGTGCGATCGGGTCCACCACCTTATCTTCCATTTCGAGCACCCGCTCTGCCTTTGCCATATCCCGCTCAATCAGCGCCTGGCAGCTGAGGGCAATCATCTCCGCCGCAATCTCACCCATCCGCACCAGCTCCCGGTTGGCTTCCCTGATCGCCACAGAGGGCACCGCGTACTGATTTTCGTCAATGAAGACGGTCTGCTTATCCTTCGCTTTCCCAGGTTTGACAGGCACCAGTTTCTTGACGGCATTGGCAATCGGTTTCACAAAGGGAAACAGCAGGATGCTGACCCCAAGGTTGAACGCGGTGTGGGCGTTGGCAATCTGGCGCGGCAGCAAGGGGGAGGTGCGCTCGATCAACGTGGCGAAGGGCACAATGAAGGGCAGGAAGATCAGTACGCCGGAGATGTTGATGATGATCTGCGCCAGTGAGGCTTGCCTTGCCGTGGGTGAGAGTTTCAGCGAGGCAATCAGCCCTGTGATGCAGGTGCCAATGTTGGCGCCCAGGATCACGCCGACTGCGCCGGGCAATGTGATCACGTTGCTGATGCCCATCGCCACCGTCAGGCTGGTCACCGCCGAACTGCTCTGGGTGATGCCCGTGAGCACTGTGCCGGCTAATACGCCCAATCCCACATGTTCACCCAAATACAGCAGACCCCGGGCAATCCAGGGAATCGTGATCAGCGAATCCAGGGCAGAGGACATAAAACCCATCCCGATAAAGATGATGCCCAACCCCATCAAGATTTCACCAAACTTTTTCCAGTCGTGCCGTTTGAAAAATTCGAGAAAGATAAACCCAATAATCACCAACAGCAGCCGAAAGTTGCCAATTTCAAAAGACACAATCTGCGCCGTCATCGTGGTGCCAATTTCCTGCCCCAACATCACGCTGATCGCCTGTTCCACCGACATCAGGTTAGCGTTGATCAACCCGATCATGGTCACCATGATCAAACTGGAGCTCTGCACCAATGCAGTCGCGACCGTGCCGAAGGCAGCGCTCTTCAAGCGGTTGCTGGTGGCGCGTTCAAGCCATTTTTGAATTTGGTCCCCTGCCAGCTTTTCAATGCCGGAGCTGAGCATATTGACGCCAAACAGGAACAGGGCTAAACCAGCCAGGATTTGAACGATTCCTAACATTGACTTCTCCTATAGATGAATGGCTGTGAAAGCCGGTTTTTTGTGGCGTGCGGGCGAGTTGAATTCTGAAAAATCACAAAGGTCATGAGGCGCAATGAATCTCGATTTGATTTCTTTTTTAAAGATGGATCACCAGCAAAATCATACCATAGTTTGATGGGCATTCCGTCAGGGTTTGATCAAATATTTCTCAGATGCGAAGGCATAAGGATTTTCGCCAATCACGATCACATCATCCACAGGATGCTCTGCCATGAAATCTGAGAGGGAAAACTTTGGATAATGGCGTAAGTCCACACTGTAGGTATGATGATAATGTGAGGCGAGCAGCGGAACGAGCGCATTATCATAGGAATTTCCCAGCACCAGCAGGTTGCGGTCTGAACCCGTGTCAAACACAAACTCAATCAGGGGAAGATCGCCCCCAAAAAAGCCCTCATAATGATTGTAAAAGGGCTCAGTGCTGAACTTCCCCGCAAAATACTTCTCGCTGCCCCCATAGACCCCCTCAACGCCGTTGATGAACACCTGGTGGGGCGGGAGATCATAGTCCACTACCTCGAAAATTTCAGCGTCAAATGGATAAAACGATCTGCGCGCCGCCGTTCCCTGGAAATGAACCCCATCAAGTTGGATGAAGTCCTCGTAAACCCTGAGTGGTGAGATTTCCGGGTTGTTTTGCTGCAGCATGCGGTGAATATCCTGGTAGGCACGCAGTACGCCGTGGATATTCCAGTGGTGGTCGCTGTGGTAGTAAACCTTAAGAAAATCATCAAAACTGGTCAGGGCCAGCCGATCGACATGGAGTTCATCAGGGTGGTTTGCAAGGAAATATTCCAGAAATTGGCCCGCATCTACATTTTTGAAGTAGGGATTCAACGGATGAAAGCGCGAATATTGAATACGTTCGATCACGTAGACATAAAAATCGATCTCAGGGTATTTCTCTAATAACACCTGGTAATTTTCAATTCGCCTGTCTATCGCCTCCAATTTTAATGCTTGAGAAGGAACAGGCCGTTCAAAAATGGCAGATCTGTCCCGCATCACATAATAAACTGACTGCATATCTGCCGGGATTGCAGGGTCTTTTGTCAGGGCATAGGCGGAACGAATCACCAGGCGTTCAAGTGTCTTGGCAGTTTGGATCAGCGCCAGCCTGAAGGGGAACTGGTCCGATGCGGCCGCCTCAAAATCAGCCTGGAAAGCTCCATCAACAAAATCCTTTTGGAGCATCTCCGAAAACATGGCAGCATCCCCGCGCAGCAGATACTTCACACTGGTCATCCATCCCCGGTGTCTGATCGAAAAGTTGTTCATGACCCTGCCCTCCACCCAATTGATATTTTGTGGAGAATCCTCTTTTACCAGCCAGTAAACCGGCACGCTCAAAAGAATGAGGGCAAAAGCGATGATCAGGAAGATTGAATTTCTTTTCACAGGTAAATCACCTCGTTAAAAACGGGCATACATAAAAGCCTTAAAACCATTCGACAGGATAAATGCCAGCGAGAGCACCAAAAGGGCAAGAAGGAGGATGTCCAGCACAACCCGCCACACTTTGGAATTGATGAAGTTCAACGTTTCAAAGCGCGCCAGCAAAGGAGTCGTAAGGACCGCCCCAATCAACAGGACGGGAATGTAAAAGAGGATATTGAGGGATCGCAGTGTTTGTGTCCCGGTCAGCCCATTGGCGCCAAAAAGCGCACCCAGAAAGCGCGGCAACTGATTCGGGTTGCTGATCCTGAAAAAGACCCAGCCAAAGACCACGATGATCAGCGTATAGACATGCTGGAGGATCACGGGCAGCTTTTTCAATGCCCGGCTCAGCCCACTGGCTTCGATGGCAAGGATCAGCCCAAAATAAGCCCCCCAGATCACAAAGTTCCAGCTGGCGCCGTGCCACAGACCGGTGAGCAAAAACACCAGCAGGATGTTGCTCTGCTGCCTGAGGAATTTTGCACGCCTACGTTTGAATTCAAGTGGGATGAAAACATAGGTCCGAAACCAATTGGTCAGCGACATATGCCAGCGGCGCCAAAAATCGGTGATGCTGCGGCTGATATAGGGATAGTTGAAGTTTTCGGGCAGCCTGAAACCGAACATTCGCCCGACCCCCAGTGCCATATCGGTGTAACCGGAGAAATCAAACAGGATCACCAGGCTGTAGGCGATCAACCCCACCCAGGCGGCATCCGCGCCGATCTTGGCAAAATTCACCGAGAACACCTTATTTGCTGCAACTGCAAGGGTGTCCGCGAGCAATACCTTTTTGCCCAGCCCGATGATGAACCTGCGAATGCCCCATGCCAGGTCTTCACTATCAAAGCGGGTCTGCCCCAGTTGAGGCTCCATTTCCTTATAGAGTGCAATCGGCCCCTGGATCAACTTGGGGAACATCACCAGGTAGGCTGCCACATTGAGGAAATTCTTTTCAACGGGTCTGACCTTTTTGTGCAGGTCAATCAGATAGGACAGGCTGGAAAAGGTGAGGTATGAGACGCCCAGCAAGAGCGCCTGTGATTCAATCGCCAATCTTCCACCGGACAGACTGTCCAAAATCTCACCCAGAAAACCGAGATATTTGAACACAACCAGGAAGAGCAAATTTCCGCCCACCCCCGCCCAAAGGATCGCTTTACGAAATGCAACCCGCTCGCTGTTCAAAAACCGCCCAATCAACAGCCCAAAGCCATAATTGAAAAGAACAAAAAGAACCAGGAAGGGCAGATGCGCCAGGTCTGCCCAGGCAAAGAAAGCCAGCGAGAGCAGTACCAGCACCAAATTGCGCCAATTCCCCCTGGGTGCAAGGTAATACAGGATCAACGCGGCAGGTAGAAAAACGAAAATAAATGACAGGCTGGCAAAAGACATAAATGATGACCAAAATAATGCGTAATAGCGACACTCGATGAGTAATTGTACCAAGAAAGGCTCCCGCAATATCTCTGAATTAATTACGAGTGTTAAAAGATTTTAATCGTGTGATCGCCCCCAGCAAATATTAATCCCCTGAATGGATCATGCCTCCTTCTTCTCTTTCAGCACAACAATCAAACCAGCGGGATTATCGGTCGGTTTGACCAGCTGGTTGGAATGATAGATCGCCCCGTGTCGGCAATTATCTTCGCATTGACCACAATAGGCACAGCGTGCAGGATAATGGATCAATTTATATTCGTCTCTGGATTTCTTCTCCATATGCAGTGCGTCTGCCGGGCAGTTGCGCACACACAGACCGCAGCCGATGCACTGATCCGTGTCAAAGAGAAGGGCTCCGCGAAATCCCTCAGGCAGCATCAGTGCACCCTTTGGATAATCCACTGTTTCGGGCGGCTTAATTAACGCTTCAAAAATGGCCGAAATGATACTGAACCGTTTTCTAAAATAAGTCACGTCAAACTCCCATTAATATTACGAACAGTATTTGAGCTAAGGATAAAGGCACTAATATTCGCCAACCCAAGCCCGCCAGCTGGTCAATCCGCAGTCGGGCAAAGATGGCACTGGCGCTGCTTAACATCCCAACAATCACCAGGAATTCAAGAAAAAAGACCAAAATTGCCACAAACGGATTAGCCAATTTTGTCCACCCAAGGAAAAGATTAATGATCAGAAAAATCCCCACAACTGCCTGGATATTCATTGCCAGATGCCAAAAGCCCAATTTCCCGCCAGAAAATTCCGTCAATGAACCGCCAACAACTTCCGACTTCGCACTGGGGATATCCAGAGGGTCTCGCTTTAATTTACCGATCAATCCTACCAGCGCCAGGATAAACCCCAACGGCTGAAAAAGCACAAAAGATCCAAGCGTAAACTGTGCTGTCAAAATTCCCTCAATTGACCAGGAACGTGCCAGCACTGCAGGTCCGGATAGTGCGATCAGGAACGGCACTTCGTAAGAAAAGTACTGCAAAAGAGAGCGACCGCCGCCCAAAATACTGTAAATACCGATGGAAATGATCCCTGCCAGGTAATAAGCCAGGGTTGGCACACTCATCAAAAACAGGATGACGATCAGGTCTCCCTCAAAAGAATAAGGCGTGAATCCTGCGATGGGAACATACAGACCTGCAACCAATACAGCGCATAGGGAAAGCAGCGGTAAAAGGGTGGCAACCAGTTCATTTCCGCCTTTGGGCAGCAGATCTTCCTTACTGAAGAGCTTGATCAGATCAGCCAATGGCTGATACCAGGGCGGCCCCACTCTTCTTTGGAAGAGCGCTAAAAGCTTTCGGTCCAGCCATTCAAAACCCAATCCAACCAAGACCAGGAAAAAGCCGCCGGGAAATATCAGTAAATAGAATAATGCTTCAAACACAGATCATGCTCCTCATCGATCCGCACACGCAACGCACAGGTCAACACCTGCCAAAACAACGGGGATATCGGCAACCTGGATGTCGGACATTTGGACGGGTAGCAAACACAGCGCTGCGAGAGTAGGTGTCCTGATTTTTAATCTTGCAGGTTGGTCGGTGCCGTCGCTGCGAAGATAATAGAACAGCTCGCCACGCGGGGCTTCTGATCGGATGATCACCTCGCCTTCCGGCACATTACGGGGGGCGCGCTTGCTCACCTCGCCGTCTGGCAGATCCTCGAGGATCATTTCACACAAATTCAAGCTTTCCCGGATTTCCTCTGCACGCACAATGGTACGTGCCCAGGCATCGCCATCTGGCATAGTTACTACCGAAAATTTCAGCTGGTCATAGGGGGGCAGAGGATTATCCCGACGCATATCCACATCGACCCCCGAAGCACGTGCTACAGGCCCAACAACGCCATATTGCCGGATCGTCTTTTGTGAAACAGGTGCGACACCCTTTGTGCGGGCAATCAAAGCAGGTTCATTTTCCAGGATATCCAGAAGTCCTAAAATTTGAGACCTAAGCTTTTCAAGATTAGCATGGATCATTGGGAAATGAGATTCATCCAGATCAAAACGCACACCGCCGATTTGATTCGCCCCATGAAGCACCCTGCCGCCAGTGATCTCTTCCATCACATCCAGAGCCAGTTCCCGGTCATGCCAGGTGTGCATAAAAATGGTATCCAAACCAACATGTTTAGCCAAAATCCCCAACCACAACAGGTGGCTGTGAATCCGTTCCAATTCACACATTAATGCACGCAGGTATTGGGCGCGTGGGGGCACTTCGAGTTTCAGCAACGATTCGACTGCCTGACAAAAGGTTGTTGTATGGATATGGGAACAAATTCCGCACACCCGTTCAACAAGGTGAATCGTCTGAACATAATTGCGTTTCTGCGCCAGCCGTTCAATGCCGCGGTGCACGTACCCCAGGCGTAAAGAACCACCAAGCACTTTTTCCCCGGAGATATCGATCTTCATCGAGAGAGGTTCTTTGAGCAGGGGGTGCTGCGGACCAATTGGAATGGATATCTTACTCATCAATCACCTCTTTTCGAATAAAAGGCGGACCTTGATCCCAATCATCCGGGAGCAACAAGGGCGGGGTCTCAGTTCTGCCAGTGAATTTCACCCCAAACATCTCCGCAACTTCCCGTTCATAAAAATCTGCACCTGGGAGGATCGAGAGGATAGAAGCAATGCTGGGTGCTTCTGCCTGAAGTCGCACAATGATCGTGAAAGCAAATTTCTGGTAGAAATGGTACATTAACTCAATAAGGTCCAGCTGTCCTGCTCGCTGCTGAGCAGTGATCGTCGTGAGATGCGCACCATCAAAAATCTGATCGATCAAAGCAACCACATCCATTAACCTTTCGGATGGAATAATGAGTGCATCATCATTCCCAATCGCATCATACACTTCACATTTTGACCCTACCAGTGAGTCAATTTGTTCTCTCAGCACTTCAAAATTAACCTTATCCATCTTTCGAGATCCTCTCTCTCAATTGCAGCAATCCTTCTATGATCGCTTCCGGACGGCAGGGACACCCTGGGAGGTACAGGTCCACAGGCAATATCTTATCCACACCGCCCAATACGGTGTCACTGCCATAAAAAACCCCGCCGGTGTTACTGCAACTGCCAACTGCGACCACCCATTTAGGGGAGGGCATCTGTGAATAGATCTGCCAGAGTCCAGCGCTGGTTTGCTGGGTTACAGGGCCTGTACACAGCAGCACATCAGCATGCCTGGGTGAGGCTTCCGCGATAATCCCCAAACGTTCGATATCATATCGTGGTGTCAGCAGATCAAGAATTTCAATGTCACAACCATTGCAGCCCCCCGTATTAAAATGAATAACCCACAAAGAGTTTTTCTGAGCCCAACGGTAGGTTTTATCCAATAGATTTTTAATCATGCCGTCTACTTCTCCTTCGGTTTCTCCTTATTAATCAATGCAAGAACAGCCGCACTGATCGACAAACCAGCCAGGTAAAACAAGCCAAGAATTAAAGATCCACGCACTAACGGAAGCGTTGCCAGAACCAAAACGGCGACATGCACCAGGCCAAACAACAAACCCAATCTGAAAAAGGCTTTATACGACAACCTCACTTCGGCTGGTGGAATCTTTTGCCCTCCAGAATAGGGCAGGAATTTGTCAGGATGGTCAGGACCATTTGCTGCGTGCTTTTGAATGAAGCGGTATCCCAAAACAAGCAGAACAAAAAGAACACTGAATGCAACAGGGGGGCTGAGTAGTACCATATTGCTCAAATCACCATCCATCCTACAACATAATCAATCAAGCTGACCCACGGACCCGGAAAGACCCCAATGAGGATAACCAACATCGCCAGAATTACAATTGGAGCGACAAGCCAACCGGAAACGCGCTCAGGATATTGCCTGTCAGTATCCACCTGCTCGCCTTCATTAGGTTTCTGGTACTGCCTTACCAGAAGCGGCAGATAGCCCCCCAGGCTGATCAACGTGGTTAGTAAGAATATGGCCAGGCAAATAATGGCAAACAGATCGCCTGTCATCAATGCAACAGAGAAAATGATCCACTTTCCGGTGAATCCAGCCAGCAGCGGGATTCCGGCGAGCCCAGCCAGGGCGACGCTAAAGCACAATGCCACCAAAGGCATGCGATGCCCCACTCCTTGAAGCTGTGTGATATCCTGGGTTCGAAAATAAAATTGATAAATTCCTGATGCAAGAAACCCCAGGCACTTCATTATTGCAATCACCATAAAAAGGAATAATCCTGCAGAAAAGGCTTCATCCAAATTGTAATAAAAACCGATCCCAAGCCCAAACATCAAATAACCAGTCTGTGCAATTGAAGAGAAAGACAAAAACCGCCTTAAGAGATTTTGTCCCAGCATCCGAACAGAACCCACCAACATATTAAAGCAGGCAAAAACCATCAAATAAGTGCCAAGTTCCTCATAGGTCATGCCCAACCGCAGGCAAATCACCGGCAAAATGAACAGCATGCTTTTTGAGAAAACCCCTGCTAGTAACCCACCAATTGCGCTGGGTGCGTGGCCATACACATCTGGTACCCATGTATGCAAAGGGAAAACACCAGCCTTCAGGCTAAATCCCAGCAAGAAGCAACCTGCAGCAATACGTGTGAGATTATCCGGTGCGGATAATATGTGGAAAAGATGCACGTCCCCGGTGCTGCGATATAAGAAATAAATCCCTAGCAGCATCATCATCGTCCCCAGGCTATTCATGATGAGATATTTAAACCCCGCCCGGATGGCGATGTGCTGATTGAATCGAAAAGCAATCAGCGAGCTGGCAGCAACCGTAGATAACTCAGTCAGCAAAAGCAGATTGAAAAGATTGTTTGAGAGAAACATCCCCATCAAACCAGCCTGGGTCAGAAGAATGAGGGGGTAATAATTTAGATAGCGGGAATCCCGCATCAGGTATTCACCAGAATAGATTGTGATCATTATCGATACAATGATTGAGATGATCATGATGAATATCCCCAATGCACTCGGTATCAGTACGATACCCCCGGGACTAAAATCTCCAAAAACAGCATCAGGGTTTGTCGCCAGCTCCTCGATCTGATGATAATTATTCACCAGCGCCATAAGGGCGATCGCCAATACAACAACGGTCAATATCGCCTCAACCCGATTATTAAGGTTAAATAACCGCGCAAGCACATAGATAATAAACGCCCCGCCGATCAGGATCGCAACGGGTAAAACGATCGCCAGCACTCCGGACATTAGAAGATACCCCCAAAGATACCTGCCAGGCCTTTCATTGCCCATGTGAGCATCGGTCCGGGAATAAGTCCCTGAATGATTAAGAAAATTGTCACAGCCATAGTTGGGATAACCAGTGCCAGCGGTGCCTTCTTCGGGAGGTCTTCGGGCAACCTTTTACCAAAAAAGATGCTGCCAAAGAAACGCAGGGCATAAATCACCGTAAGCAGCGAGCCAATCAGTGTCATCACAGTCAGTGCAATTGAGACGCCCGAATCAAACCCTCCAGCAAAAATCATCCATTCCGAATTAAAGATGCCCAGTGGTGGCATTCCTGAGATACCCAAGACCCCAATAGCTGCGCTGATACACAACGCTGGGAACTTGAAACCCAATCCGCTGATTTTTTGAATATCCCTCTCGTTCGTGATGGCGATCAAGATACCCACAACCATAAAAAGGAGTCCTTTGATGATGGCATGATAGACCACGTGCATGATCGCGCCTTGCATGCCCCGAATCGTAAGCGTTCCCAGACCAAATAAGATGTAACCCATCTGGCTGACCGAACTGAAGGCGATGATCCGCTTGATATCCTTCTCAGCCAACGCCATTAATGCCCCATAAACCTCAGACACCAACCCGGCGAGCATCATCCAGATGGCAAAAGGCTGCAATCTTTCCAATGTAAAGAAGGTAAAGGGAAACCGCAAGATGCCATAAGTGCCCATGGAAAGCATGGCAGCAGCCAGGATAATGGTCACCGGCATTGGGGCAACTGTATGGGCGTCCGGCAGCCAGATATGCAGGGGAAAGATCGCCATTTTAACCGAAAAGCCGATCAGGAAAAAGATGATCATGAACACCTGCATGTTGACAGGCAAACTGGATACCTGTGCCATCCATTCGGTCATGTTAGCTGTGCCAAAGTTCACATACATGGTGATCAGGCATACCAGCACCATCAGTGATCCTAAATGCGTAAAGATGAAATATTTGAGGGCAACTTTGAATCGAATTTCGCCATGCCCCCACACCAGGATCAACAAAACCGAGGCGACCAGCATTAATTCCCAAAAGATATAAAAGAGAAACACATCATCCGAGAGTGTGGTGCCAGACATCCCCAGGCTGAAGAGCAACAGCAGGGCATAGTAATAATTGCTGTGCTTTTCCCCTGTTTTTTCACCCAAAGAGTAAACCATGGCGACAAGGGTCACAATCACCTCTGTCATCAGGAAGGTTAATGAAAGCCAATTAAGCGACAATCTGAAAGAAACACCCATGTTGGGAATCCAGGGCAGCGAAAACACAATGGACTCATTGCGTCTTAACACAGAAAGCAGCACTAGTGGGATCACCAGGGCAACACTTTCACTGAGAATACCAATGATTGCTGCCTGCTTTTTGTTCGCCTTTCGCCAGATCAACAACACGACCACCCCGATGATTGGGACAACTGTGATACCGGGCAATAGCATTTCATAGTATTCCATCAGTATTTCCTCTCTATAGAATAATTAAAAATACTAGAATGAGGATCAGGAACAGTGGTATCAGTGCCAGATCCCAACGCAGAGTCTTTTTAAGTACTTGCTGGTCATAATCCCGGATCGATTGAATGGTGCCATCCACGATCTGATCCGTTTTTTCAGGCGCTTCGTTTTCCAGCGTGAACCAGGCAACCTCGGAAATGTTCATCATTTTTTGCCCGATCCATGTCCATGAATTCTCAAAACCATGTTCAACCTTACCTTGAATCCAATCTGCTACGGACACAAAAAACCTACTCAATTTGACAATCCCATCTGAAAACAATTCAATTTCAATTTTTTGGTGTAGCCATTGCGTAAATCTAACGAATGAACCGCTGAATTTCAGGATACCATCGGAAAAAAATTTATTCTCGACGATCTGATTCAGCCACGATGCAGTATTGATCAATCGATCACCGAAGAAAGGACCGTCCAATGCCTGTTCAGTTTTGGGTTGCTGCTTCCCATGGATAATCCGAGGTTTTGAGAAGCGCTGCCAATCCCAAAAACCAACTACCAAAGCCGCACCAACCCAGCCAATAACCATCCAAAAAGGAAGATTTCCTGTGTTTCTTAAGAGTAAAGCCACATTGATCAAAAACGGGAATAATAAGACAAAGCGATCGTAGAGCGTATTGCGGAATTCTGCTTGCAGCGCTAAAAACAGTCGATAGAGTATCAAACCCACGAAATAATAGCCAAGCCACTCGACGCCCGGCAAGGCAACCACCTCCAGCACAAGACAGCTATAGATACTGCCCATATGATAAAAACGGTATTCTCCAACCAAACCCAAGTGCGAGACGAAGACAAGCAGGATAGCAAAGCTCAATCCAATGAACAATGTGATGTATTGGAAGAGACCACTGGCATGGATGATCGGAGCAATGCGATAGAGCAGGTAATACCCCAAAGTGGGCATCAGGAAACCGGAAACCCAGAACGCTTCCCTGGAGGTTGATCTCCGGGCTCGACCCAACCAGATGCCAAAAGGCCAGATGGCCAGTTTGATCAAAATCGCCAACATAAAACCAGCAAACACCCACGCACGTGGTCCTGGGCTCATTTGAGCCCCAACATTGATCATACGGGTAATGTCAAGTGTGCCAGCCTGGCGGTTGATCAACAGGATGGAAACCAGTAAGCTCAGGTCGCCAAGTCGTAAGACCTGGAAGATGAGGAAGAAATCCTTAAAATGCCGCGAATCGGAGAATGTGGACAAAACCGATGTCGCCACTAACAAGCCGACCACATCCAGGGCGATATAGCGGATCATAAATTGCCCGCTCATCAATGCCACAAAGCCAAACGTGAGGGCAAAATTGAGCACTGTTGCATGCAAACGCGAAACATCTCTCTCACTGCTAGTTAATATCAACAAAACTAAGGCAATTGCATTTACAAAGAACAGTAAAAGAGGTGTCGTCGAAACACTAAACGTGATTGGTTCACGCATGAAAGATAAACCCGTCTCAAAAGCCTTATCTCCCAGTAAAAGCATTGCAATTGTGCAGATAATTGTGCAACCGAGGCTGATCAGCAGTATTTTCCTGGGGTTGGCAGATTCAATAAAAACGACAACAAACCCTGAGATCAGGGGGATGAACATAATTAACAGGAAAAAAGCCATACTCGTATCAATCATCAGTTCTTATTTCATTTGCTGACACATTCTGTAAAGCGTCTTGCTCATTCTGCGCATGTCTTGCCATGCGGATGATCATCGTCAATGCCAGGCTGATCACCACTGCTTCGATCACAAGGGCAGAGATCACCATGGATTGTGAAAGTTGAAGATTACCCTTCTCCCAACCCGTCAGGATCAAGCCCAAGCTGATACTTTGAAGCATCAATTTAAGCCCGACAAGCTGGCGTATGTAGCGTTTTCTCAGGAAGAAGCATAACAAGCCAAAGACAAACACGATTAAAATACAGATATGAATAAAAGTGATCATCCAACTTGAAAGTGCCAGTTCAATCATCTTCGTCCTCAACCGGTAAAATTGCCGCAATCCCTAATGCGCCAGCAAAAACCAAAAGAACCTGAACAACCAGGTCCAGACTGCGCATTTCCCAAAACCATTCCCTGAAGCCTGTATTGCTGGAAAAAATTGGCGCACCTTGTTGATTGAGCAACTGGAAAAATAACCAGCCGACCAACAACAATATGACCGTAGAAACCACTAAGAGCAACGTGTTCTT